>JBBRMP010000209.1:0-10212 GCA_038230755.1 Cytophagales bacterium | reverse complement strand
TAACCAGTTTGTGGTCAACCTTTTTCAGGACAAGTCAGCTCAGCTCTTCACCTGGTCGCCTAAGGCGTCGCGTAAATTGATCCAGTTAATTGAGTGCGGTATACCAAGTGTCGGCTATAATAACGTCTTGAGCAGCAATAGGCTAAACCTGCTCTGCGAATTTCATGGCACGTTGCCAAGTCTTCGGCAGACTACCAATTGGCCTTACGTTGCACATTCTGGTTACCACCCGGGTTAGCGATAGCTCGCAAACGGCATGGCGTCGAGTTCAGAGTCGTTAGGCGTAATCGGTCGGTCGTCATACAGGGCCAATAGGGGCACAGCAGGATGGTAGGCCATTGACCGGCTCACACTTTGTTTGCGCAATAGGTCGAACAGGCCTTTGTGGTGGGGTAGTAGCACCAGCATATCTACCTGCGGGTGAACGTCCAGATACGCTTTAATGCCCTGCCGAACGTCAGGGTCATGGATGGAATAGAGGGTAGTCTGCACAGCCTTAAACGCGCGCTCCACGTACCGACGCGAGGCTGTCGATGCCTGCTGTTCAGGGTGTTTTGGATCGTCGATGGTCAGCAGCGTTAGTTCTGCCGCGTTCCGACTGACCAGATCTGTAAGCAGCACCACCGACTGCGCATCGTTGACCGACCCGTAATCGGTAGCTAGCACTACCTGTCTCAGCGGGCGGATAGGGGCCGTGAGCGGCACGACCAACACATGCGTAGCCGCCTGCCGAAGCAGGCCCGTCGCTACGCTACCGACCCGTTCCGTGTGGCCCGAACCCGTTGCGCCTACCACAATCAGGTCGACGTGTTCCATGGTCAGCAGCCGTGCCACGGCCTCAACGGGTTCGCCCAGGGCTACCAGACTGCGGTAGGTATGGTAGACCGGCTGAGGAGACTCCGTTACGGACTCCCGAAATTCATGCAGGTTTTGTTCGGCGGCATCGCGCCCTTCGGCCAGCAAAAAGGCCGCACCATATTCCAGGGCCGGTTCGATAGGATAGGCATTGAACAGACAGAAATCGGTGGCGGTATCGGCAAAAAGAGCCTGCGCGTAGGCGATGGCGTGCCGCGAAGCCACCGAAAAGTCGGTCAATATCAGAATCTTGTACATGAGTTCAGGGGATCAAAGGGCACAGTCTATAGTAGACAGGTTGTCGACAGGTTGGGGCTGGTCCGTACGGCCATCGTCGTAGAGTGTCAGCAGCAATACGGGCGGCGTGTAGGCCAGTGAGCGCGTGGTACTTGCTCCATTCAAGGTGTCGGTCCAGCCCCGGTGGTGGGGAATCGTCACCAGCAGGTCAACGGGGTGACCAGCCAGGTAGGTGTCGATACCCTGCCGGGCGTTAGGTGCCCGCAAGCGGGCTATCGACGGGTCGATGGGCTGGAGAAACTGCCGGATACGTGTTTCCTGTTGCAGACCAACGCTTGTTTTGCCTGGCGTGTCCACCGTTAACAGCGTCAGCATAGCCCCTTTCAGCGTGACCATGCTCTTCAGCGGGCTAAGCAGCTTGCAGTTGCGGAGGGTAGCAAAATCGGTAGCCAGTACAATATGCTGTAGCGGTTTAGGCCCGGCATTAACGGGTACGACCAGCACGTTGGCCGCTACCTGCCGAATCAGGGCGGTGGCGGTGTTGCCGAACAACTCGTTGGTGCCGTCTTTTTTGGCCCCAACCACCACAAAATCATACGTTTCGCCCGCCAGTATGCCTCCGATAACGGCCAGCAACTGACCGGGCCGGGCCGTGGCGCGGAAGGTATGCCAGTCGGTGACGGCCTGCCGCCGTAGCTCAACGACAATGTCATGGAGTTGGTCGGCGAACGCGGTATGGGCAGTTTGAGCCACATGCTGTTGGCTGTAGAATGAGTCGGTCTCCAGGGGATACACACACAGCAGGTGAAAATCAGCGACGGTATCGCTGAACAGCGAACGGGCCACATGGAGCGCGTTCTGAGCCGCTTCCGAAAAATCGGTCAGCAGGAGAATCTTTTTCATGGCGTTCTTTAGTTTATACTGTTGATTGTCAATACGTTGTGAGAGGCAAAGCGGTGGTCAACACAGGCACGTTGGCCAGGCGGGCGACCTCCTGCGTGATCGATTCGAACAGAAACGTGCGCAGCCAGGTATGGGGTTTGGGTAGCAGCATAATCAGGTCGGCCTTCGCCTCGGCGAAGTAATGATCCAGGGCCAGCACCACGTCGTAGCCGGGTAAAAAGCGGAAGGTGTGCGGGTCGTTTCGGAGCCGTTCGCACACCTGCCGGGCGGCCCGTTGCTGTTTCCTGGTTGGTTCGTCTTCCACGCAAACCAGATCGAGCGTAGCTCCAAACAGGCGGGCAAATTGCCGGGCGGTATCCAGCGCGAGGCTGTCGATGGGGTGAGCCAGATCAAGGGCCAGCACGATATTTCGGATGGCGTGGTAGGTGGTTCCGGGCGGCACCAGCAGCAGCGGCACGGGCGTGTGCGGAATTAAATTGGTGGCCAAACTGCCTTCCAGCCGGGCTTTGCGGGGTTCGTCGCCCACCAGCCCCATCACCAGCAGATCGGCCTGTTGCTGCCGGGCTTCGTCCTCAATGCCTGACGCTGGCGAACCGGGCCGGGCGATCACTGAGATGTCGAGCGCCCCTTTAGTTTGGGTAAGCAACTGGCTACGCAGTTGGGTCAACTGATGCATCGCGTGCATGTACTGGGCTTCTGCCGTCGACGTCAACCATTCGTGCGCCGGTGTAACGGCGGGAAGTGGGTCATACACGTAGAGTAGCACCAGCCGGGCTTTCAGTTGCTGAGCCAGTTGCCGGGCGTAGTCAGTGGCCCAGTGGGCGCTGGCCGAAAAGTCAGTAGCAAGCAGGATCGTGCTCATAATGAATTGACGATTAGTAGTTTAGGTGATAATCAATTCCTGTTCCTGGAAATACTGCTGTTGCCCATCGAACCAGTGGAGGCGGGCCACCCAGATGCCTTTGGCGAGTTGGGCAGTCGAGATTACGTGGCGGGGTTTGGCATCGGGCGTGATCGCCACCCGCAGGTCGGGGCCTTGCGTGGTGGGGTAAAACGTGACGTCGCCTTTCTGGAATGAGAGCGGGAGGACGAAGGCCAACAGGTGAGCAGCGGGTTCAAACGTCATGGCAGTAGCAAGTAGAGAAAGAAAGAACAGGACAAAGGTGGCCGATGTCATTGGTTGCAGGCCTGATGACGGTCAGCCTACGGCTTGATTGATTTCAGGTGCCTGGCTGCTCAGTCTTGTCTGTTGGGGAATGTGGCACCTTTGTGGCACCACTGATTCGCCCTAATTACCGACCGCCATGCGTCGCCTCCCGCCCTTTTTGCCCTGTATCAACGGATATGGCCTGTAAATAGCCTACTGTCAGTTCGTTAGCTGACTCAGGTCAGGCTACATTGCCCAACGAGTCACTACTTTTGGGTAAACTGATGAATACCCATGAAAACTATCCTGATTCCCATCGACTTTAGTGCCTTATCACAAAGCACAGCGCATTTCGGTATCGAACTGGCCCACTGTCTGCACGCGCGTGTGGTGCTGCTCCATGTGGTGCAGCTCGCGCCGCCTGTCCCCACGTTCAACATCCCGATTGTGGCTGAGTTAACCACCTGGAACGACAGCCTTCATGCGCAAATGGCCCAGGCACTCCAGCAATTTCAGCACACCCTTGGCGAGCACCAGCAACAGCACGGGTTTGGTGACGTACCCGTCAGTTCGCAGTTGGTGGTGGGGCAACCCGCCGACAGTATTCTGGAGGTAGCCCTGACCGAACAAGCCAGTTTTGTGGTGATGGGCACCGTGGGAGCGTCCAATGCCTGGGATAAGCTGCTCGGCTCGGTGACGTCCGTGGTGGTGCAGCGGGCCACCTGCCCCATCTGGGTACTGCCCAACGCGGTCAAGCTTTCAATGCTGCACCAGTTTGCCTATTTCGCCGATTTGAAGGGTCTGGAGCTAACCTGCATCAACAAGGTGATGAACATCGGCGAGCGGCTGGGAGCTGCTTTGGCCGTAGTGCATATATCCGCCTCTGATGACGACGAGTTCATGGCTGCGGAGACCATCATTGATGCTTTTGAGGATCAGTTTGCTTCCGAACGAATCACGTTCCGGCATTTGTCTTACGAATCAGTTGCCGATGGCATCGACGCGTATGTACGTAGTCACTGGCCCGACGCTGTCGTGCTGGCCCACCGCGACCGTGGCTTTGTGGAAAAGCTATTTCATGCCAGCCTGATTCGCAAACTTTCGCTGACGACCAGGCGCCCCTTGCTGGTCGTGCCCAAGAAGGGGTAATGCTCAAGCGGCGTACAACTGCTCATAGTAGTCTACGGCCAGCCGCTTTGCATCGAAACGGGGGCAGATGTCCTCCAGGCCGACTTTCATTATGGCCTGCCAGTCGGTCGGGTCGGGTTTACGGATTTGATCGTAGTAGCCCTATTTCCACAAGATGCCCACCCCCATTAAGTTTTGCTTCAGGGCGCAGACCCCCGCAGGTGCGACCCCGCCCACCTGAGTACGTCTTCTGGCAGCATACAAGCACTTTTACGAGCGGGTTTTAATCCATTGGTAGCAACACCCAATTGTGGTCGAGCACATCGGCGATGCTTTCGCGGCCTTCGTGTTTGTAGAGGCGGTAAAACGCCAGGGCCATAAGCACCGTGGCCGGGAAGGCCGCCCCCAGGCCCAGCGGCGCCATGGCGAGGCAGAACACGATCCCGCTCAGGCTCCCCGCCCGGAACCAGTGGCGTTTCATCAACATCGACACCGCAATACCGGCCTGCCCCACCGCAATACCCAACACCATTGGCTGCGTGATGGCATCGAACAGGCCGAGAATGAAGCGGCTGTAGAGCGGGATAGCATAATCGGCGTAGCTCTGGTACACCCAGGGCGTGTCGAATATGGTTTTGGTATTCACTACCGCCGCAATGCCAAATAGCAGGCAGAACGTAAGGCGGGTAATGGTTGGCCAGCGATAACTGCCGATCAGTTGCACCAGGGCAAATACATTGACTACCACAAAGGCGGCAACGACAAACGAGTCGAGCGTTTTCATGAGCTGGCTGGCTTTAAGGGATTGACTTACTGTTAATTATTCTTCGTTTCGCTACGCCCCGATTTCCTCAGGATACGAATGCGATAGACGACCGTAGATGCCGACAGAACGGCCTCATCGAGCGGGGGTAGCGCTGGGGTATGCGGTGGTACGCGGCCTGGCCCCAGGCGTTGCACCACATCATTGCGTTCGTCGCCTTGCAACTCTTCATACACACCATGCACCACTACACTCCGCCAGCAGGTGGGGCTGCACGCCTCATCGACCTCGAAACAGAGGAGTGGGTTTTTTCGGAGCAACCGGGTTTTGGTGCCCTCATACGTCTGGCCGTAAATAGCCTGACCATCAAACAAATACGTTACAGGCAAAATCAGCACCTGCCCATCAGCGGCGCAGGCAATACGGCCAAAAAACTGGCTGTGCAGTAAGTGGTCCATTACTTCGGGCGACAGGTCCTGTAGCATGATCGAGGTTCATTTTAGCAAAGCTACCAGCCAGTCGGCAGGTTAACCCGGACCGTGGTCAGGCCGCTGACTGATTTTGCTCAGTTGATGAAAATCAGGTGGATAGCCAGTTTCTATCAGGGGTTGGTGAACGGTGCTGGGGTTGCTTTGAGGCATCAACCAAACCAATTCGTTCGTATGAAAACCATCGTAGTGCCAACCGATCTAAGTCCCGCGACCGACGCAGCCCTGTCGGTCGCCGTCGATATTGCCCGCAGCAACGGGGCCACTATTCAGCTGCTGCATTCGGTAGAATACCCTCTGCCCATGCCCGTTTATGCTGAGGCCGTTGCCATTACCACCAACCGTGCCCTGGCCGAATACCAGGAAATTGAGGCCGACGACGAAGCCGCGCTGGAGCGTATGGCCGCCAACCCCGCCTACCGGGACGTCCGCATTGTGCCTACGCTGCTGACCAACGGGCAGGGGCTGGTGCATAACGTGACTCACCAGCCCGCCGACCTGATCGTGATGACGTCGGAAGGGGCGTCGGGGCTGAAAGAATGGTTGCTGGGGTCAAACGCGGAGGTGATTATGCGCCACGCCCACTGCCCGGTGCTGATTGTGAAGCAGTCTGTAGCCCATTTCCAGCCCCAACACATCGTGTGCGCCATTGACGTTGACGACCGGCTTAAAACGCTTCAGCATTACCCGTTTGAGCTAGGCGAAAACGGCCTCAACCAGTTTCTCTACGTGATGACCCACACCGACAACCGCGATCCCGACGGTGTCCGCGAGTGGGTGAGTGACTTTGCCAGCACTAAAGGCATCACGGAATTTGACGTCACCATACGCCCGGCCAAAACCGTCCCGGAGGGCATTATTCATTACGCCGACGAGGTGAAGGCCGACCTGATCGTGCTCTTCACGCATGGCTACAAAGGCCTTCATCACCTGCTGTCGGGCAGCGTGGCCGAAGACGTGCTCAACCACGCTACCATGCCCGTGCTGATTATGCGGGTGTGAATGGGCAGTCGATAAAGGAGCTGGTTAGAACAACCCAACCGGCTCTTTTTGTGAACACAAGTTTGACTGGCTTCTAGTGAATGCGCCCTGAATTGTCTTATCGTAAAGTAGGTTGTCAGATTTTCACCCCAAACTGACAACCTACTTCACGATAAGACAGAGCGAGACATCCGAGAATCAGTAGCCAGTCTGGAAAGCTCACTTCTGACCAGAAGAGCAAAAGGCCGCGTTTTGACCGTACTCAGGCGACCCTGAAGTTGATCATCATGCCATCGTCTTCATGTTCGAGAATATGGCAGTGAAGCACGAATTTGCCGGGAATGGTAAACGTCGTCAGCACCGTCACCCGTTCCCCCCCTGCTACGAGTACCGTGTCTTTCCAGCCCGCCTCGTGGGGCATCAGTTTGCCCCGCCCACCGGTCCGTTCCAGCACCTGGTAGTGAGCACCGTGAAGGTGCATGAGGTGGGGCATCGTATCGGTCGAATTGTCAAACTCCCAGCGCTCGGTCGTACCCAGTGGAACAGTCTCCTCAATGGCATTGGGCCGGTACACCTTGCCATTGATGCGGTGCATTCCCCCGTTCATGCTCATCGCCATCGTGAGGGCAAACGTCCGGGTGTTGGCCGAAGCGGGCCTTGTGGGGGCAGGGGCAAGGACAGCGGGCAACCGGAACGAATCCGACTCCTGCCGGTTGATGGCGAACCGGAGCAGGTTGAACCCCTGTAGTCCGTTGCCCGAACCCATGCCGCTAAACGGGTTGCTGACCAGGAAAACCGCCGACCCAATGGCCTGACCCGAAAAGTCGATCAGTAGATCGACCCGTTCGCCCGGCCCGATCAATAGCTCGGTCACCGATGCTGGTTTGGGCAACAGCCCGTTGTCGGAACCAATGACCACCAGAGCCTTCCCGTTGCTCAGCGACAGGTTATACAGCCGGGCCGAGGAACCGTTCAGCACCCGAAACCGGTAGTAGCGGGTAGCCACGTTCAGAAACGTCCCTTCCATGCCATTGACCAGTATCGTTTCGCCGAAGTAGCCGTTCATGCGCTCCATCATGGTCGGGCTGTAGTCGATGCCGCCCGCCGTCATTCGTTTGTCCTGAATGATAAGAGGAATTTCCAGGCTGCCTGCCGGTAGGTTGAGGGCTTTTTCTTCCGGGCTTTCCACAATAAACAGGCCCGCTAAACCCTGAGTGATCTGCTGGCCGGTCATGCCGTGGACGTGGGGGTGATACCAGTTGATACCCGCCTGCTGGTTGACCCGAAACTGGTAGTCGAACGTACCCTGAGACGTCACCATCTGGTCGGGGTGCCCATCCATCAGGGCTGGAACAAGCAGGCCGTGCCAGTGAATGTTGGTCGGCTCCGCGAGTTCATTTTGCAGTCTGATGGCCAGATTTTGCCCGTTCTGCACCCGAATGGTAGGGCCTAACAGCCCGTCCCGGTAGCCCAGCACCGAGATCGTTCGTCCCCCAACGGTAGCCTGCCGGGCTTTTGCCGTCAGCGTAGTTGGGTTGGTCAGCGCTTCGGGAATTGGCAGGGGGGTGGTGAAGCTACCCGTCGAAACCGTCGGCGAGGGCGTGTTCATGCCTTCCATACCGGGCATCATACCACCGGATTTACAGGATGCCACGAACGGCCCCGTCCCGATTAACGCCACGCCAAATCCCAGCGTTTTCAAAAAGTCAATCCGGTTCATCGTTCTGTTGTTTACGTTAACGTCAACTTCTTTGGGCTGTCACATCCTGCTACGTCGGCTAACCGGGCGGCTTACGTCAGGTTTTTCCAGCTACCCGCATCGTGCAGGTCGGGAACGCCCCGCCCGGCCAGCAACGCGTTGGCCCGGCTACTACGCATACCGGATGCACAACATAATACGATTGGTTTTTTGTACTGTTTGATGGTGCTTAGTTTGGACTCAAGCGTGTCGAGGGGCATATTGATGGCTCCTTTGGCGTGGCCCCCGGCAAATTCAGCCGGTGTGCGAACGTCAATTATAACGGCTCCCCGCGCCCGTGCTTCAGCGATTTGTCCCGTTTTGGTTCCGCCAAAAAGAGACTTAAGTAGGTTCATCATCGGTCTGTTTATGTTTGAGCAATACGATAAAGTTACCTCCGTCCAACTCCGGTATCCGTGACATTTGTCACAGGGGATTCCAATAGTTTTAACCGCCTTCAGCTTAGTTAGTTGGGTAACCGTTCGGGGAAATAGCCGCTCAGCCACGTACCGGCGATGGCACTCAGCAGGGTGACACCGACGACCAAAATCCGTTGCCGGTCCAGGCAGACAACCAACCGGATTGGCCAAAACGGACCTCACGGGCGTTGGTGGGCTACGGGCCGTCGAGACTCGGTTGTAGATGTAGTCCGTTTTGCCAGGGCAGGAAGTTTACGAAAGGGATAGAGGAGTTGGCCGAAAAACGTGTTGGGAAACCGCTCGACCCCGCGAAAGCCTAATTTAATGTGGCTTCCTTCATAGGGCACGTAGGCCGTGCGGAACAGGTAATCCCATACGCTGAGGGTCAGCCCAAAATTGACCCCTTCTCGGTTGTGGGGGGGCAGCTCTTCGGCATGGTGCCAGAGGTGCATCTGGGGGCTGTTGAACACGTACCGAAGCCGACCGATGGGCAGGTACAGGTTGGCGTGGTTGAGGTGACCAACGGCCAGCGTGAACAGGTGAACGATAAAAAACTCCTTCAACCCAAATCCAATCATGGCCAGCGGCAGGTATTCCAGCGTCCGGTACACGACGGTTTCCATCCAGTGATAGCGCAGGTGAGCGGCAAACCCCATCTGCTCCACCGAGTGGTGAACCTTATGAAACGCCCACAACCGGGGCGAGTGGTGCAGTAGCCGGTGAATGTTCCACTGGATAAAATCGCGCACCACAAACAGAATCAATAACTGGCTCCAGTCGGGCAGGTTCGCCACGTTCAGGGCCACCAGATTGGTAATCCCAAAAAGGCCCAGAAAATCGTTGAACGCTTTTACGGCTACCTGCGAAACGGCGTTGTAGGCGACGAGCGAAAACAGAAAGTAGTTGAAAAACAGGTAGAAGCCATCAAGCCAGAAATCCTTCCGGAAAATCGGCTGGTCTCTCCGCCACGGAAACAGCAGCTCCAGCATCCAGACCAGCAGGGATAGGCCAATCAGAGTGTAGACATAGTTGGGCCAGCCGGGATGGATAATCTCGTTGACCAGGTAAGTCCAGTAACCGCTGTAACCGTTCAGAAACGCCTGAATATACTCGTTCATGGTAGCCGATTAGTTAATGTGACTTGCGTTGACTGAGTGTCAATGCAGATATAAAATTCGCTGAACTGACTGGCCCGGTCAGTGACAATTGTTACACAAAAAAAACTACTCTACCCTGCTAAAATAAGGTATCAATAAAAAAGGAATTGGATATTTGTAGTGTCTTACGCTCCAAATACGACCAATTCCCTATGAAGCAGTCGCACCGGCGCACCGGCCTCAAACGCGAAATTATCTCAATCATCCATTCAACCAAACTTGTTGACAACTTTGCCCGTAAAACCTTTGTCTCGCTGTTCATAATGGCTTTGATCCAACGTAACTGTTTAGGTAGGCAAATTCAAGCCAATTATCTGACAATCAGCAAGTTACTAATTTTTCTAATTTATGAGTTAAACTAAGCAAAAATCTTAATGTGCTGATAATCAACTACTT
>JBBRMP010000208.1:0-10220 GCA_038230755.1 Cytophagales bacterium | reverse complement strand
GCCTGTGCCGAAGTCAGACCTATCGTGAGGTCAGTTTTTTGTATTGTTTATGTCATGTAATCTGTTTATTTACCGATAGTTACGTCATCGAAAACCGAACACGATTTTAAAAGGACTCACGCAAAAACCCTTAAATTTCCTTTAGAGGTTTTTGCGTGAGTCCTGGGTTTTTGCTGAATAATTAAGTTGACCGGGATGGTCTGTTCATCAGCCTGCCTTGACTGAATCGTTGTCTATGAGTTGTTTCTGCTCCCGGTACTGTTCGGTGGTGATTTGCCCGGACGCGAGCCGGTTGTGCAATATGTCGAGCGGAGAACTTCGCCGATACCGCTGACCGGGGATATTGAAGGGCAGGACGAAAATCCAGAACAGCATAATTCCCCACATGAACCACCAGAACAGGTGCATTCCACCAAAGTGATACCCATCGTAAAACATCATTTTTTTCGTAGTTAGATTGTGATTGGCTACGCTACTTCCTTATCGGTTCGGGATGCCTAGGCCGTTTAGCCATTCATTTTCATTTTGCCCATTTTGGCACCGCCCTTTTTATGGTGTTTCATCGAGCCGGGGTGCATGACCATTTTCCCGTTTTCCATCATGCACTGGTCGCCTTCCTTCAGCTTCATGGTGGTGCCGTCGGTCATTTTGCAGGTGCCGTCGGTCATGCACACGGTGCCGTCGCTCATGGTCATGCTCATGTTCATGGGCTTCATTTTACCCCCTTCCATCATCATCATTTTACCGTTTTTCATCATCATCGACTCGTCGGCCATCGACATGGAGCTATGGTCCTTGTCTTTGGGCATGGTCTGGCTCTGGGCCGGGCGGCTCGTCAGCAGAAACAGGGCCATAGCCGCTGCGGAAACGGTCAGCCAATGGGCTGACAACCGGGGTTTGTGTACTGGGTTCATACGCGATTTTCGGTTAACGTGAAAAAATAAAAAGGGTGGCTGAACACAGCGAAACTATGGTCAACCAATTTACTGTCAAGGCTATATACATAACCGACCAACTCAAAAGCGGTAAGCCAGCCCCCCGCTGACGCTGCTGTACCGGGTATCGTAGTTGATGAATAAGGCCAGGTTTTTGGTCAGCAGATAATCCAGATCAACGTGCAGCCGGGTGTAGCTGCTCACCAGCCACTGCGCCTGATACGTCAGGATCAGCCGGGACAAAAGCTGCTGTTCACCCGACAGTTGAAACCGCACGTTCCCAAACGCATCGAATTTTACTTCGGAGTCGATCAGAAACGGCAACAGGTATCGAACCCCCACTACGGCCCGGACAATTTTCTGCTCGCCGGAAACGTCCGTACCCGCCCTTAACCGGCGCAGAAACTGCTCGTTTCCCGCGTCGATGCCGCCGAAGACGCGCAGGTATTGCGTCAGGTAGCGTTCATAATCAACGTCCACCTCGAACCGTCCGCGCCGGTTTACGTCCCCTCCGATGATGAAGGCGTTGCGCTGATTCGAGTAATTCAGGGCCAGATAGCTCGTTGGATAACCCGCATCGAGTCGGCCCCAGAAGTAGTATTTATTGTCGCCCGCCGGGTCTTTCATGGGGCTGGACGGGCTGTTGCGGGCGGCTATCACGTCGGCGTCGGGCGTGGTGCCTTCGTAATGCACTATCTGGCCCATTCCACCCACCAGGTGGTACAGCACGTGGCAGTGGAAAAACCAGTCATTCTCTTCGTCGGCCAGAAATTCGATCACCACCGTTTCCATCGGCGAGATATTGACCGTGTTCTTGAGGGGCGAATAGTCCCCCTGCCCATTCAGCACCCGGAAAAAATGGCCGTGCAGGTGCAGCGGGTGAAACATCATCGTGCCGTTCACCAACCGGAACCGCACGATCTCGCCCCGCCGAATGGTGATCGCGTCAGCTCCCGACAGCGTCTTGCCGTTGAACCCCCAGATGTAGCGGCGCATATCGCCCGACAGGTTCAGCGTCACCTCCCGGATGGGGCGGTTGGTGGGGAACGTAGTCTTCTCCAACGAACGCAACTGCTTGTAATTAAACGTGTTGAACTTGTCGAACATGGGCATTTGCATACCAGACGTATCCTTGCCGGGCATATCCATGCCGGGCATCGCCATACCGGGCATTTCCGCTTTGGGTTTGTCCATGCCGGGCATATCCATGCCAGGCATCTTTATGCTGGCTTCGGGCGTACCAGGCGGCAATAGCCGGACGAGGGGCTTGTATTTACCAAAACTCATTCTGCTGCGGTTGCCACCCGGCATTTTGCTCATCGCGGTCGTGATCTGGTAGATGTCGGGCCGGGGGATTGTAGGCGCAAAAACAGGTTTGCCCTTGCCCAGAAGCGCCGACGCATAGCCCGAACCATCCTGGGCTGAAACCCGCAATTCATACGCGCCGCTGGCCGGGATGGTGACGATGAAATCATACGTTTCGGCAATGGCCATCAGCACCCGGTCCACCATAACAGGCACGACTGGAATCCCGTCGGCGGCAATCAGCCGCAGGGGGCCACCGGCAAACTGAACGTGGAAATAACTCGCTCCTGCCGCGTTGATGACCCGCAGCCGGACGGTTTCGCCGGGCTTGAACTGCTCGTAGCGGCTGGTGTCTTTGCCGTTGATGAGAAACCGCTGGTAGTAGTTATCCGAAATACCCATCGGCGGCATCCGGTTAAACGACTGCGTCAGGTACGCGCCCAACGCTCGATGCCGGATAATCTGGTTGAGGGGCTGCGCGTTACCATTTTTGATCAGGTACCATTCCGTACCCCGTTTCAGGTTTTTCATCACGTAGGCCTGTTTTTCGTCCGTCCAGTCGGCCAGCAGCATCACCAGCTCGTGGTCGGTTTTGACCGTTGGCTGCTGCGGCTGAATCACAATGGGACCGGATTCACCCCGGTGTTCCTGAAACGGCGTGTGCGAATGATACCAATACGTCCCCGACTGCACGATGGGAAACTCGAACGTCCGTGACTGGCCGGGGCCGATGGGGGGCGTGTTGAGGTAGGCTACGCCGTCCTGCCGACTTGGGTCCAAAATGCCGTGCCAGTGCATGGAAGTTTCGGTCCTGAGGGTATTATGCACCCGAATCACGGCCACATCGCCTTCGGTAAAGGCCAGCGTGGGGCCGGGCATGAGGCCGTTGAGGGTTATGGCTTTGGTGGGTTTCCCGGTGATGTTGACCGTTGTTTCGGCCACCGTCAGGTCATACTCCACCCGTTTACCCGTGAGTTTGACCCGCTGCGCGGCATACTCGCGGGAGGCAGGCAGGCTCATCGTCATGCCCCGGTAGCTGACGGTGTCGGCGGGCCGGGCGGGGGTCGGCATGGGGGTTTGTGGTGCGGTCTGGGCCAGAAGCGGCAAACCAGCGGCCAGCAAAAGCAGCCCGAAAACGGGACTAAGTAGTTGTTTCACAGCGTGAGTTGAGTAATAATTCAGTAATCCGATGGTCAGCCATGCCGGTATGCAGATGGTTTCCATACCAATCAATAAACGGATTAGCCTATACGAAATAAGAATCGACAATTCGAGTACCCGGATGGAGACCATCTGTGGGTCTCTATCCGGGTGCTGGTCAGGTTTGGCGCGGGAACGTCCACCGGGTTCGGCGGCAGCGGCCGACCGTCCCGGCCATCGGCATCAGGCGTGGGCGTGAACCGCCATCTTCTTGCATTCTTCCGCACAGGCACGGCAGGCGGCAGCGCATTTTTTGCAATGCTCCATGTGACTGTGTTTTTCACACTCGGTAGCGCAGGCTTCGCAGAGTTGGGCGCAGACTTTGCAGATGTCAGCCGCATAAGTGCTGTTACTGGCGATGAACGAAGCCGCCGTGTAGCAGATTTTGGCGCAATCGCGGTCTAAGCGGATGCAGTCAACTAAGCTCTTCAGGTCTGATTCGCTCAGGTCGGCATCGAGACACCGGTCACACTCGGTAGCGCAGGCAAGGCAGGCATCGAGGCAGGTTTGGTTTTGTTGGCTTAACATACTTGAGTAAAAATTTAAGTGATAAACATGAACTCCCAACCGGAAGACGTGTCAAAAGTAAGGTGCTGAAATAAGGATTTCTATGACCGTTGTCACCCGCCGATATGATACTTATCTGATTATTAACTACTTAACAATCAGATATTTACGCAGTAGTAATAGCTCATCGAAACGGCGGCTTCAATCAGGGAACTTATGGTCAGAAAGAGCCTTTTTTGTCGAATCAGGTACGGCCGGGCGGAGCTGATAAAGCAGCCGGATTCGGGCGTTAGTTTGCGGGAGCGTTGGGTTTGTCCGGCTTCCCGCTCAAACTCCGCTTCAGCAACTGCGCGTTGAGGGTCACGACGACCGTACTGGCACTCATCAGCACCGCACCCATCGCCGGGCTAAGGACAAAGTGCGGATAGAGCACCCCAGCAGCCAGCGGAATCGTGATGACGTTGTAGCCCGTGGCCAGCACCAGGTTCTGAATCATCTTCCGGTAGGTGGCCTTCCCAAAATCAACCAGGTTCGTAATGTCCGTCGGATCACTGTTGACCAGGATGATGTCGGCGGTTTCGGCGGCTACGTCTGTGCCGGACCCAACCGCAATGCCCACGTTGGCCTGCGCCAGTGCCGGGGCATCGTTGACCCCATCGCCGGTCATGGCTACAAACTGCCCTTTGGCCTGTAAGTCTTTGACGATGGTCACTTTCTGGTCGGGCAGCACTTCGGCAAAAACGCCGTCTAAACTCAGTTCTTTCGCCACCGCATCGGCTACTTTCTGGTTGTCGCCGGTGGCCATGTAGACCTTGATGCCCGACTGCTGTAACCGCTGCACGGCTTCTTTGGAATCGTCGCGGATGCGGTCGGCCAGGGCCACATACCCGGCCAGTTTATCGTCTATCAGCACGAATACGACCGTTTCGACCCCGCCCGACAGCGCGTCCGGTGGCAACGGAATCTGTTTGTCTTTCAGATACCCGGGGCTGACCACCACCACCGATTTACCGTCCACCGTCGCCGAAACCCCCTTGCCCGTGATCGACTGAAAGTTCTCGATGGCGGGCAGGTCCAGCTTGCGCTTTTTAGCCTCCCGCACAATACCCTCGGCGATGGGGTGTTGCGACTGCTGTTCCAACGCAGCGACAATCCGAAGTAACCCCGGCTCATCCAATTGATCGGTCAACACCTTGACGCGGGTCACGCCAAACGCGCCTTCGGTCAGCGTACCGGTTTTGTCGAAGACCATCGCCGTAATTTTGCGGGATTCTTCAAAGGCCGTGCGGTTACGAATCAGCAGCCCGTTGCGGGCCGAAATGCCCGTCGAGATGGCCACCACCAGCGGAATGGCCACGCCCAGCGCGTGGGGGCAGGTTGTCACCATCACCGTCACCATCCGCTCGATGGCGAAGGCTGCGTCTTTTCCGGCCCATAGCCAGGCCACCAGGGTTATCAACCCTACCGACAGGGAGATGATGGTGAGCCACCCTGCCGCCCGGTCGGCCAGGTTCTGCGTCCGGGATTTGGCCCCCTGCGCCTCCTCGACCATCTTGACCACCTTGTTGAGGTAGCTGTCCTCGCCTTTGTGCGTGACCCGAATGTTGAGGGAGCCTTCGCCGTTGACCGCCCCGGCAATGACCGTATCCTTCACCGTTTTCTGAGCCGGCACGCTCTCGCCGGTCAGCATACTTTCGTTGACCGCGCTGCTGCCGTCAACCACTTCGCCATCGGTTGGAATGCGCTCGCCGGGCCGGACCAGCACCACGTCGCCGACGGTGAGCGTATCGACTTTTACATCGCTGATTGTCGTCCCGTCTACTTTATGCGCATCGGAGGGCAGCATCTGCACAATCAGTTCCAGCGAGTGCGACGCCCCGGCCACCGACTTCATCTCGATGTAATGCCCCAGCAGCATGATGTCGATCAGCGTGGCCAGCTCCCAGAAAAAGTCCATGCCCCGCAGCCAGCCCACCGACACGATCATGCTGTAGGCATAGGCCGTCGTGATGGCGACGGCCACCAGCGTCATCATCCCCAGTTGTTTGTTTCTGAGTTCCCCCACCATGCCGGTCAGGAATGGCCAGCCACCATAGACATAAATGACCGAAGCCACGACAAGCACAATCGGACTGCGGAACGGAAAATCGAGCTGGTAGCCAACCAGATTTTGAAACATCATTGAGAACAGGACGACTGGTACCGACAGGACCATACAAATCCAGAACCGGCGCAGAAAGTCGGCAATCATAGCCCCGTGGTCATGCCCAGCCATCGAATGCCCGTCTTTTTTCATAGCCCCGTGGTCCATTTTGCTATGATCCATCCCGGTGCCGCCTTCGTGTTGTTCAGGCGTGGTCGGGCTGCTGTATCCGTCGTGGCCGATTTGTTGCTGGGCCTGCGCTTCGGCGGGTGCGACCGGCGCGGTTGGTTTGGCGGGATCACCCGGCAGGTTGGTGTGCTGTTGATGGTTCATATCGTTGAAGCAGGTACGGGTATCAATGGCCGGGGGCCAACCCAATAATCATGTTTTGGTTATACAACCCCAAATCGACCCAATAGGAGCAACATGTCCGAATTCAGCAACAAACAGGCTGAATTTTACAAGTCGGTTGGCAAACGCCCTCTGTAGCGTTGTCTGTTAGTTCATCAACTACGGTTGCGACTAAAATTACCCGCTCCGTTACCCGCTCGTCCCGCCGATGATAACCAGAACAAATACCAATGACGTTGTTAGCCTGCGGATACGGGGCATGGTATGTGCCCGGTGCATCGATGTGGTGCGGGATATCGTACAGGCACAGCATCTGGCGATCCTCGACATTCGCCTGGGGCAGGTGCATATTCAGGGACCGGTAGCCCCTGAGTCGTTAGACCGTGTTCGGTCGGCGTTGACCCGGCAAGGGTTTTCGTTGCTGACCGATACAAAAGCCGCCATCGTTCAGCAGACCAAAACCGTGGTGGAACAAATCCTGAACCGGGATGACCTGGGCGATCACAAAATTCGCTTCTCCGACGCTATCGTTCAGCAGATTCCCATGGACTACCCGGCCCTGAGTGCGCTTTTCTCTGCTCAGGAAGGCATCACCCTCGAAAAGTACATCATCAGCCAGCGCCTTGATAAGGTTCGGGAGTTACTGGTCTATACCGATCAATCGCTCACCGACATGGCTTACCGTACCGGTTTCAGCAGTGCCTCCCACCTCTCCAACCAGTTCAAAAGCCTGACGGGCCTGTCGCCTTCGTACTACCGGAACATTCGGCGGGATAAACAAACGATGGCTACGTCGCCCGTTTAATCTTACAAGTCCGTCCGGGGATTGTGTACGATAAAGCCCCTTCCCGATACCGACCTTTGTCCTATAAATTGAGCGAACGATGGTCACGACCAGGGTTACATCAGATAAGAGTACCCCATCGACTGGGGCGGGTGCCGTAGCGAAACTAAGCCGCCAAACATTTCCGGTGCTCGAAATGACCTGCGCGGCCTGTGCCGTTAGCGTGGAGTCGATGCTGACCAACACGCCCGGCGTTACCAAAGCCGCCGTCAACTACGCCAACCAGTCGGCCACCGTCGAGTACGACCCGAAAACCATTTCGCCCGCTGGTATGCAGCAGGTCTTGCAGGGCATTGGCTACGATTTGGTGGTCGATGTCGAGAACCCACAGGAAGTACAACAGGAAGCGCAGCAGCGGCACTACGAAGCCCTGAAGACCCGCACAATCTGGGCGGTTGTCCTCTCGCTGCCGGTGGTGCTGATTGGTATGTTCTTTATGAACTTGCCCCACGCCAATTACCTGATGATGGTCTTATCGGCACCGGTAGTGTTCTGGCTGGGCCGTTCATACTTCGTTAATGCCTGGAAGCAGATCCATCACGGCAAGACGAACATGGATACGCTGGTGGCCTTATCGACGGGTATCGCGTTTCTGTTCAGCGCGTTCACCACCCTGTACCCGCAGTTCTGGACGAGCCGGGGCCTGGAACCACACGTATACTTCGAGGCCGCAGCGGTCGTGATTGCGTTTATCTCACTCGGTAAACTACTGGAAGAACGAGCCAAATCAAACACTTCGTCGGCCCTGAAAAAGCTGATGGGCCTGCAACCCAAAACCGTCCGGGTGGTCGAAAACGGCCTTGAGCGCGATGTGCCGATTGCTCAGGTACGGATCGGTCAGGTCATTATTGTCCGGCCCGGCGAAAAGATACCCGTCGATGGCGTAGTTGACTCTGGGGAGACGTTCGTGGATGAGAGTATGATTTCGGGCGAAGCAATCCCGGTGGCAAAGCGAACGGGCGACCCTGTATTTGCGGGGACCATCAACCAGAAAGGGTCGTTCCGCTTCACCACCCAGAAGGTGGGGGGCCAAACCGTACTGGGGCAAATTATCCGTATGGTGCAGGAGGCACAGGGCAGCAAGGCTCCAGTGCAGAAATTAGTGGATAAAATCGCCGGTATTTTCGTACCGGTCGTCCTCGGTATCGCGATCCTGACGTTCGCGGGCTGGATGATCGTTGGCGGAACTAACGCGTTTACCCATGCCTTGCTGACTTCCGTTACCGTGCTGGTGATTGCCTGCCCCTGCGCGCTGGGGCTGGCCACGCCCACGGCAATCATGGTCGGTGTGGGCAAAGGAGCCGAGAACAACATCCTCATCAAGGACGCCGAAAGCCTGGAACTGGGTTACCGGGTTACTGCGGTCGTGCTGGACAAAACCGGCACCGTCACCGAAGGCAAACCGACAGTGACCGACATGGTGTGGCAGGTAAGCGAGGACGATGCAATTCGCCTGTCGCCGGTACTGTACGCCCTGGAAGCGCAGTCGGAACACCCGCTGGCCGATGCCGTGGTGGGACGGTTGAAAGCCGACGGTGTGCAGGGCACCACGCTCACCGGGTTTGAGAGTCTGACGGGCCGGGGGGTAACGGGTCGTTGTCAGCAGGAGACTTATGCAGTAGGCAACAGTCGGCTGCTGGCCGAACGTAGTCTTACGGTTGACCCCGATGTTCAGAAACTGGCCACCGCCTGGCAGCAGGAAGCAAAGACCGTCGTGTATTTCGCCGACCAGACGCGCATTCTGGCGGTACTGGCCATTGCCGATCCGATAAAAGCAACCTCGCGGGAAGCCATTGACACCCTCAAAAGCCGGGGCATCGCCGTCTATATGATGACGGGCGACAACGCCCAGACGGCTGCGGCTGTGGCCAAAGCCGTTGGATTGACCGACTACCGCGCCGAAGCCCTGCCCGCCGATAAAGCCGATTTTGTGAAACTGTTACAGGCTGAGGGCAAGGTGGTCGCCATGGTTGGCGACGGCATCAACGACTCGCAGGCCCTGGCGCAGGCCGACGTCAGCATTGCGATGGGTCGGGGTTCGGACATTGCGATGGACGTGGCCAAAATGACGCTCATTACCTCCGACCTGAACAGCGTTCCCAAGGCGTTGCAGCTCTCAAAACGGACAGTGCAGACCATCCGCCAGAACCTGTTTTGGGCCTTCATCTATAACCTCATCGGCATTCCGATTGCCGCCGGACTGCTGTATCCCATCAACGGTTTTTTGCTCAATCCGATGATTGCCGGGGCCGCCATGGCCCTTAGTTCGGTGTCAGTTGTCAGCAACAGTCTGCGGCTGCGGGCGGCTACACTATGAACGGCCCGGCACCGCTGAAATCGGCAGGGCACTACCAGTAAAAACGTTTCAACCAAAACCAGTGAAATTATGGAAACCTTAAATTTCAAAACCAACATCAAGTGTGGCGGCTGTATCGCTGCCGTCACCCCGTTCCTGAACGGAATTGACCAACTCGACGGCTGGAACGTGGACACCAGCAGCCCGGACAAAATCCTGACCGTCCAAACGACCGATACCCGTGTTGGCGACGAAGTAAAAAAAGCCGTCGAGCGGGCAGGGTACAGAGCCGAGCCGATTGCCCGGCCCTGATTGATGAGTTGTACTGTGAATGAAGCCGCCCCAATACCCAATAGTATAGTGGGGCGGCTTCATTTACTGCACGTAGTTAGTTTTCCAGATGGGCCAGTATCGCTTTCATTTCAGTAGTTTCACGCTCCTGCGAGTCAAGAAACGTCCGTCAATTGCCTGTTGGCAGGTCTTCCATAGTATTGTTTTGATTAAACAACCACCTGCCAAGCAGGTGGATTTGTTAAAAAGGAGCGGGCATAGCCCGCAGAGTACTCATAAGGGAGGATCAAACAAATCGAAATTCGCAGCCTGTTTTTCTTCTTTGCGATCCTCGCCCTCCTGATACTT
>JBBRMP010000207.1:0-10260 GCA_038230755.1 Cytophagales bacterium | reverse complement strand
GGCAAAAATAAACGAATGGAAAGAGATGGACTTGTTAATCTGGTTTCTTCCTACTTATAGCCCACACCTGAATCTTATCGAGACCTTGTGGAGGAAAACTAAGTACGAGTGGCTCAAACCACATCATTATGATAGCAAAGAAATATTCGATCAGGCTTTAGGACACATTTTGAAAAATATAGGCTCGGAATTCGTTATTAACTTCACTTAAAAAGTGTTGATTATTCTCAATTAACTACTTAACACGCAGCAACTAAACGTGGTTGGCTTACGTCAATAACTATCTTTGTGATGCAGCCTATTCTTTATCCACCAGACTGAGCTGCGGCTCTGCGCTTGCGCTATGGCATCTTTAGACCCTTACACGGCGGTGCTCGACACCCGTGCGGCGGCTCATTTGTTGCGCCGGGCCACCTTCGGGCCAACGCAGGCCGAAATCACCCAATTTACCGGCCTCACCGCCGCACAGGCCGTTAATAACCTGATTAGCAACGCCGTGGTCACGCCGCCACCGCCCGTGGAAATGGACGAAACGGCTCCTAATCCCGGCCAGACGTTTCTGGACAAACCCTTCAACGGCGACCGGAATTTCCAGTTCGGGATGTTTATCAAATACTGGTGGATGGGCCTGATGACTGGGCAAACTGCGCCACCGTCGTTGCTGGACAAACTCACCCTGTTCTGGCAAAACCACTTCGTTACCACTCGCGAAGTGGTCGACGATTACCGGTTTGTGGACCGTTACCTGCGCCTGTTACGGTCGAATGCGCTGGGCAATTTCCGCATCCTCGTCACGGCCATTACCAAAGATCCGGCCATGCTGCGGTATTTGAACGGCAACGAAAACGAGGCGCTGAACCCCAACGAAAACTATGGCCGTGAGCTTCAGGAGCTATTTACCTGCGGCGCGTTTGACCTGGCGGGGGCTAAAAACTACACCGAAGACGACGTGAAAACCGCCGCCCGCGTGCTCACTGGCTGGAAATATACCAACTACTGGACCGTTGGCTCCACCTCGTTCGCCACCACGTTCGACCCCGCCAAACACGACACCGCCAACAAGACGTTTTCGGCGAAACACAACAACACAATCATCACGGGCCGCACGGGGGCCACGGCGGGCGATCTCGAATTAGCTGACCTGGTGACGATGCTCCTGAATCACCCCCAGACGGCCAAATTCATTTGCCGGAAGCTCTACCGTTGGTACGTGAACCCCAACGTGACGACCGACATTGAAACGAACGTGATTGGGCCGCTGGCCCTGTTTTTCGCCTCGGCGGGCAACAACTGGGCCATTCAGCCGGTGGTGGTAAAACTGCTGAACAGCCAGCTATTTTTCGACGAAAGCAACCGGGGGGCCATCGTGAAATCGCCCGCCGAACTGCTCATTGGCGCGGTCCGGTTTTTCAACCAGCCCGTGCCCACCATCGCCACGGATTACGTGGCGTTTCGGAAGCTGTTCGAGTTCATCCACTGGCGGATGTAGAACCTGCAAATGAACACGCTCGACCAGCCGACGGTGTTTGGGTTCGAGCCGTATTTCCAGACGGGCTACACCAAAAACTGGATGAACACCACCACCGTGGCCCTGCGCAACGACTTCACCGACGCGCTCATCTGGCGGTGGTTCGAGGTGAAACCCGGCTACAACCTGGGCATCGACCTGCTAGCCTGGGCCACCTCCCTCCAACCCGATTTCGCCAACATCAAATCGACCACCAACCCCACCGGCACCGAACCCATTTCGTGCGTACAGGTGCTGGATGCCTTCCTGGTCAATCTCTTCACCACCAGCTTGTTCCAGACGCAAAAAGATTTCCTCATCGACAAGATTATGATGCAGGAAATCCCCCGCACGGCCTGGACTTTCGAGTGGAACGCCTACCGCGCCGACCCGACCAACTCCTACCGCCGCAACGTGCCCACGTGGCGACTGCAAAACCTTATGCGCTATATGCTCCGCATGGCGGAGTATCACGTGTTTTGACTCCCCACCACTTATGAACCGCAGAAACTTCCTCGCCGCCGCGTCGGCCTATACGTTGCCGGTAATGCTGAATGGCTTTGAGCTGAAGGCCATGACCGGGCAGTCGGCGCTGGTGCAATCGCTGCTGGCGAGTGGTGCCGTGCAGGACAGCCTCGTATCGGACCGGGTGCTGGTGATCGTGTATCTGAACGGCGGCAACGACGGCCTGAACACCGTCATTCCCGTTGATCAATACACTACCTATCAGGGGCTTAGATCTAACATTGCCCTGCCGCAAAACACATTACTGACGCTGGACGGTACGTCGACAATGGCCTTCCACCCGGCCATGACCGGTATGCGCGACCTGTATAATTCGGGGCGGCTCACGGTGCTCAACTCGGTCAGCTACCCTAACCCCGACCAGTCGCATTTTCGGTCGACAGATATCTGGATGACCGCTGCTGATGCCAACGTGAACCTGACCACGGGCTGGTCGGGGCGGTACCTGGAAGACCGCTATCCGGGCTATCCGGTGGGGTATCCGAACACGCAGATGGAAGACCCGCTGGCCATTCAGATTGGGTATCTGACCTCCACGGCCCTGCTGGGCAGTCAACAGTCGATGGGCATTGCCATCAACGACCCGCAAAGTTTCTACGAACTCGTGGGCGCGGGTGGCGACGTGTCGCCCACCGACGTGCCTCCGGGCGAAGCGGGCAACCTGATTACGTTTATTCGGCGGCAGCAGGCACTGGCGGTGGGCTACGCGGGCGAAATCAAAAACGCATTCGATGCGGGGCAAAACCTGGCCACCTACGCCGCCGATTCGGTGCATAATTACCTCTCCGATCAGCTCAAGATCGTAGCACGGCTTATTCATGGGGGCCTGAAAACCAAGATCTTCTTCGTCTCGATGGGCGGTTTCGACACCCATTCGGGGCAGATCCTGTATAACGACCCACGCATTGGCCCCCACGCCGATTTGCTGGGCAAACTGTCGGCGGCCCTGTGGTCATTTCAGGAAGATTTGCGCTTGCAGGGCACCCAGGACCGCGTGGTGGGCATGACCTTTTCGGACTTTGGGCGGCGGGCCAACTCCAACGCCTCGCAGGGTACGGACCACGGCGTGGCGGCCCCGCAGTTTATGTTTGGCACGGCCATGAAGCACCGCACCATTGGCCAAAACGCCAACCTGTCGGACCTGATTGTGAGCTACGGCAACAACAAAGACATCAAAATGCAGATCGACTTCCGCCGCATCTACGCCGACATTCTGAACGACTGGTTCGGTGCGGGACAACCCAAAACCAATTCACTGTTACTGAGCAATTTCCCCACGCTCTCGATCTTCTCGGACGTCTGCGAAACCGTGGCCTCCGGTGCATGGACCAACCCCGCCACCTGGACCGTTGGCCGCGTACCCACCCCCACCGAAAACATCCGCGTCAACGCTGGCCACGTCGTCACCCTCGCCCAAAACACCACCGTCCGCTCCGTCAAACTCTACGACAAAATCGCGTATTCACCGGGCGTAAGTTTGCGGGTTACGGGGTAGGAAAAAGGGGGAATCGAAATCAACCTATATAAACCAAAGTGTAATCTTGCTCCTCTTTGGCTTGCTGATAAATCAATTTTAACTCAGCAGAATCTGCCTTTTGTTAAACACCTTGTTTGTAGAATCATCATTATGCCAAACCTTTGGATAGATTCCATTACTATTCAACTCGTCTGAATTATAATTTGACTTTACATATGCCTCGGAAATTTCTTCAAGTATGGCAGTGATGCTATCAACTATTTCTCTGTCTACGTAAGGCATTATTTTCCCATTTTCATAATTATCGTAAAATTTCATTTCATCCTGCGTTATCGAATCATCATAATCATCGCCTCCTAGCATTTGTTCAGGGTTAAATATCTGATTTATCAAATTGGTTACTACACTATCTTTATCTTTTGATAAGATAAACTCTAGGCCCATAAAAGATCCTTGAAACAGGACCGAGCTTTTTGCCATACTTATACTAATTCAACAACCGAATGTCGTATAGACATCTATTTAACTAATTGAAAATCAGTATGTTAGACAAAAAAATACGACACCTCGTTCCTGAATTAGTATTAAATTAAAGCCAGAGGTATCTCCCAACTCATTAAGTCTGTTAAATGTACTTTGCAATATTCTGTATAACGACGCGGCTTGATTCATTCTATTTTTTGATCAAAAAAATTTTACGTATTGACAATGAGCATGTTATATTTCTTATTTGTCTTGAGTAAAGGCTGAATATCTAGAAATAGCTTCATAGATCAGTACGCCTTGCTGCTACGACCGTATCAGCAAACGATCCTTTGACATTTTCAAGATTTTTTCTACTTTTCGAGAATGAGAAATCCTTTATTGTAAGTCCAGTATCAACACTAGATTGTACATCTTCCAAAAAAAGTCACAATCACCTTCACAGTCTTTCTAGCTAAATAATCTCGATCGAGCTTTAAATGCCAATCCTGATACGTACCAACTGTTGACATCATGGCTTTAATTAGTTAGGTGGGTGCATTCTTTTTGTCGCTTTATTGCATGTTGATCTATTGATTTTCGAGAGGCCTCTGCTTTGTGTAGTTTAGGCAACTAGACCCCCTTGGCGATGCCAACCGAAGACCAATATGTAGCCCTGGCCCGTGAGAAATATAAACACATCGAGGCGCTCAAACAACTCGATTCCTTCTACGACCATGAGAAGGCATTTGAGGCCGTCTGGCTCGAATTGGGTCAGCAGGTACTCGAACAAACCAGTAGTGAACCCGCCGGTGACCGCCGTAAAAAAAAACAGTCATGACCCAATTTGGCAGGATCGCTATTGCCAAGCAACACCCTTGTTGTCAAGGTATTAACGGCTTTTCGGTGAGTCCATTTTTGCAGGATCAGTGCCTGTTTCTCGCCCAGCAACGCCCCTTTAGCCTTGCCCACCAAACCCTTCAGCGACTGCTGGGCCATAGCCCCAGCCGCACGAGCCTCTACCGCCTGACGGCCCATTATGGGCAGACCATCGAAGGCGCCCTCAGTCAGCCACCAACGCCACCACCGAGGCCCACTCTGCCCAGGGCCATGAGCTGGTCTTTATCAGCGATGGTGTCTTGTGGCTCCATGAGCAGTTGGTAGGGGCGTATCCCCGCTCAACATTGATTCTGGATTTCTATCACCGCGTCGGCGTACCGGCTATGGAGCACCTGGGTAAGTTGGCTCAGGGGGATATCAGGCAGCCTGCCAAGCGGACTTTATGGCTTAAGAATCAGCGTAAAGTTTTGTTAAATAGCCGATTAGACGATGTATTAGCGCAGATAGAGACTTTGTCCGTGGCCCCTACAGAGCGCCTGAAAGTGCGCGGATATCTGGAGGCCGTGGCCGCAGCCGGATAGACTACAAGACTTACCGTGACCGGGGTTTGTGTATTGGGTCAGGGGCCATCGAATCGGCCAATCAGGCCGTGGTGCAGGTGCGGCTCAAGCGGTCGGGTCAACGCTGGAGCCGTGTGGGTGCCCAACGGGTCTTAAACTTACGGACGTGTTGGATGAGTGGGCGGTGGTCCTTAGTGGAAGCCCAACTCAGGTCGGGCAAGTCGGCTGGAGTGAATGGATCGACACAAATCAACATAAGTAGGTGAGCGAAAAAGAACGACGCTTTATTGCTGATTAACTATCTGACTGTCAGTGTATTAAAAATATACTTGTGTCTCTTATTTTAGCTCGACTACTTATTAACACACGACAAATAAAAACGCACCCGTATAATTTCGGTAGCACCACAAAATGATCTACCCTGAAATCATCGCTGCCATACCACAATTTTAGATCTTGTTGTGGGTATACAATTCGGGCGATAGTGGTGTCGGTTTTCTCAGAAACAGCTTGCGCCGCTGCCCGATGGCTCGTAAACAGAATAGCTGCGGATACTAACGCGATTGCCAGGTAAGTTTTCATGTCAGTATAGTTTATCCGGTGAAGGAGGAAAAACGGCGCAGTATAAGCCATTGAGTGCCAACGGCTTCTATTTCCACACACATGTTTGTTCAGGATGCAACTAAACGCTTGCGGTCGTTATCTCTCTAACGTCAATAGACTAATCAACGAAGCTTATGCAACGAATTCGTGCAGCACAACTCCGCCACCTCTATAGTCGGGCGGGGTTTGGGGCCACCCCCACGCAATTGGAACAAGCAGATGGGCAGTCTGTTCGTGCCGCCGTGAAATCATTATTCACTGACAGTCAGTTGTTTGCACCACTGAAATTGGCTGGTGGCGAGGTGGTTGACAAGGGTGAGCTGAAGCAGATGATGCGGGCAGGCCAGATTGACCGGCTGGAACTTCGGGCCAAAATTAAAGAAGCCGCACTGGCCCAACGCGGCCTCAACGTGGAATGGCTCGACCAGATGGCGGGGCAGAAAGGTGCCCTGCGCGAGAAGATGTCCCTGTTCTGGCATGGTCATTTTGCCTGTCGCATTAACCAGAAACCCGGCTTCGTACTCGACTATGTGAACGTGATCCGGCAACACGCGCTGGGCAACTTCGGCGAACTGCTGCTGGCCGTGTCGAAAACGCCCGCCATGCTCCAGTTTCTCAACAACCAGCAGAACCGGAAGAACGCGCCCAACGAGAATTTCGCCCGTGAGGTGATGGAATTGTTTACGCTGGGCAAAGCCGTTTCCGGCCCGCCGCACTACACCGAACACGACGTGAAAGAAGCCGCGCGGGCCTTCACGGGCTGGGGCTACACGCCCGAAGGCCAGTTTGTTTTCCGCGAAAAGGTCCACGACGAGGGCGAGAAGACCATTTTTGGCCATACCGGACCTTACCACGGCGACGACGTGATTGCCATGCTGCTGAAAGATCAGAACACGGCACGGCACGTGACCACCAAAATTTATCGGGCGTTTGTGAATGAAACCGCCGCCCTGGACAAAACCGAGCAACAGCGCATCGACAAACTCAGCGACCAGTTCTATGCCTCGAACTATGACATCAGCGCGTTGATGGAAAACATCTACACCGCAGACTGGTTCTACGACGACCGCAACGTGGGGGCGCACATCAAGTCGCCGGTGGAGTTGCTGGCGGGCATCCGGCACCTGGTGGGCATGACGTTTTCGGAACCGCAGCCGCAGGTGTTCATCCAGCGCACATTGGGCCAGATGCTGCTCTACCCACCTAACGTGGCGGGCTGGCCCGGTGGCCGCAACTGGATCGACTCGTCGAGCTTGTTATTTCGCATGAAACTACCCGATTATGTCTTCAAAAATGCCAACGTGGCCATTCAGGCAAAAGAAGATGGCGATGTCAACGTGCAACCCTTCGAGCGGAAAGGCGGCAACAAATTCACGACGCAGGTAGACTGGGCCGGTTTCGAGGCCGCATTTGCCAAAACGCCCCCCGCCCAACTGCCCGACGCCCTTGCTGCCTGCCTGCTGCCGTGGTCTCTCACGCCCGACCAGCGCACCCTGCTAACCCAACCCGCCAACGCCACCAACCCAATTCGGCAAATGGCCACAACGATGATGAGCTTTCCTGAATTTCAACTGTGCTGATGACCAAACCATGAAACGCAGAAACTTTCTTCAACAATCGGCCTTTGCTACGGCGGGGACTATGCTGATACCTTCGTTTTTGAAGGCGTTTGAAACCCAGGCGAAGGGCCTTTTTGGGGCATCCGGGTCACTTTCGGGCATTGCGCCGACGGGTAAAATCCTGGTGGTGGTGCAATTGTCGGGCGGTAATGATGGGCTGAATACCGTGGTACCCTACCGCAACGACATTTACTACCGCGAACGGCCCAACATTGCCATCAAGCGCGAACAGGTGCTGACCCTCAACGACGAAGTGGGCCTGAACCCCGCGCTCGTACCCCTCCGGGCCCTCTACGACGACGGCCTGCTGACGGTGATCAACAACGTGGGTTACCCCAACCCCGACCGGTCGCATTTCCGGTCAATGGATATCTGGCAAACGGCCTCAAATTCAGATCAATATCTGCAAACGGGTTGGTTGGGCCGTTACCTCGACGCGGCCTGCGAAGGCAAACCCGGCGCGGCCAACCCGCCTAAAGCCATTGAGGTGGATGATACGCTGAGCCTCTCGATGAAGGGACGCGGGCAGAATGCCCTGGCCCTGATCGACGCCAAAAAGCTGTTCAACCAAACGCGGGGTAACCTGGTCGAAACCCTGGCCGCCGCCAAGCCCGACCCGCACCACGGCGATGTGGCCTATCTGTATAAAACACTGGCCGAAACCACCTCATCGGCGGCTTATGTGTACAATAAAACGAAGGTGCAACATACCCAGACAACGTACCCAAATCATGAGTTGGGCAACCGCCTCAAAACGGTGTCGGAGCTAATTCAGTCGGGGGTAGAGACGCAGGTATATTACGTGTCTATCAGCGGATTCGACACGCACATTAACCAGCCGGGGCAGCAGGAACGATTACTCAAACAATATGGCGAGGCTGTCGGCGCGTTCATGCAGGACATGAAAACGGCAGGCCGCACCCAGGACGTGTTGCTGATGACATTCTCGGAATTCGGCCGTCGGGTGAAGCAAAACGCCAGCAACGGCACCGACCACGGCACGGCCAACAACGTGTTTCTGATTGGTGGCGCGGGCAACCGCAAGGTGTTCAACCCTGCACCCGCGCTGACCGATCTGGACGAAGGTGACCTGCGCTATACCGTCGATTTCCGCAGCATCTACGCCACCCTCCTCCACGACTGGCTCGGCACCGATGATATAGCCATTCTGGGCCAGAAATTTGACCGGCTGGGGTTAGTATAGCGGGTTGACTTTCCACTGGGGCCTACACCAGCCTATCACCGGCAGGCGGATGTAGACCCCCGCCGCAAAATAAATCGCGATCACGTCGAGGGCGCCGTTGAGCAGGGCCTGGGCAAAGAGCTTGGCCGCCGCTTTTGTCTCTTCGGGAGTGGTGGCCGCGATGGCCGCGTGGTAGAATTGCATCAGCAGGGGCAGCACCCGCATCAGCAGGTCATAGACCGCCACGGCCCCCATCACCAGCAGGGCTAGTTCGCCCCCCAGGATAAACAGGGCCGTTACCGCCACGATGAGGAGAATATAACCTTATCCTACTTGCTCAGTGTTCTACTACATAAACCCGGTCATATTTTTAGTATATCCCCAGCCACCATTTTCGCTAAAAGGGCTAGATAGATAAGGCATAATATCAGGTGGGTTTAAAGCAAGATTTTTCATTTTTTCAAGAACAGCAAGAATAGCATCAAGCGTATTCTGGCTATACTGGTCTACACCACCATATAGATTAGATTCGCCAATGTTAACCACATCATCAATTAGGTCAGTAATTGCATTTGGCATAGACTCATATAACGTTTTTAATTTTAAAACTTCTTCCACGCTAATCGTCTTGTAATTCTCGAAAATATTATCCGGGTGAGTATCTAAAATAGCGTAGGGTACTACTTCTCCAATCCGTTGTTCCCACAAATCAAGGCGATCTTTTTCCACAAATTCGGTCAATCGATCTAGTAAAAGATGAAGAATAGGTTGGTTGTTATTCGTCTGCTTGAGAACCTGCTTCAAACAGGCTATGCCATATGCCATACGGCCCCTGATCGATACTAATTTCAATTGCTCTACCATATGTTCAATGAGAATGATCGCTAGTTGTTGGAATGCCTTTTGTTGTAACCTTACAGTTTTCGCAACGGGGGAAATCCTTTATTGCGCCTGTCTTTTTGTCAATCTCCACTGTATGCTGTACTAAATCTTTTGGATTAGCTCCATCACGGATGGCTTGATCCAAAGCATCTACTTCAGCACAATTATGGGTGGGCCAAGTCTGACCCTCTGGCAACAACGATTCAGGAGGTAACCTATCACGAACACGAGGGTCTAGGTCCGCTGCTGATTTGATTTTACCTGAACGTCCAATATAGACTTTACCAGTTTTTTGATCAACAAGTGCTGTCACAGCTCTTGGACGACTTCTCTTAGAACTATTCTTTACTATTTCCTCCGCAGCCTTGTAGGCTTCTTCTTTAGCCGATGGGATGTGAGGAGATAGCTTACGCTTTTTTCTACGTTCAGCTATTTCCTCTGCTTTCTCGGCTAGTTGCTTGAGCCGTTCCGCTGCCTCAGCCATACGGCGGATGAGCACCTGCACCCGCTCCACTAAGTAGACCATCACCGCCCGGAAGGTGAGCCGCCCCCCGCCCAGCACGAGCAAACGGCGGTAGGCTCCGGCAGCAAAGAGAATATCG
>JBBRMP010000206.1:0-10279 GCA_038230755.1 Cytophagales bacterium | reverse complement strand
GCTCTGCACCGTTCTGGTGAGGCCCATTTTGCAGTCCATCACGGTAGTCTCACCCGAAAAATCGGCGGCGTTCGTGCGCCCCAACCTCGACCTGCTGCTGATGATTTTCATCGGTCTGGCCGTGGCCATGGGCGAAGGACTAGCCTTCGACTGGAGTGGCATCTACCTCCGCGACACGCTCAAAACCAGCAGTCAGGTGGCGGCGCTGGGCTTCGGCGCGTTTTCGCTGACCATGACCCTGGGCCGGTTTCTGGGCGATGCCATCATTCCGCGCATCGGGGCCAAACGCTGGCTACTGCTGGGCGGCCTGATTGCGGCATCGGGTTTGGTGCTGGCCGTCGTTTTGCCCTACCCGCCCGTGGCCCTGCTGGGCTTTGCGTTGCTGGGTGCGGGCAGTTCATTGGGCGCACCAATCCTGTATTCGGCAGCACTGCGCATACCGGGGATTTCACCCGCTGGTGGTCTGGCCACCTTCGCCACGTTTAGCTTTGTGGGTTTTCTGGCCGGACCGCCCCTCATCGGATTTATTGCCGATGGCTTTGGTCTGCCCTGGGGGCTGCTTTTTGTGGCCCTGATGTTGCTTGGCTCCTCTGTTGTGAGTCGGTTTGTGAAGTTATTTTAAAACAAGTTGATAGTGATAGTCGATAGTCGGGAGTCAATAGTCGGCTGACGCAAGTGTATGGACGCGTCAGCCGACTATTGACTCCCGACTATCGACTCTTTTCCCTATGATTAAAGCCGTCATTTTCGATATGGACGGTGTCATTGCCGACACCAACGCGCACCACCAGATTGCCTGGCGGGCTTATTATGAACAACACGGTCGGACGCTCTCTGATGCTGAGTTTGTGGAACACATTGCGGGCAGGCACAACAACGCCATTGTGGGCCACCTTTTCCCCGGTCAGGTGTTACCCGCCGACGATGTGTACCGCTTAGGTTACGAAAAGGAAGCCCTGTTTCGTGAACTCTACGCCCCCGATATCAAGCCTGTACCGGGTTTACCGGCGTTTCTGGCCATGCTGAAACAACACGGCATCAAGACCGCCGTAGCCACGTCGGCCCCTGTCGAGAACCTTGATTTCGTGATCGACACCTTGCAACTCCGCCCCTTTTTCGACGTCCTGCTGCACGAAAAACTCGTCACCCGACCCAAGCCCGACCCGGAGATTTACCTCAAGGCAATGGCTATGCTGGGTGTTTCGGACGAAGAATCGGTAATTTTTGAAGATTCCATGACGGGTCTGCAAGCCGCCCGTGCCGCCGGTGCCCGCGTCATCGGCGTAGCCACCACCCACAGCATCAGCGAGTTAGCCGCATTCACGAACGATGCCGTTATCGATTTCACCGAAATGACCTGGGAGCGAGTGTCAAAGTAAAAGCCCCCTAGCCCACCCGAATAACCCCGCCCCGAAGTACCCGTGCGGTGATGCCGCCGTGGCCGCGCAGGGCGTTGTAGCCACCGGTGCCGAAAGCCGTTTCCATCTTCGAGCAGGGGTAGCATTCGCCGGTATGTTCCAGTTGAACTTCGTCGCCTATCTGGAATTTTTGGCCTTTCAGGGCCAGCAGGTTCAGCCCCGAAACGACCAGATTCCGCCGGGTAAGGGCCGGGTCAAGATCGGGCAAACCCATAAACGAGGCGATGGCGGGCAGGTGTTCAGCTTGCAGGAGCGTGACGTGGCGTTTGCCGTTCTGGCCGCTGTAATGGTCACCCACCAAACCACCGTCGGTCTCTACCTGCACCTCATCAAGCATCGTAACGGGCTGATTACGAGCCGGTCTGACGCTGATAGATTCGAGTTTACCAACGCGGGGAAACACATCGAAAAGGTCTTTGATATTAGCAGGCATTAGTAGAAGGGAGTCTTCAAACGCTAAACTGATGGCACAAACTCCAAATTTACATCGGTATTGACGTTGTTGACTTTGGTGTTCTGGCGCAGGATCAGGCGGGTGCGGGTGAGGTCGATGATGGGGAAGATGCCTTTAAAACCCGTCACGTCGACGTCGAGACCCTGGCTGTCGGTGGTCAGTTTCCAGCTACCCGCGTTGATGATCTGCTTGGTGCTTCGGTCGATGGCGCGGGCAATGTTGGCGTCGGTAAACTGGATATCGACGTAGCTTAGCGCCAGTGCCGATACGCCAAGCTGGTTCACGGGGACCACCGTCCCGTCGTCGGCTCTAGTGATGCGTTCCATGCGCCACTTGTTGGCCACCAGCACCTCGGTCCGGCCAGCCGGTGTGGTTTGAATGGTGTCGTCTTTTTTACAGGCTGACAGGCAGAAAAGACCGATAATGACGAGATAATAGGGTAAGCGCATGGGTTGAGCGTTTGTTTTTGACGAACGAAATAACGGCACTTTAGTTGTATATTCACTGTATGGCACGTCTGAACTACCTCAACTGGTCGCTTCCTAAATTGCTGAGCCGACCAACGCGCTGGCTGCTGCTGGGGGCTGGCCTGTGGCTTACTGCCTGCGCCCCAACCGCGCCCGTTCACACGCACCGTGCCGCCGACGACTCGGAATACTACGTGCAGGCCGTACCCGACGACGTGATTAACCGCCGTATTCTGCCCGATCCCATTGGCGGGCTGGGCCACAGCAACGACCCCCAACTGCGCGTCACAGACATGCGGCTCACGGCGCAGTACACCGTCCTCTACCTCACCTTCGACCATACGGCGGCGGGGTTTGGCAGCAACGCGGACACCGAAATTTCTATCGACCCCAAGGCCAAATTGCTGGCCCCCGACGGTAAAAGCACGTTCGCATTTGTGAAAGCCGAGGGCATTCCGCTTTCGCCCGACAACCGTAAAGTAGAGGCAACTGACAAAGTGAAATTTGTGCTTTACTTTGAACGGCTGACGCCCGGCATCGAAGATTTTGCGCTCTATGAAGGCGAAGACACGGCCACGCTTAGCTTCTGGCGCGTGACCGATATGCACATCGAAAACCCGGAGGGGAAGCAGAAATAGAGGTTGCCTACCTACTCCATGGCGCTAAACTTCTCGGCGGCGGCAATGATCTGTTTGGTCAGTTGAACGGCTTCTGCCTCGCCGAGGCTGTCGGAGAATTTCACCCAGTTATCCTGCCATGCCCGTGCAATGGCGGGGGCCAACGACTGCCCTAGCTCCGTGGCAAACACCAGCGTCCGTTTTCCTTCGGGTTGCCGACGCACCAGGTTTTTACCTTCCAGTTTTTCGATCAGCCGTGTAATTGTGGATGGTGATAAAAGCAGGGTTTCGCTGAGGGCCGTGGGTGTCTGGCCCGGTTCACGCGCCACCTCATTGAGCAAATAGGCGTGAGAATAGGATAAGCCCAGTTTGGCAAACGCAGCATCGCCGATGACTGTTACCGCCCGCGCCAGTGCATTGGCCGCAAACAGCAGACAGGCCCCGTAGCGTGACGTACTGGCCGGTACATTGGGCAAAACAAGGGTGTTGGCGGTTTCCATAGTCAATAAACAAGCCCGTCGGCTTTTCCGTTGCACCACACTACTTAGGGGGCAGGTGAACTTCGGCCATCATACACCGCGCCGACCCACCACCGTTGGCCTCGATAGCCGACAAGTCGAACGCCTGTAGGGTAGCATAATCATCGAGTACGTCAATCTGCTTCTCGGTCAGCGAGTTAAGCGCCCGTTTCGATAATATAATCAACTTTTGCCCGCGTGTAGTTTGCACCTGCAACAGGTTACCGGCAAAGGCATTCATCTGCTCCGGCGTGATTTCCACAATGCGTTTGTTGAGGCCTTCCAGCGCCTGCCGCACCATCAGCCGCTCATCGAGGTCAGGGATGGCTTGCAGGCAAACAACCACAAATGTGTCGCCAATAGACATGAGCACGTTGGTGTGGTAAACGGCTTTGCCCGTTTGGTCTACCGCCCGAAAGGCCACGGTTTTGTAGCCCGTCTGTTTGCTGAACTCGTCCAGCACGTCGGTGTCGGTGCGGGGCGAAAGACACGTAAAGGCCACGCGGTGCATCCGGTCGAGAACCATGCTACCGGTGCCTTCGAGGTATTTCCCTTCGTTTTCAAAGTGGGTCAGATCAACCACCTTCGACACGTGAAACCGCTGCGCCAGGTCATCAATAATATCCTGACGACGCTCCAGGCGGCGATTTTCGGCCTGCATGGGATACAGCACCACCGTGCCGCTGTAATGGAACGACACCCAGTTATTCGGAAAAATCGAGTCGGGCGTGTGCGGGTCGGCGGTGTCGTCGTAGACCATCACGTCTACCCCCGACGCCCGCAGTTGGCGCACCATCTCGTCGAATTCGCGTTGGGCTTCGGCTTGCGCCCGTTCAGATGGTTGACCAGCCAGTGTGGTATCCTGAAACGCGTTCGAGGCGGCGGTCTGGTCGTTGAACCCAAACCGAACGGGCCGAATCATGAGAATGCGTGAGGTAGTTTGTGATTGCATGAGGTTGTAGTCGTGTTGTTCAAAAGTACGAAAAGTAAGGAGCGAAAGAGTGGCTTTGCGCTCGGTGCCCAGACGCAAAGCCACCCTTTCGCTCTTTAAATGCCCTCTCGCAAAAGAGGCAAACTCATGCAATGGCTGCCCCCACGGGCGCGGCTGAGTTCGGCAGAGGGGAGCATGATGAAGGTGTTTTCGAGGGTGTCGGGGACCGATTCGCCCCGCTCGAACCGGTCGAGAATGGCGGCGGCGGTGATCACCTCGAAACCAGCCTCGCGGAAGGCCTGCGCCGTTTTGTCGTTGCGGTCGTAACCCACCACCACACCATCTTTCAGGGCCAGGAGGTTGCATGAATCCGTCCATTGTTCGCGGGCACCAAACGGAAATTCATTGTTTCCCGAATAGATAAATCGCACGGGTTCGGTGGCCCCCAGGTCGTTTTTACTGATGTCGGCTAGCAGGTCATCGAGATTGGCAATTTAGGCGGGGAAGTGCTCCTGCCCCAGGGTAAACTGAACAATTTTGAGGTCTTCCGAGAGGTCTTTGGGCGCAAAAAAATGAATCACGTCCTTCTTTTTAGCCTCGTCGCCGGTGCGGCCCAGCGATCCCAGCAACACCCACATGTTGCGCTTCACCTGCGTGAAAATGGTGTCTATGTGCATATAGTCGCGCTTTTTGGGAATCTTCACAATCGTCACCTTGTCGACAACGCCCTTCTCAAATACGAGTCGCATCACCTGTTGAGCGGCGTAGAGCGTGGTGCGTTCGCTGCACCCGATAATGAGGTGGCGGGGGGCAATCATCATCACATCGCCGCCCTCCAGCGTGGCGCGGGTGAGGTCGTGAGCCGTCTCGCCATCGGGCAGCAGAAAGCCGTGTTCATTGTCGGGAATCTCAATGATGTTGTCCCGGTAGTGGGCAAAGATGGCGTGGTTGAAAAAGATGTACTGGGCCAGCAGTGCCTCGCGGGTACGGGCCTGCTTGGCAGGCTTGTTGAGCAGAATATGGTCGTTGATAACAATGCCAATGTCGCGGGTGAAAATAAAGTTTGGCAGGGGCGCAAACAGCATCGTCTTATCGGGCAACGAGCCGGAGATGAGTATCTTGGCCAGTTCGGTGGGGCTAAACTGATTGAGCCTGAACTGAGTCTGAAACGACGTTTTCTCGATACCACAAATAGCGGCAATGAGCTTGGTCCGAATGCCTCCGTCGGTCAGAATATTGGACAGAAGGCACTGAATATCGATCACTTTGTCAGAAGCAAAATAGTCGGCATGGTCAGGTTTGAAAAAGCCCAGATCCGTGCCGGGCGCCAGGCTGGCCACGCGGCCTTTGATCTTGTCGGGGTCCAGAAAATAGAGCAGCAGTTTGACGTAGAAATCATACTCGTCGCGCCGCATCATGTCGAGGTTCACGATGTCTTCAAAAAGCCAGTCCTGCGCTTTGGAGGGCACCACTTTGCCCAAACCACGGTCGGGACTATGGATAAGCAGGCGGCGGAGGGTGCCGATTTCGGACGAAACGTGAATCGGATTGGTAGCGACGGGGATGTCCTGGGCAAGCATAGGTTGGGTACGTTGGGAAATCGAAAGGTACGGCAGAAAGCGTTTGTAGCGGTCTGTTGGGAGTTCGTCACTGTGGGGGCAACCCGCGGGGCGTTACTCGAAGTTCGGCAGGGTTATTGCACTGATTACGTGTTTAAGCTGACCTTTGTGTCCATAAATGCGGCTCGTGGCGATGCTTACCTGATCAGGCAGACCGTTGAACTAATTTGAGCTACCTGGTGCAATTGTGCTGATCATGCTGCTCGCATTATGGTAACAATGATTAGTTTTGTAGCAGTATAACTCTTTTTTGTATGCACATTACGCAAATTAAATGGATAATAGGTATATTTTTACAATTAATCACCCTGCCCATTTTTGCCCAAACACCCACCCTGCCCCAATCAGAGGGCGATGCTAAAACTATCGAATCGCAACGAGAGCGCATCAATACGTTGCAACAACAACAGACCACGTTGCGAAACAAGTTGCGGCAGGAAGAACGACGAAGCCGCCAGGCCGAGGAGCGGCTGGCGGCTGCCGAGAAAACCATCGAAAGCCGCAACGACTCCATCAGCCAATACATCCAGGCGGTAAATGACCTGAACGGGCGGCTCTCACAAACGCAGATCGCCCGGCGCGAGGCCGAAGCTGCCCGCGCCCGCGTCGAAGTCGTCCGCGATACGGCCCTGGCCAAAGTTGTCCGGCTCACCTACGAGCGCAATCTGCTGACCATCACTGATCTCATTCGGATTTACCGGGTCACACCCGCCAAAACGCTGGCCACGTTGCTCCAAAACATCAACCAGACCGAATCGGGATTTCAGTATAGTGTGGATTCGACGGCCAACGAACTCAAAATTATCCGCCACTTCGACGACCAGACCGAGGCCTGGTGGGTGTTCGATAAAACCCTGGATACCATTCTCGAATTAACCCTGCAACTTAAACGGGATCGGTTCGACCGGAACCGCACGCTGGTGTTCGCCAGTTCGCGCCTGCTACAAAAAATCCGCTACAGCAACAAGCCGTTTGAGGAGCAGAGCGACACCGAAAAAATCGCCCTTTACCGCGACAAAACCCTGAAACTGGTGGAAGGAAACCTCCGCAAATCTTCCGACAAATAACCTGCTGCTGGCATGAAAAAAAATACACGCTTTTGGCTGGCGTTTGGGCTGGCCTTGTGGTCCTGTGTCGGGCCGGTACTGGCCCAGGGGCAGCCTACCGTGCTAACCGGGCGCGTGTTACGAGCTTCCAACGGCGACCCGCTGGTGGGCGCGTCGGTATTTGTGAAAGGAACCAAGCGCGGCGTAATTACCAACCGGCTGGGCCGCTACCAGATCACCTTCACCGAACCCGTCACCATAGTGGCCCGCTTCGTGGGTTTTCGTGATATAGAGGTGCAACTCGAGCCAACGGGCAAAACCATTAATCAGAACTTCGACCTGGTCAGCAACGAGACGCAACTGGCCGACGTGCTGGTAGCCGCCAATCGGCAGGACGAATACCTCCAGCAAGTGCCCATAGCGGCTACGGTAATTGGTCGGCGCGACCTCGAACGGCGTAGCATCTACAACACCATGGAAGCCCTCAACAACACGCCCAACCTCATCACCGATTCGTGGCTGAGTTCGCAGGTGTCGTTTTCAATCCGGGGGTTGTCTACCGTATTCGATAACGTGGGGTTCGAGTCGACCGTGGCGCTCTATATCGACGATGTATACTCCTCGCGCAGTTTTGCGTTCAACCAAACCCTGATGGACATCGACCGCATCGAAGTATTGCGCGGCCCGCAGGGAACACTGTTTGGTAAAAATACCATTGGCGGGGTTATTCATGTCATCTCCGAAAAACCCGACATGAATAATAGCGGGCAGATTGAACTCAACTACGGCAACTATAATTTCACGCAGGTACGCGCCAAATTCAACCAGCAGCTTATCAAAAACAAGCTGGCCGTTCGGCTGACGAGTGCGCTGAGTCTGCGCAATGGCTACATTACCGACCAGGTGCCGACTATCGAAGCCCTCAACAAAACCAACTTTTTCGGGTTGCGTGGCTCGCTGCTCTATACCCCCAATGACCGCGTAACGCTTACGATGCGGGGTAACTACGGGCGCGATAATAAAGCCGAAAACACCTTTGTGTATGCCAGCAAACCCGACTACAACCCGGTGGGCCTACGGGCCGACGATGGCCTGAACACCAGCCAGAACATACCCAACGCCTTCAACCGCGACCAGTACGGGGGTATGGGCAAGCTGGAAATAAGACTGGGGAGAAACACACTCTCGGCAATCTCGGCAGTCAACAACTCGACCGATAGCTACTACGGCGACAACGACGTATCGGCTGCCGACGTAACGCGCTGGGGCCGCTCCCAGGCCCTGCGGACGTTCAGTCAGGAACTGCGCCTCAACTCGCCCCGCGACCAAAAATTTGCCTACGTGGCCGGGCTGTATTACCTCAACGAACGCATTAGCGCCACCGACACCTTCACGCTTAATAAAGGCTTCCTACCCGTTGCCGCTGAGCTGCTGGGTAAGCCCGTTGCCAACGCGGGCCAGTTTACGAGTGAGGGCTACACCACCAACTCGTTCATTCAGTCGCAGAGTGCCGCCGGGTTTGTATCGGGTACCCTTGAACTGACGCCCAAACTCCGGCTGAGCGGTGGATTACGACTGACCTCCGAGACCCGCCAGCTAGCGTATTACCAACAGATTCGGAACCAGGTGGTGAATGGCAAACCCTTCAACCTCATCAATCTATATGCCGTCAACGTTGGCAGTAAGGCCAGCCCCGAAACACGCCAGGTTACCAATGTAGCCCTGTCGTTTGATGTAGGTCTGGACTACCGTTTCACGTCGAACCTGATGGGCTACGCCAAGTTTGTACGGGGCTTTAAGGGAGCAGGCTTCAACACGTCACCCATAAAAGACAGCAATAGTGGCGGGCTGGTATTCAGGCCCGAATATGTAAACAACTACGAAATTGGCCTGAAGGCCAAACCCAGCGAACGGATTCAGGTGAATGGGGCCGTTTTTTACACCGACTACAAAGACAAGCAGGAACTGCTCGACCAGGGCACGCAGGTGCGGATAGCCAACGCCCCCCTGACGCGGGGTTACGGGGCCGAAATCGAGTTTTTGGCCATGCTCAGCCGGTTTAGGATCGACGTATCGGCGGGTTATCTCAACCTGAAATATATTGATTTCCCCTTCGGTAACGATGACAACGGACAACCCATAAACTATGCGGGGAACCGGCTATTGAAGGCCCCCGATGTGACGTTTTCGGTTGCTCCCGAATACAATATGCCCCTGAGCGACAAGCTACGGCTGCGTGTGGGCCTGAACCTGAACCATACGGGCAAGGCCTACAATGATGTATCGAACTCGGAAGTGATTGCCCGTGTGTCGGCCAGCATCCTCAACGGGCGGGTAGCCATAGTGCCTACCGACGGTAGATGGAGCCTCGCCTTCTGGGGTAAAAACCTGACCAACAAACTGTATATCCAGCACGGATGGGAATATGACTGGGGCAACCAGATCGCCTGGAGCCGCCCCCGGTACTATGGCGTCGAGGTGTATCTGAACTTTCGCTAACGACCAGCGGGTCCAGACGGGTAGATTGCGGTTACCACTTCATAAAACTCTTTTCGCCCCTTCCAGTTATTCAGTGGACTAACTCGATTAGCGAGTCCATTTTTTAACAATACACTCAACACAATCATGCAACCCAACATTGGCCTTGACAAAGACGTCCTAACTCAGGACAACGAACTGCTGAACGGCCTTTTGGCTGACTTACACGTCCTTTATATCAAAACCCGCAAATTCCACTGGGACGTAGCAGGCCCTAGCTTTAAGGAATACCACGAGTTTTTTCAGGAGCAATACGAAGCCATCGAAGAAGAAATTGATCTGGTTGCCGAGCGTATCCGCCAACTAGGTGGGCGTCCCCTCGCCACGATGAAAGACTTTTTATCGACGTCGAGCCTGAAAGAAGATCACGATGGCCACATCAAAACGCCGGATATGTTCAAGCGCCTGTTGGCCGACCACGAACAGTTGATCCGCGAACTCCGCGACGACGTAGACACCTGCGCCGACGACCTGAAAGACGCTGGTACGGCAGACTTCCTGACGGGACTGATGGAAGCTCACGAAAAGATGGCCTGGATGCTACGGAAGTACCTGAGCGAATAGCCCCCCGACCCGGCGTAGCGGCCACAAAAAATTGACCCAGTTTTTGATGAAGGGGTGGTTTTTTTTTTGGGGTAGGCGGGGGGGGGGGGGGGTGTTTTTAGGCCCGT
>JBBRMP010000205.1:0-10283 GCA_038230755.1 Cytophagales bacterium | reverse complement strand
TGCGTTCCGGTTTTGGTAATGCTGATGAGTTCTGCTTTTTCTGATCCAGTCAGAGTGACTTCTTTTGCTTTGCGTGCCATGAGAACAGTTGATTTCCTTCCCCAAAATTAGAATATAAAACTAAATTGTCAAAGCACTAGTTACGATTGAGGCTCCACCTAACTGCTAAACTGGCAGTGAGCGGAGCCTCAATCGTAACTAGTAATTCATCAGTCGTAAATTTTAGTACCGGTATAATTCCGATTTGAACGGACCCGATACCTGTACGCCAATGTAGTCGGCTTGCTCCTGCTCCAGGGGCTCCAGACGGGCACCTACGTGGGCGAGGTGCATAGCCGCTACTTTCTCGTCCAGTTGTTTGGGCAGCACATAAACCTTGTTCTCATACTTTTCGGGATTCTCCCACAACTCAAGCTGCGCCAGCGTCTGGTTCGAGAACGAGCATGACATCACAAACGAGGGGTGACCCATGGCGCAACCGAGGTTTACCAACCGGCCTTCGGCCAGGACGATGATTTCCTTGCCGTCGATCTCGTACATGTCAACCTGCGGCTTGATCTGGCTCTTGCTGTGGCCATAGTTTTCGTTCAGCCACGCCATGTCGATCTCATTGTCGAAGTGGCCGATGTTGCAAACCACCGATTTGTCACGCATGGCCCGGAAGTGGCGGTCTTTGATGATCCGCAGGTTGCCCGTAGCCGTTACGAACAGGTTGGCACGGGTTACGGCCTCGTCCATCGGAACAACTTCATACCCGTCCATAGCGGCTTGCAGGGCACATATTGGGTCAATTTCAGTCACCAACACGCGGCAACCGGCACCCCGAAGTGATTCGGCTGAGCCTTTGCCCACGTCGCCGTAACCAGCCACCACGGCCACTTTACCAGCCAGCATCAGGTCAGTAGCGCGACGGATGGCATCAACCAATGACTCGCGGCAACCGTATTTGTTGTCGAATTTCGACTTCGTCACCGAGTCGTTGACGTTGATGGCGGGCAGGTGGAGCGTACCGTTTTTCATGCGCTCATACAGCCGGTGAACCCCCGTGGTGGTCTCTTCCGAAAGGCCTTTAATACCACCAATCAGTTCAGGATACACATCGAACACCATGTTGGTGAGGTCGCCGCCATCATCGAGAATCATGTTAAGCGGCTGGCGCTCTTCGCCGAAAAACAGCGTCTGTTCGATGCACCAGTTGAATTCTTCTTCATTCATGCCCTTCCAGGCGTAAACCGGAATACCGGCGGCAGCAATGGCGGCAGCAGCGTGGTCTTGTGTCGAGAAAATATTGCACGACGACCAGGTAACGTCGGCACCGAGGGCCACGAGGGTTTCGATGAGTACGGCGGTCTGGATGGTCATATGCAGACACCCGGCAATACGGGCACCTTTCAGCGGCTGGCTGGGACCAAATTCGGCCCGCAGGCTCATCAAGCCCGGCATTTCGGCCTCGGCGAGGCGAATTTCTTTGCGGCCCCACTCGGCCAGCGCAATGTCGGCGACCTTGTAGGGTACGTACGTTGACGTTTGCATGATACGGATTTTACAGTTTACAGGCAGCGATGATAGCCCACTGCCCGACGTGATTTCTTAGGAAAGTGCAAAAATACGGAAGGTCGTTCAGAAAGGCTAACCCTTGGCTAGCAGGAACGGAACTTAAGGCGGTTAGTAGCCATGACGAACGTTGGCTACTTTATAACACCGTTGCACAAACAGCGAACTAAACGACTATGGACTTGAAGTCCATAGGTTTAAAGACGAATGAAATTCGTGCAACCCCTTCAATAGTACCACTACTTTAAGCGGGTTACTCCAAAATAAAATTCTCATCCCCGTTGGGATGCTCCTTGTGATGATCCAGGTACGCCTTGAGCACTTCATCAGTAATGTTGCCTACGCTCCAACAGCCATAGCCAATACCCCAAAAATGCCCACCCCAATAACGGCGCTTCAACTCACCAAACTCCGTCAAGAGCAACTTGGCACTCCGTCCTTTCAAGCGCTTGACCAGATCACTGATACTTAACGAAGGGGGGTAAGACAGATGCAGATGGATATGATCTTTGCTGACTACCCCCTTCAAAATCTGCACATCCAACGCATTGCAGCCGGGCCGCCGGAGCGATTTGGCGCAACAAGTCCCGACAGCGCAGTTGCACCTCCCCCGTCAGCACCTGATAGCGGTATTTGGTACCGCACCGGCGGCCCGGTCCAAACCAAATGCACTTGCAGGTTGTGGACCGAGTGACTACCTGTGCGTTGCTTCATGGCTTAAAGCTAGCCAATAGCCCAAGTGAGTAGCAACTAAAGTCTTGCCCTAAAGGGCATAGCTTTAACTAACGTACCTTAAAAGTAAAATACTTAAGTATAAATTAACCTATTAACGTGATATGACGTTCAGCACAAGGGCAAGCCATCACGCCATTCTTTACGTGCTCAAAGGCGGCATCACCCGGCGAACGAGGCCCTGTGCGGCTGAAAGAACTATTCGACTTGATGGTCTCCGTACCCGACCCCGCATCGGACCAGTGATCGCTACCAAATTGTTGATCACCAGGCACGAAATGCAGCCTACGAATGACGTGGGACGGCCTAAAAAGTTAGCCTGTCAGGCCGGGGTGGCTCGCTTCGAGTGTCGTTCTGGAACGAGTGTATGTATCAAAACTAAGGTGAGCCACCAAGCTCGAAAGCGGCTAAAATCGTTGATCCATATGGGCACGATGTCGGCGATTGAGGTAAAAGGGGACCTCCGGGACTAGTATCTGCCCAAACTCAGCGAGGTCGAGCATATGATGGTAGTTTTGAACGCAATTCGTAATAAGCTAATTCGCCGGGTTTGTGCCGTGATGCGTAGGAGGGAAATATGACAAAAATCATACGCCAGCCCCTTCATAAACCATAGAAATCGGTGCGGTTGTCGTAGGGATCGTCGGTGCGGCTCATACTGGGCCTCATACGCCATAAAGTTTCCAGTTCTTTGGGCCCCGTGGACACCTACTGACCTCAATGGAAAGTAGGTGATTACGGACCCACACCAGACCAGGAGCCAGGGCTAATTCAATAACAGATTAGGCCACTAGCCCTTGCCATGCGTGCTTTCGATGTTGGCTCCCAAAGCGGCGCGATCACGGGAATCGGCTTTTGCTGGGCCTGCTAGATGATCTGCGACAACGTCTTGCGGCTAACCCAAGGCGCTTGACGCTTGCGTCACGCTGAGTTCAGCCCCGTCTAAATACAACCCCTTCAAAATTTCGCCGGGATGCGGGGGGTTATGCATGATTGCCATAGCTAATGATAGATCTCGCGGCGGTGGCCGGTGTCGATAATAAGCACCACCAGTCTGTCATCGTCAATCTCGTAGACAACCCGGTAATCGCCAGTCCGAATCCGATAGCCTAACCGCCCTTTTAATTTTTTGCAGCCAGCAGGACGAGGATTTTCGGCCAAATTCTGAATGGCTTCTACTACTCGCTGGTACACAGCATCAGGCAGCTTTTCGAGCACCTTTGATGCTCTATTACTGACCTGAACCTGATACACGGTGTTTTTGACGTTTAGCCTGAATATCGGTCAATGCATCATTCAAAGGCCTGAACGTCAATTTTTCAGCCTTTGCTTTGTCATACATCCGTACCGTATCCTGTTCATCTAATTCATCTAACAATTTATTGAAATCGTTGATGGGCAGAATCACGGCGGTCCGGTTGCCTTCTTCGTCGGTGATGAATTGAGGTTTCATAACTCTATTCATTTTTCTTTTATGAAAATTTTAAAAGCTAGTTTCTGGATGCTTTGATTCTGGGCCTTCGTCTTGTCTTCCCCACTTAGTTCACCTGTTAAAAGGCTCACAACTTTTAGGCTCGCGCCAGCTTTCTTATTTTCTTCTTTACTTTCATCAACAACAATCGAAATATCGAAAGCAATATCTGAGCCGTTCATTCTCTTCTCAGCATGGTAACCCGATGAGAGTTCAAAACGATTATGCAACGAGTTAGCCTCGTCTACGCCCTCGACAATACTAACCAGTGCGTTTTTGATAAAATCTTTGAGTTCCATAAAAAAGTGCCAACACTTAAATCAGTAATGGCCCTTCAAGATAATTAAAAGATGCTTTAATTCCGCACGGGCTTGCCGCCTTGCAACAGGCTCTGAATGCGCTCCAGGGTTTTTTTCTCGCTGGTGAGGGAGAGGAAGGCTTCGCGCTCCAGGTCGAGGAGGTATTTTTCCGAGACGGTTTGGGGGCTGCTGAGGTCGCCGCCGCAGATGACGTAGGCCAGTTTGTCGGCGATTTTCAGGTCGTGGTCCGAGATAAACCGGCCCATTTTCATGGCCGAGATACCTGCCTTGAACAACGCGATGCCCGTTTTGCCCTGTACCTTAATGTCGGTGCGGGGTTTAGGCTGCGTGTAGCCGTTTTCAGCGAGTTCAATCGCCACCTGCTTGGCTTCGGCTAGTTGGCGGCTGCGGTTCAACACAATTTGTGCCGAGGGTAGCAGGTAGTTCATTTCGCGGGCCTCCTGCGCCGACGTTGACACCTTCGCCGTGGCAATGTTCATATACGCACTTTGCAGAATGTTCAGTTCAGGGTCGCCGGTTTGGTAGAGGTCCGAGCAGCGGGCGGCCATTTCTTTGGTGCCACCACCCGCCGGAATCAGGCCCACGCCCACTTCCACAAGACCCATGTACGTCTCCGAATGGGCCACCACGCGATCGCAGTGGAGGTTGATTTCGCAGCCACCACCCAGCGCCAGCGAGTGCGGCGCACCCACCACCGGAATGGCCGAGTAGCGCGTCCGCATCATGGTTTGCTGGAACTGCGCAATCATCATATTGATTTCGTCGTATTCCTGCTCCAGCGCAAACATAAACAGTGTGGCCAGATTGGCCCCCGCCGAGAACGCCTCGATCGAATCGTTGCCGATCACCAGGCCCCGGAAGTCCTTCTCAGCCAGTGAGATAGCCTTGTTTACGCCCTCGATTACCTCCGCCCCAAAGGTGTTCATCTTCGAGCGGAACTCAAGGTTGATGATGCCGTCGCCGAGGTCATAAATGGCCGAACCAGCGTTTTTCCAGATGATATTGTCGCTCAGCGATTCGAGAATAATGAACGACTCGGTACCGGGAATGGTCTTGTACGTTTTCGACGGAATATCGTAATACTGCTTCTTGCCACTCGTGGTTTTGTAGAAGCTCGTTGCTCCGGCAGCCGCCATATCATATACCCACGGCGCGGGTTTGCGGCCTGCTTTTTCCATCATCTCGATGCCCTGTGGCACACCAATGGCATCCCAGGTTTCAAACAAACCCATCTGCCAGCCGAAGCCCGCTTTAATCGCCTCGTCGATTTTATAGAGTTCATCGGCCACTTCGGGAATCCGGTTGGTGGCGTATTGGAACGAGTCGGCGAAGGTTTGGCGGTAAAATGCACCGGCTTTATCAGTACCAGCTAATAGGACCGAAAACCGCTTCCTGAGGCTGTCAATGGCTTTCGTACTTTCCAGCGTGGCAAATTTTACTTTCTGCGACGGCTCGTACTCAAACGTTTTCAGGTTCAGGGCCAGAATGGCCGTTTTGCCTTTGTCGTCTTTAGTTTTCTTATAGAAACCTTGCCCCGTTTTGTCGCCGAGCCACTTGTTGTCATACAGTTTCTGCATAGTCGAGGGCAGTTCAAACGCCGCCCGCGACTCGTCGTGTTCCACTTTCACGAGGTTGCCCGCCACATTGACGGTCGTATCCAGCCCCACCACATCCGACAGCCGGAACGTCCCCGATTTCGGGCGACCCACCACCGGGCCAGTCAGTTTGTCGACTTCCTCCACGGTCAAACCCATCTCCTCGGCCACGCGGATGGTCTGCACCATCGCGAAGATGCCGAGGCGATTGGCGATGAAGCCGGGCGTGTCTTTGCAGAGTACCGTGGTTTTGCCCAGATACAAATCGCCGTAGTTCATCAGGAAGTCGATGATGGTGGGGTCGGTGTCGGGGCCGGGAATGACTTCGAGCAGGCGCAGGTAACGCGGCGGGTTGAAGAAGTGGGTGCCGCAGAAATTACGGCGGAAATCGTCGCTCCGGCCTTCCACCAGCAGGTGCATCGGAATGCCCGACGTATTACTGGTGATCAGCGTACCCGGCTTACGAAACTGCTCAACCCGCTCATACAGCGATTGTTTGATGTCGAGCCGTTCCACAATCACTTCGATCACCCAGTCGTAGTTGGCAATTTCCTTGAGGTTATCGTCGAAATTACCCAGCTTCACCCGGTCGGCAAATTTGGGGCTGTAGAGGGAAGCGGGCGAGGCTTTCAGCATAATCTGCCAGGCATCGTTCACCATCCGGTTGCGCACGGCGGGGTGGGTGGTGGTGAGGCCTTTGGCGGCTTCGGCGGCATTGGGTTCGCGGGGAACCATGTCGAGCAAAAGAACGTCGACGCCGATGTTGGCGAAGTGCGCGGCAATACGCGACCCCATAATGCCCGACCCCAATACGGCTACGCGCCGGATATTACGATTTGTCATGTGTGTTTTGGGTTTTGAAGGGGATGACAAAAATGCCTTAACTCCCCCCTCCTAGTTTAATTAATTCGTCTACGTCGCCGAGATCTTTAGGCCGACCGACGGCGCGCTTTTCGGTGATGAGATCTTGTAAATGAATGACGTTGAATGGGACATCATCGAACGTGGCAGCACAGGCGCGGGCATAGCATGCATCGAACTCAGTATCGGCGAATGCTTTTAACGCATGACCCATATCGAGGGTAAAACCTCGTTTGCCTATTGAAACGGTTGACCAGTTGAAGAGCAGGGGAACGTTGGCAAGATGCTCTGCACCTGTTACTTCATTTTCCAAAAGTGCCTGAATCAGATTGGCTTTGTTGGTATCACCTGGTTTGATCCAAAGGTCAAGGCCTTCGGTAGCGCGGATATAGCCATGCACGATATTGGCCATGCCGCCCACCAGCAAATACTGCACATCGTGTTTATTTAAGCTCTGAAACAGGGCCTGCACATCGTCCTGCGAAATGTCCATTAGCTTAGGTGGGTTGGCCGAATTACCCCGGTGAAACGCATTCGCCACCTGCATCAGGCCAACAAATCGGTCGAGCAGAGGCTGGGTGGGGATAGATAGGGCCGGTTGCATAGAAGCGTCTACAATACGTCTTCAACGGGTGAATGGCTGGCTTTGATTTTGGCGTTTTCGTCTTCCACGATCAAGTTTATTTCCTTGATTACGTCGAAAAAGACCACGAGTTTTTCCAGCGGAATACGCTCCCGGACCATCTTGTTGAACTCGATGACACCTTCACGGGCCATTTCGCGTTTGGCACGGCCTTCGGCGGTGAGGTAAATACGGACAAACCGCTTATCGGCTTCGTCGGTTTCGCGGCGGATGAAGCCACGCTCTTCCAGCGTCTTCAGCATCCGCACCAGACTGCGTGGTTCCATGCCCAGGAGCGGGCCAATTTTGGTGGCGGGCGTACCCTGTTCCGCGTCGATGTTGAGCAGCACGTAGCCCGTGGCCATTGTCAGATCAAACCGGCCCGCGTAGGCATTATACATCCGGGAGATGGCGTGCCAGCCCCATTTGATGTGAAAATCGACGGTTTTCTCTTTCTTCATTGGCATCATCAGGTACGGGCAACACCTGCCGGTACTGGCGGCAAAATTACGCCTTTTTCAGAAATAGTATGCATGCATACTGATTTTGACCCTCAGCGATGACCAACTGAATCGCCCAAGGACAAACAATGCTGATTGCTAACTAATTACGTATCTTCACCCCATTTAGTACGCACTAATTTTAAACGACCAAACCGATGACAAGACGTATATTATTACTGCTTCTGGCAGGTACGTTATTGGTAATCACAGGTTGTATGCTTTTTATAAATCATGTTGACCGACCAATAGGGCGTGGGTTGATGGCAACGGGCATCATTGCCGAGTTTGTTGCCGTATTCCTTCTTATCAGAAATGCCTGGTCACGGAAAAAGGTCTAACGAGTGGAATTTCTCTATAAACGACGAAGCCCGCCAATTGGCGGGCTTCGTCGTTTAGGCCACCTTCGTTATAGGTCTATCACGCTAAAATGACCAGATTGATTACACGTAGTAATACGCTCTTTGGAGCGTATTACTACGTGTAATCAATCTGGTCATTTTAGCCAACCTTTGAGCCGTTAAGTTAAAGGCGACAAGCTTATGCCTAAAAATAAGTGTAACTGTTTAGGTAGTCCACTGAACTGATAATCAAGCACTTGCAAAATTAAAAATCGCAAAAGTATTTAATGTCTAAAAGTCAAGTAGTTGATTATCATCACATTAAGATTTTTGCTTAGTTTAACTCATAAATTAGAAAAATTAGTAACTTGCTGATTGTCAGATAATTGACTTGAATTTACCTACCTAAACAGTTACAAATAAGTTTACTACTACAAACGTTTGAATAAATGAAAAAGGTCTTTTCTTACTTGTGGCTGCTTACGCTAACCTTTCTCCTGACCCACTGTTCTGAACAGCAGACGGCAACAACGATCAAACCTGCTCTGGTTTTATCTGAGTTGAAGTTTTCAACTGTAACCGAGAGCAATGAGTTTTTCCAGAAATTCTTGCAGTCAGATGCCTTCAAGGAAGTGAAGCTGAGCTTGGGCAATTTCCAAATTGAACATCTGGATTTAGCTCAGAGTCCAGATAGCAAAATACAGGGACTGGTCGTGAAGATTAATCCCGAAAATGGAATGGAAAGGGATATTATGGTTGCTGCTGCTCACACCACTGCCGGGGAAGAAATGGTTGCTCTGGTTAGGCACCAAAATGTACAAAGCCGTTTAGTAAATGGTAAGCAAGTATACAGCGGCACTGTCAATTGGAGTGATGCAATGGGAGGTAATCTCAACGCAATGTCAATTGACGATAATAAGATTACAAACTTTCAAATTTACTCTGCTTCGGCTAGAAGACAGGTGCAGCGTTGCTGCTGGGCTTGTACATCAGAACAGTTCAATGCTACTTACAAGGCAATTCGAGATGCATGTGAAGCTGAATGGGACTGTAGCTTTGCATGTTCCTTCAATCCGGCGTGTCCTATAGGCTTTTTATCGCAGGCAGTATACACATGTACAGATTGTAGCCAATAGCAAACAGCTAAACCAATGACAAAGCGCACATTATTACTATTACTGGTAGGGATGGCCCTCGTGGGTTCTGGTGGTATGTTTTTTTTTAATCCTGTAAACAGACCGGTAGGTAGAATCTTGCTAACAGTCGGCGTCATCACCGAGTTTGCGGCTGTAATTCTGTTTATCAGAAATGTCTGGTCACGAAAAAATGGGTAGCGAGTGGAATTTCTCTATAAACGACGAAGCCCGCCAATTGGCGGGCTTCGTCGTTCAGGCTGCTCGTGTCACCGGGGGCTTCACTTGCTTGGCGCTCCCGTAGGCGGGGCAGATGCCTCTGCGCGAGCAGGAACCGAGGGTGAGCAGCAGGGCTGCACCAGCCAAAATCGTTAGTTTTTTCATGTTGTGGTATGCGTTAAATTTCTTCCTTAACTAATTCATCTTCAGGCTCTGTCACCGGCTCTTCCGTTCCTTCGGCTTCACCCGCTGCCTGGGCAGCACCCAATTCGGTGGGCTGCGCACCGTCGGTGGGGGTATAGCCCAGGATCTTCAACATCGTTTCGCTGTGTTGCTCCGGCGCAAACAGACGCGTCCGCAAATTACCGGCCTCGTCCTTATCCACAATTACGTGCTGTGGGGCCGGAATAAGGCAGTGCTGAATACCGCCATACCCACCCAACGACTCCTGATAGGCACCCGTGTGGAACAGACCAACGTACTGATCTTCAGCTTCCTGATCGAAAATAGGTAGGTACAGATCAGCTGAATGAACTTCGGTATTATAAAAATCGTGCGAGTCGCAGGTGAGGCCGCCGAGGTTTACTTTCTGGTATGGATTGTCCCAGTTATTCACCGACAGCATAATGTACTTCTGCCCCAGCCCCCACGAATCGGGCAGTTGCGTAATAAACGAACCGTCGATCATGTACCACAACTCCTTGTCGTTCTGGAGTTTCTGGTCGATGACCTTGTAGATAACGGCGCCACTCTCCCCAACCGTATACGAACCAAATTCGGTGAAGATATGCGGCACGGGCACGTTGCTCTTGTTGCAAATCCACTGAATCGACTCCACGATCTGGTCGATCATGGCCTGGTAATCGTACGAAAACTGGAACGACGTCTGAATGGGCAACCCGCCGCCAATGTCGATGCTGTCGAGGTCGGGGCAC
>JBBRMP010000204.1:0-10329 GCA_038230755.1 Cytophagales bacterium | reverse complement strand
TTTTTAAGCGATTAGCTTTGAAAGGACGTCCTTTCAGCGAATCCCATTCGCAAAAGCTTGCCAGCCGACTCCTTCGGCGTTAAGGCCATCACTGCCGCTCTCAAATTCCCGGCTTTTCGACCCTCAATTTCGCCCTAACTCCTGAATATACGCAGGTTTACGTCTTCGCTAGCAAACATAATGTATGACAATCATACTTGCAAGCTATGCCCATTTTTCCTGCGAAAATACTCATTCAGAGGCGGTTGACTGCTTGTCTTGACTGTTGAGCAATACAAAATACGCTACGCGCATTCTGTATTGCTCATGCTGTGTTCATTGCTGAGACATATCTAATAATTTACTGATGTTACGCGGCCATTTATTACGCTCCGCTGGAGCTTGCTGAACGGGTGTAACGTGGGTTTTTTTACACAGCTTACGCCCCTCCGAGGCTGAATAGTGTGTTCAGTTTAGCCCCGGAGGGGCGTAAGCTGTGTAGAAAAACCGACGAATGTCATTTTTTCAGCCCCAGAGGGGCGTAAGCTAAAGTCAATGCGTAACATTAGTTATTTATACAAGGCTGCCAGTTCGTTGGCGCAGCGTTCACCGTCCATGGCGGCTGAGACAATGCCCCCCGCGTAGCCCGCACCTTCGCCGCAGGGAAAAAGCCGCCGCGTGGTGAGGTGCTCGCAGGTGTCTCGGTCGCGGGGAATGCGCACGGGGGAGGACGTCCGGCTTTCGATGCCGATCAGTTGCCCGTCGTTGCTGAGGTAGCCGCGCATTTTCTGGCCAAAATCACGCAACCCCTGCCGTAACGGCTGGGCAATATGATCGGGCAACACCTCGCGCATGTCGACCGAAAGCAAGCCCGGCTGATACGACGTGTCCAATAGCGATGGTGACACCCGGCCATCCATGAAATCGGCGATGCGCTGGGCCGGGGCTGTCTGCGAAAAGGTGCCTTCGGGGCTGGCCACGCGGCAGGCCCGCTGCTCTATTTCCTGTTGCAGCATCAGTCCGGCCAGCGGTCCATGTTGGGCGTAGGGTTTCAGGTCAGCGTCGATGATGGCCACCACGAGGCCCGAATTAGCCCATTTTGAGTCGCGCCGCGAGGGCGACATACCGTTGACGACCAGTTCGCCGGGGGCCGTGGCCGAGGGCACGATAAATCCACCGGGGCACATGCAAAACGAAAACACGCCCCGCTCCACCCCGCCGAATTTAGTTTGCGTCACTAGGCTGTATGACGCCGCCGGGAGGTAGTCGCCCCGGCCCAGATTAGGCGATTGGGTACTGTGGCGCGGTGCCAGGTGGTATTGCAGCGTGTCGATCAGCGACTGTTGGTGTTCGATGCGGACGCCCATGGCAAAGGCTTTGGCTTCGATCTGCACGCCGCGATCATGCAGTAGATGAAACACGTCTCGTGCCGAATGGCCCGTAGCCAGAATCACGCCCAGACCCGTATACTCGTGACCATCAGCCGTTACCACGCCCCGAATCTGGTCACGTTCTAGCAGTAGATCAACCACTTTGGTGTTGAAATGGATTTCGCCGCCCGCCGCCAGAATGCTCTCGCGCAGGGCCGTTACCACGGCGGGGAGTTTGTTGGTGCCGATGTGCGGATGGGCATCCACCAGAATCTGTTCGGTGGCCCCGTGGGCCACGAAAATTTCCAGAATCCGCCGGATGTCGCCGCGCTTGCTGGAGCGGGTGTAGAGCTTGCCGTCGGAGTAGGTGCCCGCGCCGCCTTCGCCAAAGCAGTAGTTCGATTCGGGGTTGACGACGTGGTCTTTGTTGATGGCGGCCAGGTCGCGCCGCCGGGCCCGCACGTCGCCCCCTCGTTCCAGCACGATGGGTTTCAGGCCCAGTTCAATCAGCCGCAGGGCCGCAAACAGCCCCGCCGGACCAGCCCCGACAATGACCACCGTCCGGGTGTTTTTTACGTTGGGATAGGCCAGCCCGTGCTGAAGGAGTGGGGGAGGAGTTTCGCCCGTAATCACATCAGCGTCAATATGTACTTTGGTTTGTCGCCCCCGCGAGTCGATGGATTGGCGGCATTTACGCACCACCACGTCGGGGGTATCGGGCAGGTTAAGTTGTTGGAGGACGTGGGCGCGAAATGCGGCCTCGTCGAGCCCCTGTTCGGGCAGGAGTGTCAGCGAGAGTGACTGAATCATAGGTACATCAGGCCAGTGTTTATCTGGCAAAGCATTGGCAAATTTACGAAAAAGTAAGGGGAACCGCTGCGGCGGTTCCCCTTCATGCTGGTGCAACTAAACCGTCAAGAAGCCATCTATTCCAACGGTTAACAGTGTTAATTTTAAACAGAACCTGTCATGAGTACGCTTAAATCATCATTTGCAGCTTTGTGCTGCGGTTTTATGCTGCTGGGATCCTTGTCTGGCTGCGTGGTTCGCCCGGTGGTCAGCCGTCCTGCCCCACCACCAGCACGGGTTGAGGTAATTCCCGTGGCTCCTGCGGGACGTTATGTCTGGCGGTCCGGTTTCCACCAATGGCGTCGGCGGGGCTACGTATGGGAGCCGGGCCGCTACGTCCGCGTCCGATAGGTTTAAGCCTTATCCGTTACCGCTTTTTCTTCTTGTCCTGCGCGAACATCCAGGGCAGTAACTGCGGTTCGGCGAAGGCATTGTCCCAGCTATTGTGGTTCACACCGGGATATTCGGTGTAGGTTACGGTGGCTCCCAGCGACTTCAGTTTGGTCACCATTTGCTGTGACAGCGCCACGGGCACCACCGCGTCTACTACCCCATGAAACACCCATATCGGCAAACGACGGGCATATGTCTCGCAATAGGTCGTGTCGCCACCACCGCAAATGGGGGCTGCGGCGGCGAAGAGTTTGGGCTTTTTGGCAATAGCCTCGAACGTGCCGAACCCACCCATTGACAGGCCGGTGATGTAGATACGGTTCTTGTCGACGCGCTCATCTCTCTGCAATTGGGCAATCAGGTCATAACAGGCTTGTAGCGTCCAGGTCAGCGTGTCGGCGTAGCCCGATTCAAACTCGACGGGCATCTTGGTGCGGTTGAGGCGGATGCTGGACCAGGCCATGTCTTCGGGGCATTGCGGGAACACAACAAAGGCCGGGAAATTGGTGCGGTTGGCCTCGTTCAAAAACAGTTTCGAGCCGTGGGTAAGCTGCTTTTCGTTGTCGGTGCCCCGTTCGCCAGAGCCGTGGAGTACCAACACGATGGGGTATTTCGACTTTTTGCCGGTGGCAGGCTGGTCGTAATTTTTGGGGAAAAGAATACGATAGGGTAGCGTGTGGCCATTTTTTGTGGCAAAATCACGCTTTTCAAAATCACCCTGCGCGTAGGAAATAAGGCCGCTAAACAGCAGCACAATAAGGAGTAGCGGTCGGTTCATAGCCAATCGGGGGTTTGCGGCTAAAGGCGTATTTTGCGCAGGAATACTTTGCGCCGCATCAACAAGCCCGGCTCATTTCGTGTTTCGGCCCTATGCAAGCTCAACCCACAGTCACCTCGCCCCGCCTGAAAATCGACTCGTTCGAGTCGCCGGATTTTTACCAGATCGACGATTTACTCACCGCCGAACAAAAGCTCGTGCGGTCAGCGATGCGTGATTTTGTGAAGCGCGAAATCACCCCAACCATCGACGACTGCGCCCAGCGGGCCGAATTTCCCGAAGGCATTCTGGTCAAATTCGGGCAGATTGGCGCGTTTGGACCAACCATCCCGGTTGAATATGGCGGCGGTGGCCTGGACCAGATCAGCTACGGCCTGATGATGCAGGAGATCGAGCGCGGCGATTCGGCGATGCGCTCCACGGTGTCGGTGCAAAGCTCACTGGTGATGTACCCCATCTTCGCCTATGGCTCTGCCGAACAGAAGGCGAAGTACCTGCCCCGGTTGGCCAAGGGTACACTGGTGGGCTGCTTTGGCCTCACCGAAGCCAACCACGGATCGGACCCCGGCGGCATGGAATCGGCCTTTATTGAGCGGTCAGACTATTTTTTGCTCAACGGGTCGAAGCTCTGGATCACCAATGCGCCTATTGCCGACGTGGCTGTGGTGTGGGCCAAAAACGAGCAGGGTAAAATTCGTGGACTCATCGTGGAGCGCGGCATGGACGGCTTTTCGACCAACGACATCGAGCGAAAATGGTCACTCCGGGCCAGCCGCACGGGCGAGTTGATCTTCAATGATGTGAAGGTGCCCAAGGAAAATGTATTGCCCGACGCTGCCGGTTTGAAAGCGCCACTGGCCTGCCTCGACCAGGCACGGTACGGCATTGCCTGGGGGGCTATCGGGGCCGCAATGGACTGCTACGAAGCCGCCCGCAAATACACCCTCGAACGCATCCAGTTCGACAAGCCCATTGCGTCGTTTCAACTGGTACAGAAGAAGTTAGCCGAGATGCTGACCGATATTACCAAGGCGCAACTGCTTGCCTGGCGGTTGGGTACGCTCAAGAACGCAGGCAGTGCCACTACGGCCCAAATTTCAATGGCCAAACGCGACAACGTAGACATGGCCCTGCGTGTAGCCCGCACCAGCCGCCAACTCCTCGGTGGCATGGGCATCACCGGCGACTACCCCCTCATGCGCCACCTGATGAACCTCGAATCGGTCGTGACCTACGAGGGCACCCACGATATTCACCTATTGATTTTAGGGGCCGAGATCACGGGTATTCCGGCGTTTAAGTAAATGTACCGCAGGCTTCAGCCTGCGGTACATTTACTTACCCTACCACTTCCTCCACCTGGCTCTTCGCGTTGTCATACGCGTCTTTCACCGTGTCGGCGATATCAGAATAGGCTTTTTTAGCTTTGTATTGGGCTTTTTTGCCTTTGTAGTAATACTTCGCTTTGTCGTAGTTGCTGAAGCCAAAATCATCGCGCTTGCGAGACAGTAGCCACAGTCCGCCGATGATGCCGATACCCACGGCAATGGCCACGGCAATGGTTTGCTTCTGATTCTCCTTGGCTTCCTCTTTGGGCGTCATATCACTGCGTACACCAGCCGCCAGGAGTGGATCGGGCAGGAGGTGGGCCATCACCACGCGGGCCTTGTTCATCCAGCCAGCCACCACATGGTCTTTGCCGCTCATCATGGCCTCGTAACCTTCGCGGGCGACGGCAGCAGGGTCGGCGGTTTTGTTGGGGTCGGCCCCTTTAACATCCTGCGCACCGGCAGTTTTGAAGAAATTCGTGTTCGTAGCCCCCGGCATCAGCACGGTTACGGTTACGTTGGTGTCTTTCAACTCATTGCGAATAGCTTCCGAAAACGACTTGATAAAGGCCTTCGTGGCCCCGTAAACGGCCATCATTGGGTTGGGGAATACCGATACTTCCGAGCCAAGCATCAGGATTTTGCCTTCGTTGCGGGCCACCATATCTTTCAAATACAGCTTCGTGAGGTGCATCAGCGCCACGGCATTCACCTGCACCACGTCAAGTTCGCGTTGTAGGTCGGTTTCGGTGGCGAACATGCCGTACTCACCAAAACCCGCATCATTCACCAGCACGTCAATGGTCAGGTTTTTCTCGCCCGTTTCGGCATAGATTTCGTCGGGTGCTTTGGGGTCCGAGAGGTCTTTACTGATGATGGTCGTCTGGACGCCGTACTGGTTGTGAAAATCCCCTGCCAGCCTGTTAAGGCCTTCTTCGTCGCGCCCAACGAGTACGAGGTTATAGCCATCTTTGGCAAAAAGGCGGGTCAGTTCGCGGCCAATGCCGCTTGATGCGCCCGTGATCAGGGCCGTTTTTCCGTTGTTTTCCATGAGGAGTGTAGTCGTACGTTTAAAATGGTTTCAGAATCACCTTCGTGCAGTCGTCTTCTTTCTTCTTGAAAATATCGTAGGCCCGTGAGATTTCCGTGAGGGGCAATACGTGCGAAACGATATCGTCGAGGACAACTTTACCCTGCACAACCAGGTCGAGCAGGTGGTCGATGTTCTTATGGACAAACGACTGTCCCTGCTTAATGGTGATGCCTTTGTCGAAAATTCGACCCACCGGGAAATTGTCGAACATAGCGCCGTATACGCCTACTACCGACACGGTACCGCCCCGGCGCACGGCCTGAAAACACTGTTCCAGCACGCTTACGGTGCCTTTTTCGAGGTTAATGACGGCTTTGGCTCTGTCCAGAATAGACCGTTCGGCCTCCATGCCCACGGCATCGACGCAGAGGTCGGCTCCGCGCCCGTCGGTCATGTGCCGGATGGCTTCGATTACGTCCACCTCGTGCGGGTTCAGCGTCTCCACATGGTTCACGCGGCGGGCACGCTCTAGCCGGTAATTAACTGGGTCAATGGCAATTACGCGTCCGGCTCCCTATATCCAGGCTGATTTCTGAGCCATCAACCCCACGGGTCCCGACCCGAAAATGGCCACCGTTTCGCCCCCTTTCAGTTCGCCCCACTCAATGGCACTCCAGCCCGTGGGAAAAATATCGGACAGGAAAAGCACCTGTTCGTCTTTCAGTTCGTCGGGTACGTGGCGCAGGCCATAGTCGGCGTAGGGCACGCGGACGTACTGCGCCTGACCGCCGTTATAGCCGCCGTATATATCGGAATAGCCGAAGAGGCCACCGCCTTTTTCGGTCAAAATACCACCGTCGGGACCATAGAATTCGGGGTTCGAGTTCTCGCAATGCATTTCGTGGTGGTTCTGGCAAAAGAAACATTTGCCGCAGGCAATGGTAAAGGGCACCACCACGCGGTCGCCTTTTTTGAGGTTTGTTACGTCTTTGCCCACCTCTTCCACGATGCCCATAAATTCGTGACCCAGCACTTCGTTGCGGAGTTGCGGCAGAAAGCCGTCATAGATGTGGAGATCGGAACCGCAAATGGCTGTCGAGGTGACACGCAGCACGACATCGCGTGACTGCTCGATTTTGGGATCATCCATCGTTTCGTAACGGATGTCGCCGACTTTGTGGAAAACGGCTGCTTTCATGAATGCGTTTGAGTAAGGAACTGTCCCGACTGTTCGGATACAGCCTTTAACGCACTCAGAGGAGCATGGTTTTAAGAAACCAAGTTAATCGGCCATTTTGGTATAGTGTGACTTCCCTACAACACGCGCCATTCGATGCGGCGATTGCGTTGGCGGGCTTCGTCGGAGGTGTTGGGCACGGCGGGGCGGGTTTTGCCGTAGCCAACGGCTTTCAGGCGGGCAGGTGTCACGCCCAACTTGGCCAGATAGCCCACCACTGCCTGCGCTCGCCGCTTCGACAGGTCGAGGTTGGCGGCGGGGTCGCCCCGGTCATCGGTGTGGCCCGCAATCTCGATTTGGGTGGTGGGGTTGGTCTTCAGAAAATCGGCCAGCCGTTCGAGTTCCGTCCGCGATTTGCCCGTGAGTTCATACCGGCCCGACTCGAAAAAGAGGTTATTCAATGTCTCTTTGCCTGCGTTGCCAAGTGGCTCAAGGGCCGCGTCGAGGGCTACGCCGCGCCCCATGCCCGTTTCGGCAGAGGTCTTGTCGGTATAGTTGAACGACAGGCTTTTGAAGAGATAGCCCGGCGCACTCACGTACAGCGCATAATCGCCCCCGGCGGGCAGTACGGCCACATAGTACCCCGTTTCAGCGTCCGAATTAATCCGTGAGATAGCCTGATTGGTATGAATGTCGATCAGGTCGATGGTGGCGGGGAGGGGCTTTTTGGTGCGGGCATCCGTGACCAATCCCTTCAAATAATTGACTGGCCTCACCTGCTGCCGAAGCACGTCGGGCAGGTCGAAGGTATAGATGCGGGACTTCTGCGAGAGGCCCTCCTTTTGTTCTTCAAACGAATAGTAGGCCCGGTTGCCGTTGGCTGCTACAAACAGCGACGCCTGATCTTCGGACGTGTTGATGGGGTAGCCTAAGTTGGCTGGTTCACCCCACCGCACCCGGCTCGAATCGACCGCTAACCGGCTCATAAACAGGTCGTAACCACCCATGCCGAGGTGCCCTTCCGACGCGAAAAACAGCACCTGCCCGTTGGCGTGCAAAAACGGCGAGGCCTCATCGAAGGCCGTATTCACGGGTGCGCCCACGTTGACGGGCTCACTCCAGTCGCCGTTGGCGCGGTCCGACGGGTCGCGGTCCGACGGGTCGGCGCGGGTGCTGCGCCAGAGGTCGCGCTTGCCGAGGCCACCGGGGCGGTCGGAAATGAAGTACAGTTGCCGCCCATCGGCCGAGAGGCTGGGCTGCGATTCGTAGTAGCGCGTGTTGACCGACGGCCCGAGGTTTTCGGGTTTCGACCAGGCGTCGCCGGTTTTTTGGCTGCTAAACAGATCGCAGCCACCGAAGCCACCCCGTTTGCTCTGACAAGCCGTGAACACCACCAGTCGGCCGTCGGCAGACAGGCTCGCCGTGCCTTCATTTTCAGCCGTATTAATGTTGGCCGAGAGCGGTACGGGGGCTTGCCAGCCGCCCTCTGCTGTTTGGGTGGCGGTCATCAGATCTTCGTCGCCATCGGGTTTCAGCATCGTAAATACGATGGTCTGCTCGTCGGCGGTGAGGACGGGAAAGTACTGAGAATCACCTACTTTGAGGCTTTCAGAAAGGGGCTTTGGCTTCACCGAGAGGGGACGTAGAACGGCCTCCTGCCCGTAGTGGGCTGTGGCTAACAGCCGCTGTACCTGCTTAGCCTTCAACGACTGTGGCGGGAAGTTTTTGGCGAACGTCTCCAGCAGCGGAATGGCGTCGGCATAGCGCCCCAACTTGAGCAGAATCTGCGACGCGCCCTGATACGCCAGTGCCAGCGCGGCGGGTTCAGCAGGAATTTTCAAGGCTGCCTGATAGGCGCTCAGGGCCTGTTCTGGCTTGCGGACAAACTCATACAACTGCCCTAGCCGGATGTGCGCCTCCAGAAAATTCGGTGATTCCTTGACGGCCTGCTGCAAAAACGGAATTGCCTCCGCCGCCTTCCGTTCAGCAAACAGCGTCATCCCCTTCGTATAGAGGTCAACGGCCTGTTTGGATTGGGAAAAAGCTGAAGAAATTAAGAATGCATAATTAAGAATGAAGAATACAAAAAAAAGTCGCCAGAATGAACACAAACCCGACAGTAGCGCATTCTTCATTCTTAATTCTGCATTCTTAATTCCTACCCCTACGGTATCTGCATGAACTTGTGTGTTTGTAACGAGACTTGCCACTGCGGATTTGCTTTTACATAGTCAACGATGCGGGGCAGCATTTCGTCTGACCGGCTCCATTCGGGTTGGAGCAATAACCGGCAATCGGGCCGCAGGTTAGGCACGAATGATTCGGCAAAAGCGAAGTCGGAGGTATTGTAGATGATGACTTTCAGCTCATCGGCCTGTTGATAAATAGCCTGGTTAGGCTGCTTAAATTTCTTCGGCGAAAAGCAAACCCAGTCCCACGAACCCGTTACGGCCTGACACACGCCCGATGTTTCGATATTGGTCTGGAAACCAGCCGTTTGCAGGGCATTGGTCAGCGTGGTCAGGTCGTGCATGAGCGGTTCACCGCCGGTGATGACCACCATGCGTCCGGGGTATTCGAGCGCACCCGCCACTAGTTCATCGATGGTTTGTTTGGGGTGAGCATTCACGTCCCACGACTCCTTGACGTCGCACCAGTGGCACCCCACGTCGCAGCCACCGAGGCGGATAAAATAGGCTGCCCGGCCCGTAAAGGCTCCTTCGCCCTGAAGCGTGTAAAACGCCTCCATTACGGGCAGGCTCGTTGTTGCTGTTTGTTGTTGGACCTGTTCGCTACCCATAATACAAAGATACGACGTGGCCATCGAACCGGTAAGATGGCCGCACGGCGTAGCGACCTAGCCGGGGGCGCCCAGCCCGTTTCTTCATGCGTAAGCAGTAGTGTATGCTCCTTGACAGGAAACCGGAAATCGATTACCTTGTCAACGGTAAACGAACCAAAAGCTAGTCAGCAATATGAAATGCGTACTTCGCATAGTGTATGGCTACTGAGATCGAAAGCCTGGTGAGCAATGCAAAATACGTACCTCAGCTAATGTGCTGGTAGCAGGGATTCAGTGTCTCAAGCAATTCATAATCAATGAGTTGTGAAAAAACAGAATGCTACGATAGAGTGCTGGCATCAAAAATTTAGGCTTAGAGGTGCGTATATTTAAGAGTTAGGGCGAAATTGAGGGTCGAAAAGCCGGGAATTTGAGAGCGGCAGTGATGGCCTTAACGCCGAAGGAGTCGGCTGGCAAGCTTTTGCGAATGGGATTCGCTCAAAGGACGTCCTTTCAAAGCTAATCGCTTAAAAAAAGCTTGGCAAAGTTACTGAAATTTGACCACAAAGTCAAGTAGTTCAGTAACTTAGGCCATCAGATGTTTTACGTATCCTTGAAACCAACTTCGTAAATCGGTCAT
>JBBRMP010000203.1:0-10374 GCA_038230755.1 Cytophagales bacterium | reverse complement strand
TTTCTAATTTATGAGTTAAACTAAGCAAAAATCTTAATGTGCTAATAATCAACTACTTGACTTTTAGACATTAAATACTTTTGCGATTTTTAACTTTGCAAGTGCTTGATTATCAGTTCAGTGGACTACCTAAACAGTTACCCCGCCACAATATGCCTACAACAGACAACTAGGCGTTGGATTCGTAGTATGCGGTGCCAATGTTAGTCCGTTTTCTGATCTCCTTATCCACTTTCTGACGCAGCCTTTTAGTCAACCAAAGTCCCTGCCTGCTGTAGCCCTTGATGCAACTTTGTTAAAGCCGTACTTGGGTTATTATCGACTAAAAACGCCACGCTTTCAAATTTTCAGGTATTTGGAAGACGTATTTCATGGCTACTATCTTGACATCGAAGGTGGTAGCTTAGTTTGTTACGGCTTTAAGCGGCCTAAGCGGGTACTAATTCCTGTGGCAGCAACGACTTTCAGGAAAATAGACGAAAATTTACCGTCAGTTTTAGTAACGAAAAATAGACAAGGCAATGCCGTATTGTACAATTGGGGGGCATACTTCGAGAAGGTATCTTTTGCACAAATTATCATTGAGCACATTCTTCTGTTTGGTAGTCTCTTTTCGGCAATTGGGCTTTTTTTCAGCATGATTGTCTGGCTTTGCCTTTCTTTTTATCGAAAAATGGCCTGGCATGATTCATTAACTAGAAGTCTATCAAGTATCGGTGTATGTTGTCTATTTATTGCGTTTAGTGCTTTTGCTTATCTAGGTAGTAATCCCGAAACAATTGGTTCATTTAATTTTCTAACGGCTACTCATTTTGTTGGCACCTTACTTTTTGCCATCTTATCGATGCTTGGTTTCATTGTCACAGCAAATCGATTCAAGAAAATAAAAAATAAATGGGCAGGCTGGTATTTACTCATTACAACGACATGGTTGCTGTACCTTATCTTTTTCTTGTATCACTACGACTTACTCGGCTTACGGATGTGGTCTTTTTAATATCAGACACCTACAGCATCCAGGTTTTAAACTATCTCCCTAACCCCAATTTCCCTAATAAACCAGCTTGTGGGAGCAGTTGGAGCAATGAGCAGAGAAGCAACACGGCCCACCAAAAACCCAGTTGGCGGCGGCTGATAACGTTGGTCCACTGGCTGATATACTGCGCCAACAGCCACAGAAATGGCAGCGTAACAGGGGCCATCAGCCGGGCGTTGGGGCCGTTGAAGGGGCTGAACAGCCGCATCGTAAACAGAATTGTCAGGTAGATGCCTGCCGATAACAGCAACCAATTCAGCATTCCCTTTTCGTTGTCGATTAACGCGGGTAGCGTATCTCTTTTTCCCGAAACAATCTGCCAGCCCCAGACGAACAGGCCTGCCTGAAGCAGCAGCCCAATCCAGACTAAAAAACTGGGTTCACCCACGACGTAATCACGCAGCAAGAGTAGTTCGTTAGGAATGGCGATGGTAATCAGGAAGAGCTTTTGCCCCATCGTTTCGGCGGTTTCGTAGAAGCGATCGCCGCCATAGGCCGAGGGTGTGAGTCGGGCGTTCAGGTAGAAATAACCTACCATCAGGACAACTGAAAACGCCACATAGAGAGCGTCGGGGCCAATTCGTTGCTTCATTACGTCCCATCCCGATTGCCCGTGAGTACCCCGTGCGTAGGCCCAGAGTGCCTGTAATCCGTAGACGATTACGACGTAACCACCCACGTAGCGAAGCAGAAAAAGGGCCATTGTCAGTACCAGCAACCGGGCCGATGTGGCATAGGTAGGCATTCCGTTTTGGTGGCCCATGAACCATGCCCATTCGAGCAACAGGATCAGAAATACCCACTCGGACCAGGTGTAGGCGAGAATCCGCACAAAGCCGCCCAGCAACAGCACTGACCCCACCCAAACGGCCCGTCGTGCGCCCAGCCGCCGCCGCCAGATGACGAGAAAAACGGCCACCAGCCCCACGTTAAGCACTTTTGAGGCCACCAGCAACGATACCCCCGTACCCCGCGCCAGCAACCCAATCAGCAGGGGATAGCCCAGTGGGAAAGTACCATCCCAACCCGTGCTGACGTGCCCGTACTGGTTGCCGTCCAGCCCCACGAGCCAGCCCGCGAAGGCTAGGTAGTACGTCGAGTCGGGGCTGGTGAAGTGGTTGGGGTTCAGGTAGCTCAACCCACCAATAAGCCCGGCCAGCAGCAGCCAGATGGCGAGTAGCAGCGCATCATGTTGAGCTAGTTTGGGCATGGGCTACTACCGCGCTACCATAATCCGGCCCGTCAGATTCGACTTTGTTGCGTCGGCGAAGGGCACCTGTCCGGGGATGTCGAGGCGGTAGAGATAGATGCCGTTAGCGAGCCGGGTTCCATCGCCGTTGGTGCCGTCCCAAAGAAATTCATTAGTGCCAATGGCCACGGGCTGGCTAAACGTGCGGATTTCGCGGCCCGTGATGTCGAACAAACGGAGAGTGGCGGGGGCAGTAGAAACCTGCGCACCCGTCAGTGTGTAGCGGAGTACGGTGCTGGTGATGAGCGGATTAGGCGACAGCGACAGGTTTGACACCGATGCTTCGCCCTTCACCAAAAACCGGATGGCGTAGGGTTGGGCGCGGTTGCCGCTGAGGTCATTGCCATACACTTCCAGCGTATACCCACCGTCGGGCAGGGGTTGCGCGGGGCGGTAGTTGAGTGCAAATTTCCCACCCACCGCCGACCATGACGCCGTAGCCGACGAGATCGGCAACTTATCGAATGGGCAGGGTTGGCTGGTGCAGGGGCGTTGCAGGTACAGTTCCAGGCCGGTGGGTTCGGTGCGCAGCAGTTTGGTGTTTTCGTCGAAAAGCAGCACCTGAATCATCGGCTGCGGGGCCACATACGATTCGTTCTGAATCCGCCGACCGTCGAACGATACCTCCACCACCGGGGGCGTATTGTCCACGTCGAAGGGCAGGTTCGCCACCTGTCCGTCGCTCTTTATTTGCAAGGTATTATTGTCCACGCGCTCTTCATCCAGGCGACTATCAGCGTTGGCGAACAGCTCAAAATAGGTGTCGGTCAGGCGAGCCACCTTCAGCGTCACCCGCAGTGTATCGGCATAGGCCGACGCGTTTATGCGCTGCTTCGTTTCGAGCAACAGTTGCCCATTGGCAGCGTATTGGCGGATTCTGACGTCGGGGCGGGTGCCCGTACCCCGGCCCAGATTGAGCGAAACAGCCTGAATCATGACTGAGTCCTTCACGGCTTTGACGGCCACGCCGTTACTGGAAAACGTGAGATCGGGTTTGGCAAACGGAAACAACCGCACAGCCGGATCACCCTGAAGCACGATCTCTTCGGCAGCCGCTTTATCGAACACCGACGTGTTGGTGGCTATGTACCGGCCAATAGCTTCGACCTGTATTTCGCCGAAGGTTTTGGCCTGATAGACACTATCGGCCATCACGGCATAGAGGTTGTCGGAATAGGTCTTCAGGGCGCTGGCAAAGCCGTTGTGGGTATGAGCCAGGCCCAGAATGGCACCCCGGTCGGGCGTGAGTACCCAGTCGGTCACGAAGGTTTTGGGGCCAAAATAGAAGTTACCCGACGCGCAACCGTTGGCCAGCAGCATGGGGTAGAGGCCCTTGTTGCGGTAGCCCAGCCGGTCGTTGCTGACGTAGCCAATGTCGATATCAGAGATGTCGAGGCTGGAGTGGCCGAACATGGAAATAATGCCCAGCCCCCGGTTTACCTGTGCCACCACCGAGATGGCCTCGGTCGGGTCGTCGGTCTGTTTCGACACAGTTTCCACGTTGGCACAGACGTATTTGTTGGTGATACTCCGCCCAAATTCGTCCACAAACGCCCGGAACAGGCTCAGCTCATAGGCCGATTTACCCCCGCTCAGGTGCAGCATCTGCTTCCGCCACGCGGCGGTGGTGGGCGCGGCCTCGTGCTCTTTCACTTTGCTCAAATAGTCGAGCACCTGCCGGGGTCGCGTTACGTTGAGCCGACCCACCGAGATGCCCGGTACGAAAGGTGCTTTGCCGTTAAGACCCGTCACGATGGCCAGATCAGACCCCGGCCAGCCGCCGCTGGGAATCATATCGAGGGTGTCGGCTTGTGGGTTGCGCCGCACACCTTGCGGATCGCGCGACCGGCCAATGAGCAGCAGGTGCTTTGCGTTGCCGGTTGCGGTCAGGTAATCGACCATCCGCCGAATGGCGAGGGGTGAGCGTTCGCCGTAGCCGAATTGGTTGTATACCTGGTGAATGTTCAGCGTCAGGGTATCGTGGCTTCCGCCCGCCTTCGAGGCACGGTAGGCGGCGTAGGCCAAGACGGCATCGGGCGAGTCGGGAATGGGGGTGCGGACCATGGGGTGAGCCACAATGATGAAACTGGCTTTGGCGGGATTGATGGCCCGAAACGAAACCAGCTTAATACCCGGCACCGACAGTAGCGTATTGGTTAACAGCAGCTTACGCGACGTGGCGGCGGCACGCACCACGCTCGTAAACGTGCCGTTGACCAGCGTGCCCGACAGCACCGACGTTTGACCGGGCGTGGTGATGTCATACACGCGGGCGTTGGCAAACACGTTCACGAGCCGCAGCAACGCACGGCCACCCTTCGCCGGATTCACCCCAAATTCGCGGTAAGTTTCACCACCCATGCTGGGCGAATGCGGGTAAACGGCCCGCAAATAGGCCATCGACACTTCGTCGTTTTCATTCTGCGGACTCAGCGCACAAATCACCCGCCCCCCGTCGGCCACGTCCGTCGCCGACAGCGGAACGGCCAGACTATACGGGTCATAGTTCTGAATCTGAACAGGCTCTAGTGTGCTGGGGTTGTTGCCGGGGCCAACCTGCACGTTGACCGTGTGGGTGGTTGGCGTCCGGCCAATGAGTTGAGTGATCAGCGTGGGTTGAGCCAGCGTGGTGCTCAACACGTTGGTGAGCGTGATGGCCTGTTCGTAGCGCGTTTTGGGTTTGATGTTGACCCCCATCCAGCCTTCGCCCACGTCGTAGGGCGATAAAATGGCGCCGTTACCATACCAGGCACCCAATGGATAAATGTTTCCTGCCGGGTAGGAGTCGTTGAAATAGCGCAGTTCCTCAGCCCATACATACGGCTCAGGCGTCAGCGCCGACGTCCCCGAACCGGCATCGAGGTCGGTGTAGCGGGCCATGCGCTTGCCCATCTGCGCATCCAGGCGGGTGGTCAGAAAAAAAGCTGTACTGTCTGAATAGAGGCTATAATAGGGGTTTGGTTGCGCTGACGCGGGGCGGTAGAGCGTGGAGTCCTGCACGCCGTCGTTGCCCCGGCCCAGAAATTCGAGGTAGTCGGTCGCGTCGAATTTGCCGTCGGTTTCGCCTGCTACTAGAATGGCCTGCTCAATGCCCCGGTGGAAGAGTTGCAGCTTCTGCGGGTCGAGGCTGGTAATGGGCAGGCCCGCCTTCTGCAAATCGGCGTAGGTGACGCGGTAGAGGCCTTTTTGGGCAATGGGTATTTTGTAATATGTCTGCGCCGGGTTAATCCATTCGTTGCCATAAACGGCCTTCTGGGCGTGGGCAACAAGGCAAAACAGGGTCAGGAAGGCAGTAATAAGTAGCCAATATCTCATACGGTGGTGGTAGAAATCTGTTCTAAATTTAAGTGTTTTTTCGGGTTTACAGGCCCAAATGGTTAAATGCCAAGCTTTAATCCAACGATTTAGCACCCGTCCTTTCCCCACTCCAACCGCCGAATCAACCACTCATCCACCAAATCGCAGCATTTACGCGGGAGTACCTTGCATCACAAAGTACCTTACGGTACATTTGATGCATCGGTTTGGCCTATGACCCCCAACAGCATATGAACATCGAAAACGCGCAGGTCCAGATGCGCAAAGGCATTCTGGAATTCTGCATCCTCCACATCATCTCGCGGGGCGAAATCTACGCCTCCGACATGCTCGATGAGCTAACCTCGGCCCGGATTATGGTGGTCGAAGGCACCCTATACCCACTCCTCACGCGCCTCAAAAACGCCGGGCTGCTCGATTATAAATGGGTCGAATCAACGTCGGGGCCACCGCGTAAGTATTACGTACTCACCGAGTTGGGGCGTAACTCGCTCGAATCGCTCGATGAAACGTGGCACGAACTCTCGGAATCGGTCGATCAGATCGTGAGTCACACCCGCCGGAACGGCCACGCCACACCCGCCCAGGTGTCGGTGGTGGTGATGCCCGCCCCCAGGCCAGAACCCGCAGCCCCCGCCAAACCCAATGAGCCTGCCGACCCTTCGTCACTCGATATAGTAGTGCCTCAACCTAAGCAAGACCAATAACCTCCCCTACGATCATGAAAAAGACCATCAGCATCAACATCAGTGGGGTTATTTTCCACATTGAAGAAGATGGCTACGAGAAGCTCAAAGGCTATCTGTCGTCTATTCAGCAATACTTTTCAACCTACGAGGACAGCCAGGAAATTGTAACGGACATTGAGAACCGCATCGCCGAAAAGCTCCTCAAAACCCTCAAGGGCGACGAAAAAACGCCCGCCCGCCAGGCCGTCACCATCGACGATGTAAACGGCATTATGGCCAGCATGGGCACCATCGCCGACTTTGAAGCCGTTGATAATGAAGATATTCTGGTGGCGAGTGGTAGCCGGGCCAAAACCAGCACCCCACCCACGGGTCAGCAACGCCCCGTCACGGGCAATGCCGGTACGGCTGGTGACGAACCCAACGAGGGCAAAAATCCCGACGGGACCCGCACCAGCTACAAGCGCGGCAGCTACGAATACGAATACAAGTATGACCCCACCACGGGCAAGGCGCAGACGTCGTACAGCTACGGTGGCCGCAAACTGGCCCGCGACCTGCGCCGCAAAACGCTGGGTGGCGTGGCGGCTGGTCTGGCCCACTATTTCCGGATCGACCCGGTCTGGATGCGGGTAATCTTTGTGAGTCTGGTGATTGGTTTTCCGGTGCTGGGTAACGGCCTGGAACATGCCAACGGCGGGGAGAAAGGTGGGTCACTGGGCGGCGTAGTCGTCCTGATCTACATCCTGCTCTGGATTTTTCTACCCGGCGACACCACGCTGGAAGAGGAAAAGGGCATCAAGAAATTCTACCGCAACCCCGACGGCAAAGTGCTGGGGGGCGTGGCCTCCGGACTGGCCGTTTATTTTGGTCTCGACACGGGTATTGTGCGGTTCGCTCTGGTAGCCAGCGTGTTTCTGTTTGGCTTTGGCATCCTGGGCTACATTGTGCTCTGGATGGTGGCTCCTGAGGCTAAAACGCTGACCGAGAAGATGGAAATGGCGGGGCAACCCATCACGCTCAGCAACATCGAGCATAGCGTGAAAAGCAACCTCAATATCTCGGAAACAGCCCCGGAAGGTGGTTTCACGCAACTATTGCTCTTCCCATTTCGGGCCATTGCGGCCATCTTTCAGGCCATTGGCCGGTTGCTGGGCGGCACCCTCAGCGGACTGGGCAGCGTGATCCGGATCCTGTTTGGCCTCACCCTGCTTTGCATCGGCGTGGGTTTCATGATCACCTGCATCGTGTTTCTGGGACTAGGCATCGGCATCATCAACGGGGCACATATTGGCGGTGGCGAAGGTCCGATCTGGACGTCATTACTGCGCGAAGACGGTAATTTTCTGGCCCTGGTAGCCGGGTTTGGCGTGGGCTTTTTGCCCAGCCTCGGCCTGGCACTGACGGGCCTGCTGGTGATGACCCGTAAAGTGCTCATCAACAGCAGCACGGGACTCAGCCTGCTGGGTGCGTGGGTGATTTGCGGCGTCATTCTGGGCGTCACCATTCCGCAGACGATCAGCGAATTCAGCCGTAACGGCAACGCGGAAACTACGCAGGTAGTGAACCCCACGGGTACGCCCACATTTGTGATGACCAACGAGACTGATGACGATGGCCTCCGCCCAAACATCGACCTACAGGGTTATTCGGGCAATGAGATCAAGGTCGTTACCGTAGCCTCGGCGCGGGGACGCAGCCGGAAAAGCGCACAGGCACAAGCGCAGCTCATTCAGTACAAACCCGTTGTCAAGGATTCATTGGTACAGTTCAGCCCGGAATTCACCCTGCCCGATGGGGCCAAATTCCGGGGACAGAGCCTGAGCGTAACGGTCTACGTTCCCTACAACAAACCCTTCCGGCTGTCGGACAATGCCGCGCACTTTATCCGCAATCGGTTCGACGGCAGGGAGTTCGACAACATCCAGAATAAGCGGTGGCAGTTTACGGCGGCGGGTCTGGTGGGCATCGGTTTCGAGCGGACGCTGGACAAAGAAGATACCAACGTCAACCAGAACAACGATGAGTCGGATGATGTAGACGACGTGGACGTGAACACCGACGGTTCGGAGACAAAGACGCTGGAACTGGGGCAAAATTCACCGGCTAATACCCCCACGACGGTGACCGTTTCGGGCAACTTCGCGGTTCGTTTCCAGAAGGGTAATCAGATCAAAGCCGTAGTTGATGGCAACAGTCAGGAGCAACTGGCCAGCGTGAGCCACACCAACGAAGACGGGACCTTGCGCATTGAGCAGCAGGGTAATGATCAGGGGCAGCGTATGGGCATCACCATCACCCTGTCTTCGCTGGAAACGCTCCGGTTGTCGGGGGGTAGTGTGGCGCGGCTAACCGAGTTCGACGCGCTTGACAAACTGACGATTGACTTGTCGGGCGACAGCAAGGCACTGGTGAAGACGAGCGTGAAAACGCTGGCGGTCGATCAGACTGGGGCGTCACAAGTTATTCTGCGCGGTCAGGCCGACAAGATTACGGCTACGCTGTCGGGAGCCAGCAAGCTCAACGCCAGGCAGATGCGCGTGCAAACCGCCGACGTATCGACCACGGGAGCCAGCCGTGCCAGCTTCGACGAGGTAAAAAACCTGACCAAAAACACCTCCGGGGCCAGTCAAATCGACCAGCGCAAACGGGGAGAATGAGTATCTTTGGGTAACAAAAAACTCCTCACTGACCCATGCCAACCTGGTTTATCGGCAAAATACGCTACCAACAAACCGACGATTCTGTGGCCGTAGACACCCGGCAAGAAGGATCGCCGGAAGCGCCCAAACAGAAAACCGTCAACGAAACCTACCTCATCGACGCTGTTTCCTACACCGACGCGGAAGCTCGCCTCTACCGCATCGTGGCCGACAATACGCCCGATTTCGAGATTACGGCCATCCGTCCCATGCGCCTCAGCGACGTGTTTCACATCGAAGGCGGCGACAACTGGTACAAGTGCAAGACGTTCTACATGACCGAAGACGACAAGGGTCGGCAGAAGAAAATTGTCAGCAATATGCTCATCAACGGGGCCAACCTCCGCGAAGCGCATCAACGCCTGACGGATAACCTCAGCCAGATGCTGGTGCCGGTAGAAATCACCGACATCAACCTCACGCCGATTCTGGAAGTGGTGCCTTACGAAGCGTTAGAAGCGGAAATCCCGGCCAACTTCAAACCGCTGGCTCAGGTGCAGGCCGAAGCAGCGGAAGTAGCGGCGTAAACAAAGTCAATTCACTAAAGAGGGCCATTCCTGCGCAGGAATGGCCCTTTTTTGATGAATGATGAATAGTGCAAAATAACTTCGCTTGCGGCCCCTTCGACTGCGCTCAGGGTGACAGGAAAGTGGAGTTAACTTTTTGAGATGATTCAACGTCCCTGTCACCCTGAGCGCAGTCGAAGGGGCCGCAAGCGAAGCTATTGTACATTCCCTCCTCTACTCCTTCTTTTCGTGAAAAACCAGTACCAGCACCTGCACCAATGAGCGTATTTTTCGGCTCCTTCGACGTAGCGTTCTTGACTGTTGAACAGCTAGATCCTTACTTCAACGTATCAAGTTGAGCAGTGACAATATTCTCTTTCTCATGGTCGAGGATGTTAGTATTGGGTTGCCTGCTTACTACGTCGAATACCAAGTAGCGATTCCCAACCTTAATCTCCTTAATGGTTACATAAGTTGCCAAGTACTCTTTAGGAATCATCATTGTAGCTGTAAACCGTCCTCGCTTGTCAGTATAACCTTGAGCATACGTTGCTAGCTGTTGTACCCTGACAAGAAAGCCCCCTGTCGACCCGTTCACCATTACCATAGCACTATCAACGGGCAGTCCAGTCTGTTTATACACCACTTGCAACGAAATCGACGTAGGCTGGAGCGGCACCTCTTCTTTCTTACAGGCTCCTGCCAGCCCCAGTAGGGCCAGCAGGAAGAGTAGTGACGTGGTTTTCATCGTGAGTGAGCCTACTTCAATGTATCGAGTTGAGCAACGATATTGTTTTCTTGCTCGTGTTTTAAAATATCCGTATTACCGGGTATAATAAACGAAAGGTCATACGATTTATATCGATTTCCAATT
>JBBRMP010000202.1:0-10402 GCA_038230755.1 Cytophagales bacterium | reverse complement strand
GGCTTTCTCATAAAAACTCGTGGGGCTAACTTTAGGCTGATGGTTGCCACAAATCGTTGCAGTGTAGCTATAGACAGGCTCAATGGTACACTAACCAAGTTGTCTGAAGTATACTTTACTGGTTGCCGTGTTACTATAACTCTATCTGACTCCCTTGCATCAGTAACTTTTGAGACGTCAAGTAGGCCTAAGATTTTTATGAGAAAGCCCTGTATTTGACAGTACGTTCGTTGCCCAAACACCCGTCGAGGCAGACAAGCGAGTAGTAAAATGATATCGCGCCAGCAAGCCAATGGAACAGCTCAGCGAATGCTCGTTGTTGATTAATTCGGTTGTTGCGGAGGGAACAGCAGAGCGTTGTTTGCCCGTCGGTATGGGAGTAGATGGGTGTTGCGCTGAACGGAAGCGACAATTTACTTTGCCCTATTACCGGCGCTATCCATAGAAAGACCAAAAAACCTATCAGACAAAGTTGCGTGAGCTGTTTCGTAGGGGTGACGTTCTGCCATTCGTTATCGGCTGATTGCCATAAAGATAGCACCTATTTGGTGGCCATTTCTTTCACTTGTAGGTCTACATTAGACGACACAACAGGTTCAGAAGAGACTCATTTCGTGGTCTTTTTCACCGGTGCTTTCGCCCGGTCCTCCTCTACCCGAAACCGGACAATGTTGCGAATGAGATCGAGCGGCAACGGTTTGTCCGTCGGAAACCGGATGGTGCCTTTTGAATAGTCGTATGGGGCTAATTCATCCTGAAACGCGGCCACGCCCGATGCCGTGGGGTAGAAGCCGATGTGTTTTTGGGTAGCCGCAAAATAGACCAGTACGCTTTTCAATTTGAAGGCGGGCATGAAATAGCTAATCACCTCCTGCGCTTCCGGCACCACAGTGCGTATGGTCTTCCTGAGTTGCTCTAAAATCGCCTGTGTTTCCACCGGAAATTGGGCAATGTAATCATCGATGTTAGCGGCGGGTCGCATAAGCGTCGGTCGAAGTACGATTTGGTGGTATCCGTTGCTTAGCGATAACATCTTGAGCGTAATGTCGTTCCTAAATCTTCCGCGTCGAAACCGGCCCGTTTTCCAGGTTGAGTACGCCACGGGGGCAGACGGATGAGCAGATACCACAGCCCACGCACGAGGAACGCACGATGTCCTGCCCCTTTTGGGCGTAGGCCCGCACGTCGATGCCCATTTCGCAGTAAGTCGAGCAGTTGCCGCAGGAGATGCACTGCCCGCCGTTGGTGGTGATGCGGAAACGCGACTTAAACCGCTGCACGATACCCAGATACGCTGCCAGCGGACAGCCGAACCGGCACCACATGCGGCTGCCCATGAGCGGATAAAAACCCGTGCCCACCACCCCGGCAAAGATTGACCCGATCAGGAAGCCATACGCCTTCCGAACGCTGTAGGAATCGAGAAAGCCGACGAGGGCGCTTTGGCCCAAAAAATAGCTGTACAGCACCAGCAGGGTCATCACCACGGCAAAAACCAGCACACTATGCACGATTACGCGCTCGTATTTCCACGCCTTTACCGTCTTGTTCGATAAATGCCGGAAGGGGTCGCCGAGGGTTTCGGCGAGGCCACCGCAGCCACATACCCATGAGCAATACCAGCGTTTGCCCACGAAATAGGTGATCGTGGGCACGCCCACCGTGGAGAGGGCCGTGCCCCAGACGAACATGAAAATGCCCAGCGTTCCGGCCTGTAGTTTCTCGTTGATGCGGTAGTCGAAAAAGAAGGTGTAGTCGAGGGGCCAGATGCTTTTCAGGTCCTGATAGGGCGCGTTGAGCAGGCTCATCAGTTCGGGAATGAGGAACGCGAAAAACAACTGAAACGCCATCACCGAGAGCGTCCGGTACTGCTGGTAGCGGCTGTGGCGGTAGTTGATGAGCATCCTGACGCCCATCACCAGCACAATGACGGTGTAGAGCGTACCATACAGAAACCACTTGCTGGCCGGTTTGCCGTTGAGGGCGCGGCTGAGGGGGTCAACCAGATCTGTCCAGTTGGTGAGGTATTCGGCGTAGAAATAAAGCGCGATATAGAACCCGATCAGGAACGTGCCGAGGGCAATGCCGATCCAGCCGACGTGGGTGGCGGGGTGGTGCATGATGCCGTCGTTGCGGATGCCTGGTTTGTCGTTGAGTCGGGGCAACGCAAAGAGGATGCCGCCCAGCATGGCCAGCCCGAAACTAAGCCAGAACAACAGGGCCGAATTGGTCACGGGGGCGCCGATGGTACTCCGCTTGGTGAGGTCGAAGAGGTAATCGTCGTAGATGACGGCTTTCCAGTTTTGTTTGGCCTGCTGCTCGGCGTTGTAGCCGTCGATGGCCCCGCGCAGGTCGCTGATGAAGGCGAACTGGTTGGTGTATGTTTTGCCCAGAAGTGGCCCCAGTCGCGGTTGGAGGGCTGTTTGGTGTTCTGGTTTCAGCGTTTCTTTCACCACCGAATCGGTCAGTTTAAACCGGCCAAGGGTGAGCACAAACACAAACACGGCAAAGCCAAGCAGAAACAGGCCAAGGCCAAGGGGGCGTAGAAAAGGGGGCATAGACGTTCGGGATTTGTCAAATATACGTGCTGGGCCGACTAGTGGTTTGACCACGCCGTTTGCTGACCGCTTAAGTAACAACCTAAACGGAGAGACTTTGTCAGATTGATAATCTCAGAATCCATGACTACCATCACCAGACATACCTTCCTGAAAGACCTTTCGCTGCTGGCGGGCGCATCGGTGCTGGCAGTGCCGGCTTTCGCCCATGAGTGGGAACGGGCAAAATCGCCCATCAAACTGGGCCTGGTGACCTACCTCTGGGGTAAGGACTGGGACGTGCCCACGTTGCTGAAAAACTGTGCCGACACGGGCCTACAGGGGGTAGAATTGCGCGTCGAACACGCCCACAAGGTCACGCCCGATTTGACCGCAGCCCAGCGGCAGGCCGTTAAAAAGAAGTTTGCCGACAGCCCCGTGCAACTGGTGGGGCTGGGCACCAACCAGCAGTTCGACTACGTGGACCCGGCCCAGGTAAAAGCCTCCATCGAGCGCACCAAGGCCTTCATCCGCCTCAGTGCCGACGTGGGCGGGTCGGGGGTGAAGGTGAAACCCAACGCCCTCCACAAAGAAGTGGCCACCGAAAAGACGTTGCAGCAGATTGGCCAGGCTCTCAACGAGTTGGCCAGTTATGGGGCCGAATTTGGCCAACAGATCAGGTTAGAAGTACACGGTGAAGCCACTCAGGAACTGCCCGCCATTAAACAGATCATGAACTTTGTACCGAATCGGAATGCCGCCATCTGCTGGAATTGCAACCCGCAGGACCTGAATGGGCAGGGTTTTGCGGCTAATTTTAACCTCGTAAAAGACCGGTTTGGCGCTACCTGCCACGTCCGCGAACTAGACAGAACCGATTACCCGTATCAGGAACTACTAACCAATCTGGTGAAGATGCACTACACGGGTTGGGTGCTGCTGGAATGCCATACCGATCCGGCTGATAAGGTGGGGTCGATGCGGGCGCAACGGTCGGTGTTTGACCGGATGATTGCCAGGATATAACAGCAAGATGACGATCACCTTTATTGGCGCGGGCAATGTGGCGTGGCACCTGGCACCAGCCCTGGAAAACGCCGGGCATCACGTACTGGCCGTATACAGTCGGCAGTTGACCCACGCCCGGCAACTGGCCACGATGCTCTACGACGCCCGGCCCATTTCGGACCTGAATCTGGCCGAAAACCCTTCCCAGTTGTTTATTCTGGCCGCTCCCGACAATGCCCTCGACGAGGTATGCGCCCGGCTGGTACTGCCCGAAGGAGCCACGCTGATTCATACGTCGGGCGGGCAACCGCTAAACAAATTGCAAAAGCTGGTGGGCATTTACTCCGACGTGCCGGTGAAAACGGGCGTTTTTTATCCCCTCCAGACCTTCACGCGGGGCCGTGCGCTGCTCGATTTTGAGCAAATTCCGCTCTGCATCGAAGCCGATAATACCGACACCGAAGCGCAGTTGGTGACGATGGGGCAGGAGATCAGCACAATTGTGTACCTCGTCAATTCGGCAGAGCGGCGGGCGCTGCACGTGGCGGCGGTGCTGGCTTGTAATTTCACCAACCACCTGCTGGCCCTTGCCAAAGACATCACCGACGCGGAAGACCTCGAATTCGACCTGCTGAAGCCCCTCATCCGCGAAACCGTCCGCAAAGCTCTCGACGCCCAGCACCCTGCCGACGTGCAGACCGGCCCCGCCCGCCGCCACGACACGGAAGTGATCCAAAACCACCTGGCTTATTTACGAACTCGCCCCGGACCGGTACGCCGGAGCCGGTCCGCCGTGGTCCGGCATCCCGGTGCGGGCGGGACCGCAGAAGTGGCGCGGCTCTACGAGGTAGTGAGTGAGAGCATAGCGCGACGCATTGCGTGATGCACCTTACCTTTACCGCGTCAATCTAAATTCTCTACTTATTCCATTGTTGCATGAAAATCACCATTGTAGGAGCCGGGGCCGTAGGAGCCACTTGTGCTGATAACATTATGCGCCGCGAGCTGGCCGAAGAAGTCGTTCTGCTCGATATCAAAGAAGGACTGGCCGAAGGCAAAGCCCTCGATATGTTCCAGACGGCCACGCTCTGCGGGTTCGATACAAAAATTACCGGCTCAACCAGCGACTACGCCAAAACCGCCGGGTCGGGGGTAGTTGTAATTACGTCGGGCATTCCGCGCAAACCGGGTATGACACGCGAAGACCTGATCGGCACCAACGCCAACATCGTGAAGGGCGTGACGGAAAATATCCTGCAGCATTCGCCCGATGCCATCATCATCATCGTCTCGAACCCGATGGACACCATGACCCAACTGACGCTGCAAACGTCGGGTCTGCCCAAAAACCGGATCATCGGCCTGGGCGGTATCCTGGATTCGGCGCGGTTCAAGACGTACCTGTCGATGGCTCTCGACTGCCCCCCCAACGACATCCATGCCTCGGTCATTGGCGGTCACGGCGACACGACGATGATTCCCCTCACGCGCCTCGCCACCCGCAATGGTGTGCCTGTGAGTCAGTTTCTGGATGAAGCAGCCCTGCAAAAAGTAGCCGCCGACACGATGGTGGGCGGGGCTACGCTGACCAAACTCATCGGCACCTCGGCCTGGTACGCCCCCGGCGCAGCCGTGGCCGAACTCGTCGAGAGCATCGTGCACGACCAGAAGCACATTTTCCCCTGCTGTGTGGCCCTCAACGGCGAATATGGTCAGTCAGATATCTGCCTGGGCGTACCCGTGGTGATCGGTAAAGATGGCTGGGAACAGATCATCGACTACAAACTTACCGCCGACGAGCAGGCCACCTTCAACAAATCGGCTGAGGCCGTGCGGAGTATGAATAGCGTGTTGTAGGGCTGGAAACGGCTTTTTCTGACTTTCTTTTAACTGTTTACTAATCAGAAAGGGGATATTTCACACAGTCAACGCCTTATACTCCTAATGAAACTTGTTTCATCATAGGTTAGTAATCATCAACTACGTCGGCTCCTGGCCGACGTAGTTGTTTGTAGTAACTCCATTACATCCGGCTCTTTTGCTACTGTTTACTCAATGGCTACGCCCATGCAAAAACTCATTTACCCGGCCTTGCTGCTGGGCTTACTCGGTACGGCTGGTTGTCAGTCGTCGACCAAAAAAACAGATGCCACTATGGTCACTACGCCCGCCACCGATTCTTTAGCCACTGCCACTGCCACCGGTGCCAATGCTACGGCGATTACCTACAAACTGCCCAACCCAGAGTCGTTCGCGGGGCTTGTTGGTGGTAAGAAAACAAACCTGTATATCCTGAAGGGAAAGGGGATCGAAGTGGCCATTACCAACTACGGTGCCCGCCTCGTGGGCTTGTTGGTGCCCGATAACGCCGGTAAACAGACCGACGTGGTGATGGGCTTTGAGAGTATTGCCGCCTACGAAAAAGCCCATGAGGGATTCTACGGGCCTATTGTGGGTCGGGTGGGTAACCGCATTGCCAAGGGGACATTTACGCTGGACGGCAAGACCTACCATACCGAACTTAACAACAACGGCAATACGCTCCACGGCGGGCCGAGTGGTTTTCATACCCGCGTCTGGGATGCCAAATCCATCAACGACCACACCCTGCAACTGACCTACGTAGCCAAGGATGGCGAGGGCGGTTTCCCCGGCACCCTCACCACCACCGTCACTTACTCCATCGATGAATCAGTGGCGGGGCAGCCCGGTCTGAAGATCGACTACAAAGCCACGACAGATAAGCCGACGCCGGTGAACCCCACGAGCCACGGCTTTTTCAATCTCAACGGCGAAGGAAGCGGCACCATCAACAACCACGTGCTGATGATCAACGCCGATACCTATTCGGCGGTCGACAAAGGGTTGATTCCACAGGGTGAACCCCAATCGGTGGAAGGCACCCCGTTTGATTTTCGCAAGCCCACGGTCATTGGCGCACGGGTTGGCGAGCAAAATGAGCAACTGACGTTTGGCGGGGGCTATGACCACAACTGGGTGCTAAATCACAAGATGGGTTCGCTGGATAAAGCCGCCGAAGTGGTTGGCGACAAGTCGGGTATCCGAATGACGGTACTAACCACCGAACCGGCGATACAATTCTACGGGGGTAATTTCTTTGCGGCCAACGACCCGGGTAAATACGGCAAAGCTGCCAATTTCCGCGAGGGGTTAGCCCTAGAAGCGCAGCACTACCCTGACTCGCCCAACCACCCCAGCTACCCGAATACGCTCCTGAAACCCGGTCAAACGTACACGCAGACAACGGTGTATCGGTTTGGGAAATGAGTTTATCGTTTTCAGTTCAAAGGGCTCCGCTCAACTACGATAGGTAGTTAGGCGAAGCCCTTTGAACTGAAAACGATAAACTGAAAACTATAAAACTTACTTCGGCTTTTTCTCTGCCGAATGAATGTCGCGGAAATGATCCATAATGCGGCCCCAGAAGCGTTTGCCGGGGGCATCTTTTTTGGGCGTCACTTTAACAACCGACGCATCCTGGGCTGGTTTGGCCTGCACCGGATGGGTATCGGTGGGTTTGCGGGGTGTACGCGCTACCTCCTGACCAGTCCGGTTCGCTGACTGTGCCGATGAGGCAAGCACCACCGACGATGAGGTGTAAAGCAAGCCGCTCGTTAGCAAACAGACGGCTGCGTAAGTCGTTAAAGTGCGTTTCATAGGAGAGGTGTTAGTTAATTCTGCGGTTAGGCAATTCTTCAGTTACGAAGAGCAAGATATACCCAAAAGACGAAATAAATGAATGGGCATTGCGTCATTAGTCAAATTTAATGTCAATTATTTCCCGGTATAAGCAAATAATGCAGGTGTACTAAATTGGGGAAACCGGGCCTGAGGGCTGCTGCGCATAAACGTATTATCTTTGTCCTATTATGTTCGAGAACCTACAGAATAAGCTCGATAAGGCGTTTAAGACCCTGAAAGGGCAGGGGCGCATTACCGAAATCAACGTTGCTGCCACCATCAAAGAGGTGCGCCGTGCCCTCACCGACGCCGACGTAAACTACAAGGTCGCCAAAGACGTGACCGACCGCGTAAAGCAAAAAGCGCTCGACCGGAAAGTGCTCATTGCCGTGGAGCCGGGGCAGTTGTTTGTCAAAATCGTTCAGGAAGAACTGACCGATCTGATGGGCACCGAAGTCCAGCCTATCAACCTCAAAGGCGACCCCGCCGTGATCCTGATTGCCGGATTGCAGGGGTCGGGCAAGACCACGTTTTCGGGAAAACTGGCCGCCTACATCAAAAAACAGGGCAAGAGCGTGCTGCTCGTGGCCGCCGATATTTACCGCCCCGCCGCCATCGACCAACTAAAAGTGCTGGGCGAACAGGTGGGCGTCGAGGTGTTTGCAGAGCCGGACAACAAGAACGCCGTGTCCATCGTCACCAACGCCCTGGCCCATGCCAAACGAACTAACAAGAAGGTCGTGATCGTGGATACCGCCGGTCGTCTGGCCGTAGATGAAGTGATGATGCAGGAAATTGAGGACGTGAAAAAAGCCCTTAATCCGTCAGAAACGCTTTTTGTCGTCGATTCCATGACCGGACAGGACGCGGTGAACACGGCCAAAACCTTCAACGAACGCCTCGACTTCGACGGCGTGGTGCTGACCAAACTCGACGGTGATTCGCGGGGTGGTGCGGCGCTGTCGATCCGGGCGGTGGTGAACAAGCCCATCAAGTTCATGAGCACGGGCGAGAAAATGGACGCCCTCGACATCTTCTACCCCGACCGGATGGCCAGCCGGATTCTGGGCATGGGCGACGTGATCTCGCTGGTGGAACGGGCGCAACAGGCGTTTGACGACGACGAAGCCCGCCGCATCAACGCCAAAATGCGGAAGAACCAGTTCGACTTCAACGACTTCCTGAGTCAGTTGCAGCAGATCAAAAAGATGGGCAACATCAAAGACCTGCTCGGCATGATTCCCGGCATGGGCAAGATGGTGAAAGACCTCGACCTCGATAACCAATCCTTCACCCCCATCGAAGCCATCATCAGCTCGATGACGCCCAAAGAACGCGAACGCCCCGACACCATCGACACGAGCCGTAAAAAGCGCATTGCCGCCGGTTCAGGTACTGATCTTCAGCAGGTTACGAACCTACTGAAGCAGTTCGACGAGATGCGGAAGATGATGAAAAAGATGAATAATATGCAGGCATCAGGCAAAATGCCGAAGATGACGCGCTAAAAACAGCCCCCCGACCCCCGAAGGGGGAGGGCTGACGCACGCATAACCTCCGGATACCATACTGTGAGCGAAGCTACGTGTGTGCGTCAGCCCTCCCCCTTCGGGGGGCGGGGGGCCTCATTATGAAACACCGCTTCTTTCTCTTATTCCTTGCCTTTCCGTCCATCGCGTTTAGTCAGGCTTCGGTGGCGTATTATCCGTTCAATGGGCTGTTTACGGTGAGCACTAATCCGAACCGTTTGCTGTGGCTGGATGCCCGTTTGCAGACCAACACGCCCTTTTCGCTGAGCACCACGTTTTGCCCAATGATTAATGTAAACCGAACCGAGCGGGCCAATTACTACGTGGGGCCGAGTATTCGGGTAAACGCGCTGAACGCCATTGAAAACAACAAAATTTTGGAAGGTTACGCCCTGCACGTGGGTGTACGGGTGGCACCAGTGGTGAGCCTACCCAACCTGCGCGTGGCCTTTGAACTGTCTCCGTCGGTCAACACCGGGTTCCGGTTTGGGTTGGTGAATTCGTACCTCGGCGTGGTCTATCAGTTCAACAAGGGCGGTAGTAAGGCAACACTATAGCCGACCGATAGCTGGCTGCGCATCAACCTGTTCGCGCTTGATAGTTCTCTATTTTAATGGTTATTTTATGCCGTTCAGCCCCACACTGAGCGGTTTTTTACGTTATAGGTATAGTGTTCAAAAACAACGAATTCTGATGATCAAGAAAGCGCATACGTTACGCTCTACGTTGCTGTTGGCCCTTGCTGGAATGGCCCTGCTGACGTCCTGCAAAAAAGACCCCGTCGACGTGAACCCCGTTACCACGCCCACGAGCGGCACTACAGCGGCTACCGATAGCTACGTTAACGACTGGATTCTGACCAATATGAAGGATTATTACTACTGGACCGACAAGATTCCGGCTAATCCTGATAAGATGAAGAAGCCCAGCGATTTCTTCTATTCGCTGCTCTATGATTACGGCAATACGGCGAACCCACAGCGCGACCGTTTTTCCTGGATTCAGGAAAGCGCGACCGAATTGAAAGCACTACTTAGCGGTGAGAGTAAAACGACGGGTCTGGATTTTACGCTTGTCCGCACCGCCGAAGGCTCGACCGACGTGGTTGGCGTAGTGACCTACGTGCTGCCCGGCTCCCCAGCCGATAAAGCGGGTATCAAGCGCAACGACATGTTCTTCTCGGTCAACGGCATTACCCTGACCACTGATCAGGCTACACTCAACAAAGCGTTCGCTGATGAGTCGGTCACGCAGACATACGGGTTTGCCACTGCTCAGAACGGGGCTATCGTGAAGACAACTACCACAAAATCAGTAACGCCGGTTGTCTTTCAGGAGGACCCGATATTCAAAGATTCGGTCTATACCGACGGGACGCGTAAGATTGCCTACCTGATGTACAATCAGTTTGTACCAGGCCCCAATGGATCGGGAGCAACTGCCTATGACGACCGGCTCAATGCCATCTTTGGTAAGTTTAAAGCACAGGGCGCCAACGAGTTAATACTCGATTTACGCTATAACGGTGGTGGCGCAGTAACGTCGGCCACTAAGTTGGCAAGCCTGATTGTGAAGGGCGTAAACGGGCAACCAACTGTGCCGTTTGGCCGGTCGGAATACAATAGT
>JBBRMP010000201.1:0-10471 GCA_038230755.1 Cytophagales bacterium | reverse complement strand
TTTGTCGATGGCCTGCTGCCGGGCAATGCGGGCCTGCCACCAGTCGGCATGACGTTTTTTGGCCTCGGCGGGCCAGTTGGCCTCGGCCTCGCGGGGGATTTCCCATTCTTGCCAGGCTTTGCCGAGGCTGGCGTTGAGGGCTTCGCGCAGGGGTTCGAGCGTGGTTTGGGCCGTTTCCCAGATCACATCAATTTCGGCGTTGTTGGCAATGGACTTGAGCGTAACGTGCGGCACGCGCTCATACACAAATCCGTGACGGATGTTGCCGCGCGTGGGCTGCGAACTGGGTGTAGTGCGGGTAATTTCGCCTTCTTTCACCTGCCCTTCCGACGAATCGGCGAGGAGGTAGAACGGGTAGCGGGCACCCATCAGGCGGGCGCGGGCCAGGGCTAACGCCACACGCGAGGTATCAACCGTGATCCACCGACGGCCCCACTGCTCCGCCACGTAAGCCGTTGTGCCAGAACCACAAGTCGGGTCAAGCACAAGGTCACCAGGGTCTGAAGCCATTAGTAGGCAACGTTGGATAGTCTTTAACGACGTTTGAACCACATACAGCTTATCTTCTGAACGACTGGAAAGAATTGTATCCAACCAAGTATTACTGATGGGGAGAATTTTGAAATCATCTAAGAACCTTCTACCTGCCAAGTAATTCTCTGTAGCGATCAGTCGATTAGATTTACTCAACCGAGTTAATCCAGTTGGGCTTGTTGACCAATAACGCGACCCAGGCCCAAACTTTTTTCCTTGATATTCAAACTGTGTTTTGCCCAAAGAGTACGCATGGCTTGACGTCAGATTATCTGGACGAAAAATTTTAGCGTTCTCAGGTATCAGTTCAAGTCCCCTTGCCTCCTTTTCGGTTAAACGACGTGTCTCGCCATTTGGCATCATTAAAGATTTATACTCACTAACACTTGAATCACCTAAAGCTCGCTCCTGGTAGGTGGGCTTATACTTTGCTTTGGAGCAGTCTTTAGCAAACCAGATTAGATAATCATTTACAGATGACAAAAACTCTTCAGTTGATGCACTGGTCTTTTTTACGGTAACTAGGCTAATAAAATTCTCATCCCCGAATACTTCATCCATGACGGCACGTATCCGGTGGACGTTTTCGTCGCCGATTTGCACGAAGATGGAGCCGGAATCGGTGAGCAGGTCGCGGGCCACGGTCAGGCGGTCGCGCAGGTACGTCAGGTAGCTGTGGATACCGTCGCGCCAGGTATCGCGGAAGGCCTTCACCTGTTCGGGTTCGCGGGTGATGTGGGCGGCGTTTCCGTCTTTCACGTCGCGGCTCGTGGTGCTCCATTGGAAATTGGAGTTGAATTTGATGCCGTAGGGTGGGTCGAAATAGATGCACTGCACCTTGCCGCGCAGGCCCTCGCGCTCGGCCAGGCTTGCCATCACCTGGAGGCTGTCGCCCAGGATCATGCGGTTGGTCCAGTGCTGATCATGCTGGTAGAACTCCGTTTTATCCACCCCGTGCGGGATGCCGTTGAAGTCGGCAAACAGATCGGCGAAGGCCATGCCGGGGGCCTGTTGCTGCTGTTTGCTCTGCCGCATCAGGTCGTCGATGAGGGCTTTGGGCTGTATTTTCTCCTGAATATAAAGCGGCGGCGCGGCCACCATCAGATCGCTCCAGTCCTGCTCGTCTTTGCCGCGCCACACCAGTTGCGGGTCCAGGTCGCGGTTGCGGCGTTCGTAGGCCACGGTAATGGGGTCTTTGGCTGCTTTTGACATCATCGACTCGTATTCCGCCGTTGGGTTGTTCACGCGGGTGGCGTCGTCGTGGGTGAAGGAGGCAATGGATTTATCGGTAGGGGTATTTTTTGCCATTGGGGAGAGTAAGTAACAAATTGGGCGTTTTTCAACCCGTTTTTGGTTTGGTTACGTGTGGAAGAATCAAGTTCAAACTACGTCATTGTTGGCTATGTAGTGGCCCTGGCAATCCGACGGTTGTCGCCCCCGCCAACGTTGGCAAGGCGGCAGGTACGTCGCGTCAGCGACCTGATGATTGTCGCCCCCGCCCGGCGTTATGGGGGCGGTCGCGTCAGCGACCCAATGTTTATAGCCCCGCCAACAGCGTTGGTAAGGGGGGCGTGCCGTTAGGTACGCAACGCCTACGCCATGTGTGGTTACGTACCTAACGGCACGGTGCCCGGCGGGGGCGGGTTCCGGAGGCTACAAACGTCAGGTCGCTGACGCGACCGCCCCCACAACGGCGTTGACGGGGCGACAAACATCGGGTCGCTAAGGCGAACTGTTTGCCGTAACATCATGGGTAGCAGGTTCTTTGCTTCTCGTTAATCCGCCTCATCAACGGATTTGAACAAATACCGTTCGTCGTAGGGTACGTTGAATTTGCGGAGAAACGTGGTGTATTCTTCCATGAACGTGTATTTTCGATGATGTGCCTCCTGATGTTGAATGTACTTCACAACCACGTCGATTTGGGATTGACCATACGAAAACGCGCCGTAACCTGCCTGCCATTCAAACCGGCCTTTGGTGTGGTGGTTATCGTTGATCCACTTCGACGAATCCCCTTTTACGTCCTGCATGAGGTCGGAAATGGATTGTTTCGGATTGATTCCCATGAAGAGATGAAGGTGATCGGGCATACCGTTGATGGCCAGTAACTTATGGCCCTGATTCTGCACAATGCCCGTGATGTAGCGGTATAGTGTCTCTTTCCAGGCCGATTGAATCAGTCCGTGTCGGTGTTTCACGGCGAAAACCGTTTGCAGGTAAATCTGAGTGTAGGTGTTAGCCATGAATAGCCACGATTGGTGTATAGCAAGATAATGATCTCCGCCCGAATGGTCGCGTCAGCGACCCAATGTTTGTAGCCCCGGCCACTGTCCGGGGATTAGGCGATGCCCCACCCGTGCCGCATTGGCGTACCGTAGGTATGCAACCGCAACGCCAATGCGGGCCGCCTATATTGTTGGATCGCTACGCGACCCATAACAGATGACGCGCCAATGAACCCCGATTACATCGGGGTCTACAACCATTGGGTCGCTGACGCGACCGACCTCCACAACGCCGTTGGCGGGGCTATAAACAGTTGGTCGTCTACGCGACCGACTGGTGCGCACGGCGGGCACGTTGTGTGGGTCATTGGCCATAGCGGGGGGACGTTACACGGGTTGGCGGGTGTGGGCTTCGATGAGTTCATCTACCTGCGCTTCTACTTTGACCGCAAAGTCGGCTTCGATTTCGTAGACAGACCGGAATTCGGCGAAGGCCCAGCGGCCATAGGTACCGTTGTGGTTCACACCGGGAATCCAGTAGGTATCCATGGTGGTTTTTTTCACTTTGGCATCTTCGCCCCGGTAGCCTTTGATCTCCACAATCAGGTGCAGGAGGTCGTCGGGGCCGTTTCCATCGTCGACGAGCACAACGAAATCGGGGATATAGGTTCGCATTTCTGCGCCAAACCGGTAGGGTACGTTCAGGCCCAGGTTATGGTTTTTGACATAGGCTTTCACGCGCTTGTGCTTCTCGACCACGCGGCAAAACTCGGCCTCCCAGCCGCTATCGAGAATGACCCAGTTGATGTGGCATTTGCGGGCATCGGTTTGCCAGCGGGTCAGTTTCGAGGTGTTGAAATTAACAAACTGCGTAGAGCCGGTGGGGTTGTAAGGGTCCAGTACCACCCGGATGGGTTTTAGCCCCACAAAGGCGGCGGTGATACCGGTCGTGATACGCTCACAGGCCATATCGGCCAGGGTTTTGTACTGCAACTGCGCTGGGTACGTCCCGCCTGAGCAGTTCAGATAGCCATCGAGCCACTGTTTGCTAATGCGTTTCAACTGCCCAAACAGGTGCAGTTTGGGGGCTTCGTTGGGGTCGCGCCAGCGGGTAAATAGCAGGTGCGAGGCCAGTTCAAACACCACCTGCGAGGGGCGCACGTCGCCGGTATGCTCCAGGTTCAGGTTCACGCTTTCGCCGATGATGCCCGCGTTCTCCACGAGGGCGGCCCCCACCAGGCCGGGGGTCAGGTTCAGCACCGAGTCTTCATTGAAAATGGCCGTGAGGCGTTCTTCGGGCAGTTCCACCTTGTAGCCTTCCACGCGGGGAAACTGAATTTCGAGGTGATCACGTTCGGGTCTGACGGCCCGCACCTGAATGGTTTCGCGGGGTTTTCCGGGCGGGGCAATCACGGGTTTAGCCGTAAAATCGAACGGAATGCCCAGCACGTCGGCATATTCGGTGTTGAACAGTCCTTCTTCGTTGAGTTCGTAGGACTGCCGCCGCAGGGCACGGCCAATCACCTGTTCACAAAGGAGTTGCGTACCAAACGCCCGCACGCCCAGCACGTGGGTAACGGTGTTGGCATCCCAGCCCTCGGTGAGCATGGATACCGATACCACACAACGGATGGAACCACCCAACCGGCCATGCCGCCCCACGGTGTTCATCACCTCGCGCAGCAGTTCCTGATCAGAAATATTTTTGGCTTCTTCTGGGTTATCGCCACGTTCTATCTTCTCCCGACGGAATTGCTCTATTTCGGGGGCGGCCATTTTCCGAAAGTTGTCATCCAGTGCCTCACCCGATTCCAGTTGTTCACTGTCGATCAGGAGTGTGTTGGGCCGACCCAGCGCATTGCCGTTCTCATCGAAATTGCTGAACAGAGCCAGCTTGCCACCCATGAACGTCTCGGAACCGTCGTCGTTAATTTGGGTATAACCGGAAATATAATCGTAGACCAGTTTAGAGGCGGCTGTGTTGTTGCAGACGACAATAAAACAGGGTGGCACCCGGATGCCCTCCTTCGCCCACAGGTCATACGTCAGTTTATAGTGCCCATACAGCGCTTGTAGTGCGGTTTGCAGTTTGACAGGCAGTTGCTGCGGATCAAGAAAGGCATCTTTTCCCCGGCCTTTTTTGGGCATGTCTCCCCGAATGTGATCCCACAGATTGCGAAACATGGGCACGTCGGCATCGGGTATGTTATCGGCAACGGGCACGCGCGGCAGCTTCACAATGCCGCACTCGATGGCGTCCATGAGCGAAAAATCGCTCATCGTCCAGGGGAACAACGTGCCTTCCACGTAGCCCGACCCGCTCAGGAAAAAGGGCGTTGCCGACAGGTCCATCACGCGAATTATGCCCAGTTTCCGGTTCACAGCTTCCAGCCCGGAAATCCAGAGGCGGGCGGCTTCGCGGTTGTGTTCGGCCTCGGCTTTTTCATCCGTGGTTCGGGCGGCTATTTCGTCGGGGTCTTCTGGCTTTTCGCGGTAACAATGGTGGGCTTCGTCATTGATGGCCATGATATTCTTCAGGCCCATCAAATCGGGCATGACGCGCTGAATCATCTGGCCTTCTGTTTCCAGCGTATTCAGGGCTTCGCCGCCGCGCCCTTGCAGGAGTTGCCGCCCCCCTTTCGAGATATCGATTCGTTCGCGAAGCTTGAACGAATGGTAGTTGGTAATGACAATCTTGGCCCGTTGCAGGTCGTCGATCATGTCCGACGGTATCAGTTCGCGGCTTTTGTAGTAGCTGTCGGGGTCGTTTGGCATCAACACCCGCAGGCGGTCTTTAATGGTAATGCCGGGCGTAACGATCAGGAAGCCTTTGGTAAAGGTCTTGCTGTTGGGCCGACGCACGGCGTTGATCGTCTGCCAGGCAATGAGCATCGCCATCACGGTGGTTTTGCCCGCCCCGGTTGCCAGTTTCAGGGCCATCCGCATCAGGTCGGGGTTAGCATCACGATTGGCGTTGGCCAGCCGCTCCAGAATAGCCTTGCCAATTTTTGTATTAGGGGCCACCTCCGTTAGCCAAATAGCCGTTTCGGCGGCTTCGACCTGGCAGAAAAAGGGGCGGATGCTACTGAACGGATGGCTGCGCCAGTGCTGCAACAGGCGGGCCGTTTCGGGCGTCACCTGCCATTGATTCGGATTGGGCAGACTCCGCCACTTTTCTACCTCCTGACGTACCTGATTGATGTTCGGTGTTGGATCGTAGGCCTGCTTAGCCGTTGACAGGCCGAGGCCTTCATCGAAAATGATAGACTGCTGAACGTCAGACCGTTTGCGCTTACGAGGTTTAGGAATCGGGGTAATGAACTCGGCAGGCCGCCGGGAAGCAATAATCTGTTGCGTAGGCTGACCGTCTTTATCAAGCTCCCAGTAGCGGCTAGGGTAGGTGTACGGCGAGTTAAGGATGGGGTGCTCGAAAAACTGGTTTAGCATAAGTTGACCGACGAAATAAGATCGAAAGTTAATCTATCTGCGCGACACCATTTGCGTATGCTTTTACTTACCCGCCAAATTTCATCCTGTCCAAAAAACAAACCTGTCCGACGCCCCTCCCGTGCTTACAGCGTGGCGTTGTTACCGGCCACAATTCGGCCCGTTACGTCGCCAAAACCGACGCGGTAGTCGCCCTCGCCCGCCCAGCCCCGGATGGTGACGGTATCGCCGTCGTTGAGGAAGGTACGGGTATCGCCGTTGACCAGTGTTAGTGGTTCGGCACCGCCCCACGAGAGTTCCAGCAGCGACCCCCACGATGACCGGTCAGGCCCGGAAATGGTGCCCGACGCCATCAGGTCGCCCACCCTGATGTTGCAGCCATTGACGGTGTGGTGGGCCAGTTGCTGCGCCTGCGACCAGTACAAAAAACGCTGGTTGGCCCGCGAAATGACCGTTTTTTCACCACCTGACGGCATTAAACTTACCTCAAGCTGAATGTCGAGATTGGGCAGCGGGTTGGTTTGTTGCAAATAGGGCAGCGGCATTGGTTCCTGCACGTAGCCGGGCACGCGAAAGGGCGCAAGAGCCTCCATCGTGACCACCCAAGGCGACATGGACGAGCCAAAACTTTTGCCCAGAAATGGCCCCAGCGGCACGTACTCCCACTGCTGAATGTCCCGCGCCGACCAGTCGTTGAACAACACCATGCCGAACACGTGTTCCTCGAAATCGGCGGGGGTCAGGGCCGTACCCAGCGGGGTATCTTTCCCCACGATAAAGGCCGTTTCCAGTTCAAAATCGAGCCGCCGCGACGGGCCAAATACGGGTTGGGTCTCCCCTTTCGGCAACCGCTGCCCATTTGGCCGACGGATGTCCGTGCCCGACACCACCACCGACGAAGCCCGTCCGTGATACCCCACCGGCAGGTGTCGCCAGTTGGGTAGCAAGGCGTTGGCGGGGTCCCGAAACATAGCCCCCACGTTGGTGGCGTGGTCGATGCTGGAATAGAAATCGGTGTAGTCGCCAATCTGAATCGGCAGGTGCATAGTGGCCTCGGCTTGCGCCACAAAGGCGTATTCAGGCAATTGATGCGACAACGTGGGCCTGGTCAAGGCGGTTTGCAATACCTGCCGAACGCGTTGCCAGACGGGCCGTCCCAGCCGGATGAAGTCGTTGAGGGTAGTCTGCAGAAACGCTTCTTTCTGTTTTTCGGTCAAAAAATCATCGAAAATGCCCCAGTTGCTGGCCAGCGTCATGTCGATGATTTGATCGCCAATGGCCACCCCCATGCGGGGTTGGGGCTGGGCGGCGGTACTGAAAATGCCAAACGGCAAATTGTGAATGGTAAAGTCGGAATTGAGGTGCATATCTTATAAGTGGCAGTGGGCAGTAGCAGTAGGCAGTGGCTTGCGCGCGCAAATAATTGCTTACTGCCGCTGCCTACTGCCACTATTTTTCCCGCCATGATTGAAAATAAACGCCATCGTCGATACCCATCGCCTGGGTGGTGAGGCGGAGGGGGCGGAACGTGTCGACCATCACGGCCAACTCGTCGGTGCCGGTTTTGCCAATGCTACGTTCCATCGCGCCGGGGTGCGGGCCATGCGGAATTCCCCCCGGATGCAACGTCAGCACACCCGGGCCAATGCCGTTGCGCGACATGAAATTACCATCCACGTAATACAGCACCTCATCCGAGTCGATGTTGCTGTGGTTGTACGGCGCCGGAATAGCCTGCGGGTGGTAGTCGAACAGGCGGGGCACAAACGAGCAGACCACGCACGATTTTGTCTCGAACATCTGATGCACCGGCGGCGGCTGATGGATGCGGCCCGTAATGGGTTCAAAATCGTGGATCGAGATGCCGTAGGGGAAATTATAGCCGTCCCAACCCACCACGTCGAAGGGGTGATAATCGTAGACGAGGCTGTGCAGGATGCCCTCTTTTTTGATTTTCAACACAAAATCCCCGGCCTCGTCGTAGGTCTCCAGATCCTGCGGCAGCTTCAGGTCACGCTCGGAATAAGGCGAGTGCTCCACCTGTTGCCCAAAATGATTCCGGTAGCGTTTGGGCGTGTACATCGGCGAGGTCGATTCGACGTAAAAAAGCCGATTCTGCTCACCAGAGGCCGTTTTGTTGAACGAAATCTGGTAGATCATCCCACGCGGAATGAGCAGGTAGTCGCCCGGCACAAACGGAATCTGGCCCAGCATGGTGTGTAACGTACCCGTGCCCCGGTGAATAAACAGCAGTTCGTCGGCGTCGGCATTTTTATAAAAATAGGTCATCGGTCCGTTGCCCGTCGGGGCCGCCACGCCCAGCACCACATCGCTGTTGACCAGCAAGGGCGTACGGCTTTGCAGAAAATCATCGACGGGGGCCACGTCGAACCCGATCAGTTTCCGCGACATGATGTTGTGTTCCACGGCCAGCGTGGGCCGCAGATCGACCGCGTCGAGTACGGCTTTCACCTGCGTAGGGCGGTGCAGGTGGTACATCAGCGACGACATGCCGTCGAAGCCGACCGTGCCGAATAGCTGTTCGTAATAAAAGGCCCCCGCCGGACTTTTGAAGACCGTATGGCGCTTGGGCGGCAGTTGGCCGAGGTGGTGGTAAATAGGCATGGTTTATGATGATGAAGTTTACTAGACTAACGCAAGAAAGCGCATCATCGGCAAAAGTCCATCCCAAAATTCACCTACTGCCCACCCCATGCTCAGCCGCTTTGTCCACTACGCGCTTGTTGGGTTACTCCTTTTGGTCAGCCAGTCGGCCTACGCGCAGCATCGTTCCAGGCCTGGTCAAAAACGGCTTTTGCCCCTGCTGGCGGTCAAAAAAGCCTGTAATCCGGCCCAGATCACGGTAGCCAAAACGGTACTTTGTGCGGGCGAGACGCTCTATTTATTCTCGAATATCCTGCCCACCTACCGCTACCGGTGGAGTAGAAATGGCGTTGTGTTACCCGGCGAAACGAGCTACGAACTCAGCGTAGACACCCCCGGCGAGTACCTGCTGGAAGTAACCAACACGGCCATTCCCGGCTGCGTCAACACCACGTCGGTCGTCATTCGCCAAAGTACGCTGCACCGGGTGGCTATTACGGCGGCATCGGTCGGTGGTGTTATCTGTGAAGGCACCACGCTGACCGCCTCACTCACCGGCACCACCCCACCCACCACCGTCTTCCAGTGGCAGTATAATTACGGCAACATGACCGGCAACGACCCGACAAGGATTGGCGTAAAACCAGGCCTGTATACGGTCTCTGTTGCTGACGGCGACTGCTCCGTTGACGCCGACGTGGTCGAGGTAGTTGAAAAACCCACGCCTATTTTTCCCCTACCGCCGCCGCAGTGCGCCAGCGGGTCGAAGCCGTTTCCGCTGTACGCCGAACCTAAAGACGGTCTCTTTGCGGGACCGGGTAGTCAAAACAATCTCTTTTCGGCGGCGTTGGCCGGGGGCGGCACCCATACCCTCACCTACTCGGTAACGAACGCGGCGGGTTGTTCAGCCACCACCAGCCAGACCGTAACGGTTATCGACATTCCCCAGCCCGATTTGGGTCCAAACCAGACCATTGTGGTGGGTACGCGGCTGACGTTGCAAGGACCAACCCGCCCCGAAAGTAGCCCGTTGATGTACGTCTGGGAACCCACCGCCGACGCCCTCACCGGACCGCGTATTCAGGTGCAACCACAACAAAACACCACCTACCGGCTCACCGTGAGCGAAAATGGCCTGTGTCCGCTCAGTAGCAGCGTTCAGGTGGCCGTGCTACCCGGCTTATTCATCCCCACCGCCTTCACCCCCAACGGCGACGGCCAAAATGATACCTGGGCATTTATAGGAATCGAGGCATTTCCCAACTGCCGGGTACGCATCTACGACCGTTGGGGTAGCCTGCTCCTCGACGAAATACCCTATCGTGCGTCGTGGGATGGCCGTATTCGGGGTGAACGCGTAGCAGCCGGCGCCTATCGGTTCGTGATCAACCCCGCCCCCACCCTGCCCGAACGAAGCGGCACACTGGTGGTGGTGGAGTGAGCAGTTGGTAAGCCGGTCAAAAAATTTCTCCGTTACGGTTGAGGAATAACAGAGACTATTGCATCAGGCAGGTTACTATATTAGCTGAACTGGCTTACGCTCTTATCAATTGCCTACTACGGGCCAACCACCATATGAAACGTCAATTAGTAATCCCAGCAGTAATCCTCACCGTTCTGGCTTATCAGACAGGTACATACATCTACCAGGATTTGGA
>JBBRMP010000200.1:0-10527 GCA_038230755.1 Cytophagales bacterium | reverse complement strand
TTTCTAATTTATGAGTTAAACTAAGCAAAAATCTTAATGTGCTGATAATCAACTACTTGACCTTTAGACATTAAATACTTTTGCGATTTTTAACTTTGCAAGTGCTTGATTATCAGTTCAGTGGACTACCTAAACAGTTACATTCCGGTAATTATCGCTGGGGCTATTCAGCTACGTATTATGGCCTGCGGGCTTCGTATCACGCCAACCGAATTCTTGGCATAAACAGTGCCAAATTTGACCTCTATGCGGGGGCGGGGTTAGGCTATACTTCGTTCAAATGGAACGATGATTATTACGGTCGCAATGTCGATTATGGTAGCCGAGTATTTCTGAATTATTTCATTGGAAGCAGGTATTATTTTACTAAAAAAATTGGGGCCTATGCTGAACTCGGCTATACAGGCCTTTCATCGACCCGCATTGGTTTGACCGCCAAGTTTTAACCCTTTATTCCCGTTTGAATCATGCAGAATCTTAGCTTGACTAACAAAGTTGCCATCGCCACGGGACTGCTACTTGTACTGTGGCACATTCAGGTAGCTACATCATCGAAAACCCGCCTTTCGGGCTTATTTATGGCCAAACCCGGCCAACCCGGCTACGTCTGGAATGACCTGGGCAACGTCGAGTCGCGCTTTTTTTGGGACATTGCCGACATCCGCTGGAAGACCGGCCAGCCCCACCCTACTTTCAGAGTCGAAGCGGGCGAACAGCCAGGCGTATGGGTGCCGCAGCCGGGCTATACATTTGTCAATAAGTCTGTAGACCTGACTGTGATCTGGCAGGCCGACCTGCAACACCCCCGTTTCATGGGCTTTTCCGACAAAAACGAAGGGGCTTGGACACCCGTGGCGGGCTATAAGTTCGTGTACAAAGACGGCGAAATTGTGGATGCCGTCTGGGAACCGAACAAACGGATTGATAATCTGAAAATCAGTACGTTGGTGCAGAGAGATCGGTACCAACCCTTTCCGGGCTATCAGTTTATTGAACCTGATGAATCGCTGAAAGTGGTTTGGGTGCCACGTATGATCAATACTAGCAACAGTCAGCTAATGGCCGGCACGCAGGAGGGGTCGTGGGTAGTAGCCAACCAGGGAAGTTATGCCTACCGTTCGAGGCGGGGGGGCACTGCGTTTGGGCGGCAAGTGGGCAACGCTGCCAAACGCGGTGTCGCAAGAGGTGTTGAACATGGTGTTGAGCGTCGTGTGTTCGATATCATCGCCAATTAGAACAGATCTTTCTGATCATTCCGTCGACCGCGTGTTTGGCTATTGCGTTTGAAACAATCTTATATCCACACCATTTTTTACAACCCACCAGCAAATTGAACAACTGCCCGATCTATCAACTGATCACTTAATCTGTACCCTGCTCTTAGCTCTGTGCCCTACGCTCTTAGCCCCCTGCCCCACCCGTACCACAAAATCATGGCCTGTCCACCGCCAGGGGCGCGGCCGAGGCAAGTGCCGCCCATGCGTTCGTAGAAGGCAATGGCGGGCGTGTTGGCTTCGTAAACACCCAGATAGAGGCCCGGGAGGGTTGCTTCTGGCATAAACAGCCGCGTCGCCTCGCGCATCAGACCCGACCCGATACCCCGACTTTTCAGTGCCGGGTCAACGTGCAGGTTGTCGATGAGCGTGCCGCGAACGGGGTCATCGTCGAGGAAGAGGCAAATGAAACCGAGCAGTTTGCCTGCTTCTTCAGCTACCAGAATACGCTGATTATCAGCCGGATTGACAAATCGTTCCCGCCAAACTGTGAGCCGTTCGGCAGCTATCTGGTTATCCAGATACTCATTGCTCAGAATGCCCCGATAGGCTACCTGCCAACTCCGCGTGTGTAGGCCGGCAATGCGTTCAGCATCAGCAGGTTGAGCGGAGCGGTAGGTGTGCATCTTTTTAAAAAGTGGCAGTAGGCAGAAAAAGATACGCGTTAGCCTCTTCTGCCCACTGCTACTGCCTACTGCCACTTTTTACGGCCTCGATAAATACCCGAACGTGGTCGGGGTTGGTGTCGGGGTATACGCCGTGGCCGAGGTTGGCGATGTGACGGTTTGGGCCGAAAGCTGTGAGCATCTTCTTAACCTCAAGGCGAATTTGGGCGGGTTCGGCGTAGAGTACGCAGGGGTCGAGGTTGCCTTGCAGGGTCTTGTCGGGAATGAGCGCCCGCGATTCGGCGGCGTCCATGTTCCAGTCGAGGCCCACCACGTCGCAGTTGAGTTGACCAATGGCCTGCCGGGCAAAAAATGCGCCTTTAGCAAAGACCGTGATCGGCGTGTGGCCCACCTCGGCATCGGCCTTGATGGCGTCGCAGATTTGCCGGATGTAGGGCAGCGAAAACGTATTGTACTGATCGGGCGAGAGGATACCGGCCCACGAATCGAAGAGCTGCACCAAATCGGCCCCGGCCCGAATTTGAGCTTTCAGATAGGCAATGGTGCTGTCGGTGATCTGTTGCAGCAGCGTATGGGCGAAAATGGGGTCGGTGTAGAGCAGCTTTTTGGCCACCGAAAATGTTTTCGAGCCTTTTCCCTCTGTCATGTAGCAGAAAATGGTGAACGGCGCACCCGCAAAACCCAGCAGTGGCACCCGCCCAGCCAACAGTTGTTTCGTGATCCGGAGGGCCTCCAGCACATAGCCAAGGTCCTGCTCAGCATCGGCAACGTGCAGGCTGTCGAGGTCAGCGAGGGTGCGTACCGTGCGCGGAAACACGGGCCCCCGCTGCTCGATCATCTCGTAGGGCAGGCCCATGGCTTCGGGCACCACCAGAATGTCGGAGAAAATAATGGCCGCGTCAACACCCAGCAAATCAACGGGTTGCACGGTCACTTCGGCGGCGAGTTCGGGCGTAGTAGCCAGCTTAATAAAACTCCCGGCCTTCTCGCGAACGGCCCGGTATTCGGCCAAAATCCGTCCTGCCTGCCGCATGAGCCAAACGGGGGTACGTTCAACGGCCTCGCCCCGCGCCGCCCGGAGCACTAAATCATTCTGTAACATCATGGCGCAAAGATCGAATGTAATTAAGAATTAAGAATTAAGAATGCAGAATGGCTTCGCGTTCAGTTTATAGCTGAACGCGAAGCCATTCTGCATTCTTAATTCTTAATTACTTAGCACTAGAATATCCTTCACTTCCAGCACTTTTTTCTGCATGCCCTTATCAACACAATGAATCATGGCTACTGCTAATTGCCTGAGTGTGAGTACTGAGCTGGGAAATAGTCGCCGTAGTACGGGATATAGCCAGCTTAAGTAGCTGTAGTAGCTTTTGGTGTTTCTGAGGCCTTTGGTGGGGTGAATATAGCCCGGGCGGAAGTTGTAGACCTGTTTAAAAGGCAGCGCCATAAGGTCATTCTCCGTCTTGCCTTTCACCCGCGCCCACATCGAACTGCCCAACTCGGTGCTGTCTGTTCCCACGCCCGACACGTAGCAGAACGTCATGCCGCCGTTACGTTGGCTCAGGAGCGTGGCCATGTGCAGCGTGAGGGTGTACGTAGCCCGGTAATAGTCGCGCTCGTTCATGCCTACTGACGATACACCCAGGCAAAAAAAACAGGCATTGTAGCCTGTCAGTTGGTTCGCAAATGCCGAAAGATCAGAGAAATCGGGCACCAGCAGTTCGGTCAGTTTGGGATGAACCATACCGCATGGTTTACGGCCAACCACCAGAATATGCTCAACGTCAGCATGTTGCAGGCATTCATGCAGCACACCTTCGCCCACCATGCCCGTGGCACCGGTCAGTATTACTCGGATCATCATAAATTTCTTGGTGTCATTAACGGAGTCTTATGTTTATGCTCCGTAGCAAGTTGTAAATGTAAGCAGCGTGCGTGAGGGACAAAGAAAAATGTAACTTGATGGTATACACAGACATTCGGCTCTTCACTGATGACTATTCTCCGAACCCCCGATGACCGCTTCGCCAATTTGCCCGGCTACCCCTTCGCACCGCACTATGTTAACGTTGGCGAGGGCCTACGCATGCACTATGTAGACGAAGGAAATCTTGAGGCGCTGCCCGTGCTGATGCTCCACGGTGAGCCTACGTGGTCGTATCTCTACCGGAAAATGATTCCTATCTTGGTCGAAGCGGGCCACCGGGTTATTGCGCCCGATCTGATCGGTTTTGGTAAGTCAGATAAGATTGTGGAGGCAGAGGCCTACTCGTATCGAAGCCACATGGACTGGCTCACCTCATTTATTCAACAGCTTGACCTTCAGAGCATAACGCTGGTTTGTCAGGATTGGGGCGGGCTATTGGGTCTGCGTTTAGCCGCCGAAAACGAGCCGCGCTTTGCCCGGATCTGCGCCGCCAACACGGGCCTTCCCACCGGCGATCAGCCCTCGTCGGAGGCGTTTTTGCAGTGGCAAACCTTCTCGCAGACCGTGGCGTCGCTGCCCATTGGTCAACTCATCAGCATGGGTTGTACCAATAAGCTCGATCAGGAAACCATTGCCGCCTACGATGCGCCCTTTCCCGACGAAAGCTACAAAACCGCCGCACGCGTGTTTCCGAAACTGGTACCCACCCGCCCCGACGACCCCGCTACTGCCGCCAACCGCGCCGCCTGGCAGGTGCTGATGCAGTGGCAAAAACCCCTACTCACCTGCTTTTCAAACGGCGATCCGATCACCGCCGGAGGCGATAAAATCATCCAGAAACTGATTCCCGGAGCAGTCGGCCAACCCCATACCACCCTGTCGAGGGGGCATTTTTTGCAGGAAGATGCCGGGGAAGCATGGGCACGGCTGATTGGCGAATGGTTCCTGACAAATAATGTACAATGAACAATGTATGATGTACAATGTGATCCGCCAAACTGCATTGTACATCATACATTGTTCATTGTACAGTAAGCCCTGCCCACAGCCACTACTTTTCTATTTCCCCGAATCAATCCATCTTTGCAGGATATAAAGCATACCCCACTTATGGAGTTAAAACGAGTCGTTGTGACGGGCTTGGGTGCCCTGACCCCCATCGGAAACACGGTGGCTGAGTTCTGGCAGGGCCTGAGCACTGGCCAAAGCGGTGCCGCCCCCATCACCAAATTCGACGCGACCCTGTTCAAAACCCGCTTTGCCTGCGAAGTAAAAGGCTTTGATCCGCTCAACTATTTCGACCGCAAAGAGGCGCGGAAACTAGACGGCTACGTGCACTATGCCATCGTCACCGCCGACGAAGCCATCAACGACGCCGGGCTGCTCAACGAGGGCATCAACAAGGAGCGCGTCGGGGTGATCTGGGCGTCGGGCATTGGCGGGTTGCATAGTTTCCAGGAAGAAGTACTGGCCTACGGTGCCGGCAACAAAATTCCCCGGTTCAGCCCGTTCTTTATTCCCAAAATGATTGCCAACATGGGGTCGGGCATGATTTCGATCCGGCACGGATTCATGGGCGTCAATTTTGCGCCCGTTTCGGCCTGCGCCTCCAGTACCCATGCTCTCATCGACGCTTTCAACTATATCCGCCTGGGCAAAGCCGACGCCATCGTGACCGGCGGTTCCGAATATGTGGTAACGGACTCAGCCGTGGGCGGTTTCAGCAACATGAAAGCTATGTCGGAACGCAACGACGATCCCCAACGCGCCTCACGTCCGTTTGATAAAGACCGCGACGGGTTTGTACTCGGCGAAGGCGGCGGGGCCATCATTCTGGAAGAATATGAACACGCCAAAGCGCGGGGTGCCCACATTTATTGCGAACTGGTGGGTACCGGTGCCACTGCCGATGCTTACCACATGACCGGCACCCACCCCGAAGGCCTCGGCGCAGCCAACGCCATGCGCGAAGCCCTCCGCGAAGCCGGTTTACAGCCCGATGATATTGACTACCTGAACGTTCACGCCACCTCCACGCCGATTGGTGATCTTTCAGAGGCGAAGGCCATTGTGAAGGTGTTCGGCGAAAATCCGGTTAATCTGAGCATCAGCGCCACTAAGTCTATGACAGGCCACTTACTGGGGGCGGCGGGGGCCATTGAAAGTGTAGCCAGTATCCTGGCCATGCAGCACAGCCTGATTCCCCCCACGATCAACCTCGACAACCGCGACGAGCAGGTACCGGCAGGCCTTGATCTGACGCCCAACGTAGCCAAACCCAAGACTATCAATGCCGTTCTGAGCAATACGTTTGGCTTTGGTGGCCACAACGCCACGGTGCTGTTCAGGCGGTTTGAGGCGTGATAAAAAGTTTGACGCAGTCCGACGGGTCGGTAAGGGCGGTCCGCCGCTGCGGGGCTTCTTTTTATGAATAAGATCTTCGTCGATACCGAACGCATCCGCGACCTGAATAGTGGGTTGGGACAGACCTGTTTGCGGGTGGGGCAGGAACTCGTGCGCCAACAACCCGCTGGCACCGACCTAACGTTTCTGGTGCCGAACGGGCAAACTGGTGTGTTTGGCGAGCCGTCGGCGACACTCCATTATGTAGAGGCTACCTGGCTGCGGAAATTCTGGAACCCCGGTTACTACGACGTTTGGCACAACCTGCACCAGGACGCGGCTTACTGGCCTACCCAACGTCCCGGCAAGCTGGTTTTGACTATCAACGACCTGAATTTTCTGGAACGCCCCGATTATTCAGACGCGAAAAAAGCCCGCAAACTCGCCGCCGTGCAGCAACGGGCCAACCGCGCCCAGGTCATTACCACGCTCTCTGATTACACCGGCTCGGTAGTTCGTGAGCACCTTACCTTACCCGAAACAACCCGATTACGAACAGTTTACATCGGCGTGTCGGATTTGCCTACGCCGCCGGTTGAGCCGCCAGCGGCTCTTTCGGAGCTAAAAACACCATTTTTTTTGTTTTTGGGCGTCTTGCATCCCAAGAAAAACGTCCACACGTTGCTGGCCATCGCGCAGGCCTTCCCCGACTATGCACTGGTGCTGGCCGGGCGTAACGACCATCCCTACGCGCAACACCTTCGTGAACAGGCTGCCCAACTCGGTGCCGACAACGTGTTGCAGACCGGCCCCGTGGATGAAACGACCAAGGCGTGGCTCTACGCCAACTGCGAGGCATTTCTGTTCCCCTCATTGAGCGAGGGCTTCGGTCTGCCCGTGGTGGAGGCCATGAGCTTTGGCAAGCCCGTATTCCTTTCGCGCCTGACGAGCCTGCCCGAAATAGGTGGCCGCGAAGCGTATTATTTCGACTCCTTTGAACCCGAAGACGTGGTTGAGACCCTCCGCGCCGGGATGCGCGATGTCTACGACGACCCCCTCAAAGGCGAACGCCTGCGCTGGCAAGCCAACCGCTTCCGCTGGGCCAATACCGGCAAGGCGTACTGGGAAATTTATTTGAAGTAGTTTCCAGTTTGCAGACTGTAAACTCAGAAAACAACGGCTGTTAAAATGTGTTAAGCGGTGAAGACGACTCGAATTTTTCGCGGCATTACTTTCGTTATCCCGTCATAAGCGACAACGAAAGAACTGGTTTTCTGCCTGGATTCGCCCGTTGGGTCGCCCGAAGTGTCTACACAAAAAACTGATTTCAGTACCCTAATACTATGAAAAGCAACTGGAAAGTTTTAACGCTGATCGCCTTGTTTTCAAGTGCCGTCACGCTGTTCGCTTACAACCTGCTTGGGTTCAACAAGCAGGCCGTGGTTTTAAACGAAGCATCGACGTCGCCTATTAGTCGGCTGGCGTCGTTAACGGGAAATGCCCCTACCGGTGCCCCCGGTGATTTTTCGTATGCCGCCGAAAGTGCAACGCCCATGGTCGTACACATTCGCACAACGATGACCCGCACCGTGCGGCAGCAACAGATGCCCGATATTTTCCGTGAATTCTTCGGTGATGAAGGTGCGCCCGGTCAAGGACAAGGTGGTGGACGGTCACGGCGTGAGCAGGGTCAGGCATCGGGTTCGGGCGTGATTATCTCGAAAGACGGGTACATCGTGACCAACAACCACGTGGTGCAGGACGCCGACGAGGTAGAAGTGATCATGACCGACAAGCGGAGCTTCAAAGCCAAAGTGATTGGTACCGATCCACTGACCGACCTGGCTGTGGTGAAAATTGATGCCACCAACCTGCCCGCCATTACGCTGGGCGATTCAGACAATCTGAAACTGGGTGAATGGGTATTGGCCGTGGGCTATCCGCTCGATCTCGAATCGACCGTTACAGCGGGTATTGTCAGCGCCAAAGGGCGCGGCATCGGTATCCTGAGCCGTAATCAGCAACAGCAACAACCGGGTGCCAAAGCCGTTGATACGCCGATTGAAGCGTTCATTCAAACCGACGCCGCCATCAACCCCGGTAACTCAGGTGGTGCGCTGGTGAACCTGCGTGGCGAATTGGTGGGCATCAACTCGGCAATCGCCTCAGCAACAGGTTACTATAGTGGCTATGGTTTCGCCGTACCGGTGTCATTGGTCAAGAAAGTAACGGCTGACCTGCTGAAATTCGGTAACGTACAGCGCGGCTATATCGGCATTTTACCCCGCGAGCTGGATAGTAAACTGGCTACCGAAAAGGGCGTTAAAGTAGGTCGTGGCATCTACGTGGAGGAGGTAACCGATAATGGTGCGGCCAAGACGGCGGGTATCCAGAAAGGCGACGTAATCGTGAAAATGGAAGGCGCTCCGCTCGATTCGGATGCCGCCATGCGTGAGATTATCGGTCGTCGTCGTCCGGGCGACGTGGTCAACGTGACGGTGAACCGGGGTGGCACCGAACGGGAGTTCAAAGTGGAACTCCGCAACCGCAACGGTGGCCGCGACGTGATCAAGAAAGAAGAAATGGCTACCTCAAGTATGAAATCGCTGGGGGCCGAGTTCAACAACCTGACCGACAAAGAGCGCCAGCAAATGGGTGTCAGCGGTGGTGTGCGTGTTAGCAAAATCGTTGATGGTAAACTGGCTGAAACCGAAATCGAAGAAGGGTTCGTGATCCTGAAAGCCAACGGCAAAAACGTGAAGACGGTGAAAGACCTCGAAACCATTGTGGGCAGTGTGAAAGAAGGCGAAGGTCTGCTGCTGATCGGGATGTACCCCAACAGTTCACGGACGCTCTACTATGCCGTGCCGATGTAAGTCGCTTCGTTCCAGTCGTGAGGTTGAACAGTTGTTAATAAAAATGGCCTGCTGAGACGTTCAGCGGGCCATTTTTCGTTTAGCGGAGTGGTACTCCGCTGTAAAACATACTGTCGGCTTACAATGTGTTTCACAGCGGAGTACCACTCCGCTAAACAGGACGCACCGTACCTTTGGCCCTATGAATTTGTCTTTGCTGATCCGGCAAAACCGGGTCTTTTTTATAACGTATCTGTTGTTGTTGCTGGCGGTGGGCAGTTTGATGCTGACCTACACCAAAGAGCAACTGATTCGGTTTGTAAACGACCACAATAGCCCGCCCGGCGACGCGCTGTTTCCCTACCTGACCTACCTCGGCGATGGCGGATTTGTGGTTGTAGTGGGCGTGTTGCTATTGGTGGTGAACAGACGGGTGGGGTGGCTTGTATTGGTCAGTTTTGCCATTTCCGGGCTGCTGAGCCTGTTTTTGAAGCTGGTTGTCTTTCCCGAACGGCTCCGGCCCCTGCGCTATTTTGAGCACTCGAACTGGGAATACCACGTCATCAAAGACCTGCACATCAACGAATACAACAGTTTTCCGTCGGGGCATACCACGTCGGCGTTTGCGCTGTTTGCCATGCTGGCGTTTTTGTGGCGGCAGAAAGCCTGGGGTTGGGTTTGCGTACTGCTGGCCGCCGTGGCGGGCTACTCGCGGGTGTACCTGTTCCAGCATTTTGTGGAAGACACGTTCGCCGGGGCGTTGCTGGGGACAATAACGAGCATAGTCGTGTATCTGGTCTATCAAAAATGGTTCGGCGAATCAGTGTTTCCAGGCCGAAAATTGACATAAATCACTTGCCTATGAGTTATACAAGACGGTGGATCAATAAATTTATAAGGCAATCTGATTTTTCTTCTTCTTGCGGGTCAACTTCAATCTGTCCAAACATATGAACCGTTTTTTACGCGTATTGGGTCTGCTGCTAACCGTTGCAGGAAGTGCGTACAGCCAGGATGTGCTGACCAACAAAGACATCGTTTCCATGAATTCGGCCAAAGTGGGCAACTCACTTATTCAGTCGAAAATTACCAGTAGCAAAACCAATTTCGACCTCACGACCAAAGGGCTGGTTGAACTCGAAGCCGCTAAAGTGTCGGATGGACTGGTGAAAGCCATGATGGCCAAAACCACGATGACCGACGCAATGACCAACGACGATGTGATCACGCTCAATAACGCCAAAGTCTCGAAATCGCTCATTATCGAGAAAATTCACCGGGGCAAGAATAAGCTTGATACCTCTGTGGATGGCCTGATTGCCCTCCGTGCGGCAAAAATTTCCGATGGTAAGTACCCATCAATAATTAGTTTTCATTAAACTTTTGGAAATTTATTTTCCAATTAATACCTATTTGAGCCAAACATCGATTAACAGCATAGAAAAGGGTATCCTTGGTCATGTAATCGATTGGGTCAATTTGCTCTTTTTTAATTTTAC
>JBBRMP010000199.1:0-10534 GCA_038230755.1 Cytophagales bacterium | reverse complement strand
TATGTTCAAATAGTTACTTATAATTGTGGCACTGTATACCAGCATCCTACAATTGTCTACCGAAATGCCTATTAACCTAACTAAAGGCCAGCGAATCGACATCGGGTTGTCAAAAGTCGGCGTCGGACTGGGGTGGGACCCGAACAACGCATCAGGCCACGAATTTGACCTAGACGCGTCCTGCTTTTTGCTGGGTAGCAACGGCAAACTGCCTACCGACGGGCACTTTGTCTTCTACAACAACCCCTTTTCGCCCGACAAAGCCGTGGAAAGTTCGGGCGACGACCGCACCGGCGGTAGCTCAGACGGCGATGACGAAACGCTGACCATCGACCTAACGCTGGTAGAGCCGCTCATTCAGGAAATCATCTTTGCCGTATCCATTTATGAGTTTGACACCCGCAGGCAGAATTTCGGGCAGGTGCGCAACTCGTTTATCCGAATCTATGACGCGGTGACGAATGAAGAAATCGCGAAATATGAACTGGACGAAGATTTTTCCGTTGAATCAGCCGTTGAGTTTGGCCGGTTATATCGGCGGGGCAGTGTCTGGAAATTCGAGGCCATCGGGCGCGGCTATTCGGGTGGCCTGCAAACCTTGGTCGATACCTATTATCAAGCATAAACTTTAACCACTCCCTTTTTCTTTCATGGCTATTAACTTGCAAAAAGGCCAGACGATCAATCTGGAAAAAAGTCAGTACGACCTCTCATCGGTCACCATCGGCCTTGGTTGGGACATCAAAAAATCGGGCGGTGGGATCCTCGGCGGTCTGTTTGGTGGCAATGCCAAGGAATATGACCTCGACGCGATGGCGTTTCTGCTCAACGCCAACAATCAGGTGGCCAACCTAGGCAGCGACAAACTGTTGGGTGGCGACGTCATCTTTTTCAACAACCTCAAACACCCGTCGGGCCAAATCTGGCTCACAGGCGACAACCGTACCGGCGCGGGCGACGGTGATGATGAACAGATCATTGTGAAGCTCAACACGCTTGATATCAAGTTCGAGAAGATCGTTTTCGTGGTCACCATCTACCAGGGGCAGCAAAATAAGCAGCATTTCGGCATGGTCGACAACGCTTATATCCGCGCCGTTGATGCCAAGGGCGTGGAAATGGCCCGCTTCAGCCTTTCCGGCGACGCTACCTACAACGGCATGTGTTCGATGGTGTTTGCCGAAGTGTACCGCCGCGACGGTAACTGGAAATTCCGGGCGTTGGGCGATCCCCATCAGACCGATTTATTTGTCAAATTATTGCAAAACTACCTCCCCCAACGCGCATGAGACGCCTCCCCGTTTACCTCCTCCTCGACACGTCGGGGTCCATGACCGGCGAGCCCATCGAGGCCGTTCGTAATGGTGTTCAGGTGCTTATTTCTACCCTACGACAAGACCCCTACGCCCTGGAAACAGCTTTTTTGAGCGTCATCACCTTCGACAGTACGGCTAAGCAAGTGGTGCCGCTGTCTGAATTGTCGGCGTTTCAGATGCCCGATATCAAGGCCGCCGGTACCACCGCCCTCGGCGAAGCCCTGACGATGCTGGCTCAAAAGCTGGAAACCGAAGTACAAAAATCGACCGCCGACATCAAAGGTGACTGGAAACCGCTAGTGTTCCTGATGACCGACGGCATGCCGACCGATGATTTTCAGAAGGGACTGCGCGAGTTCAAGAAGCAAAAAACGGGCATGGTCGTGGCCTGCGCCGCGGGCCGCAACGTAGACACCACCCTGCTGAAACAGTTGACCGACATTGTGGTGCAACTCGACACTGCCGATTCGAGCACGATCAAGGCGTTTTTCAAATGGGTGTCGGCCTCCATCAGTACGGGTAGCCAAAAAGTGGAAAACAACAAGGAAGTGGGCGGGCTGAGTGAGTTGCCTCCGCCCCCGCCCGAAGTAAACGTGGTTATGTAATTACCTCAACATTAGTTTATTATGGCAATTAATCTGCAAAAAGGGCAGCGGCAATCGGTGTCGCAGCAAAAGTTTTCTGTCGGTTTGGGTTGGGACACCAACAGCTTTGATACCGGGGCCGCGTTTGACCTCGACGCGTCGGTGTTTATTCTGGGCGGCAACAACAAAATCCTGTCCGACAGCCACTTCGTCTTTTACAACAACACCAATTCGCCCGGCGACGCGGTGATCCATTCGGGCGATAACCTGACCGGCGTTGGCGACGGAGACGATGAGGTGATTAACATTGACCTGAGCAAAATTGACCCCACTGCCCAGGAAATCTGCGTTGTCGTCACAATTCACGAAGGTGAGCAGCGGAAGCAGAATTTCGGGCAGGTGAGTAACGCCTCCATCCGCCTGTTTGACCCTACATCGGGGGCCGAGATGATGAAATATGACCTGGACGAAGACTTTTCGGTGGAAACCGCCGTGGAGTTTGGCCGGATCTATAAAAAAAGCGATGAGTGGAAATTCGAGGCTATCGGCTCCGGCTACAAGGGCGGGCTGGCGTATTTCCTCAGCAAATACAGCTAGGCTGACGGGGCCACAGATGACCTATCGGCACTATTCATTCGACGTTTGGCTCACGCTGATTCGCTCGAATCCCGCGTTTCGGCGCGACCGCATGGCCTACTTTGCGCAGCACCTCAACCCGCTCGGCCTGGCCGACGATGAGGTTGATGCACGGGTGCGGGAGGTCGACATTACCTGCACCCGCGTCAACGAACTGGTTGGCAAAAACATCGACTCGCTGGAGCTTATTCTGCTCATGGCTAATAGGCTAGGGGTTGATCTGGCCACGGTGACCCCGGCTACGCTGGTACAGCGGCAGGGAGAATTAACTGAGTTGTTCAGGGCTAACCCGCCGTTACTGACCGACGAGCAGATTCCCGCCGTGCTCACCACGTTGCGGTCGCGCGGGGCCACGCTGTCATTGCTGAGCAACACTGGCCTGATTCAGGGGGCGGTGCTGCGCGACATCTGGCAGCGCGAGGGCATCGATGCCCTGTTTGCGTTCCAGCTTTATTCCGACGAAGTACATCTATCGAAGCCCAATCCAGCTTTCTACGCCCTGCTTTTTAAGCAGGCTCGCCAACTGCCCGAACACCAGGCTGGTTTACAGCCAACTGATATTCTGCACGTTGGCGACAATCCGGTGGCTGATCGGGAGGGGGCTGAAAGTGCCGGTTTGCGTGCGTTACTCATTGACCCCATCACGCCCCGCTTTGCCGAACAGCTTACTCCATGACGGAAACATACGCGCTCTTTGCCATTACAGACCGTGACACCATTGGCTTCGACCCCGCCGATTACAGCCGGTTTAAATTCGGCGATGGGGCCGTGGCCTGCGATTTTGGCCGGAACCTGGCCCGTGGTTTTGTGGCCGACCGGTTACCCTACCTGCCCGAAACGGCCCAATTCATGGTGCTGCCCAGCCCGTATATGTTCATCCCGACAGCCTCCTACTGGATGGCGCAAACCTTTCTCTATGAGCTAAACCGTGCCCTTGCCGAGCAGGGACGGCCCATGGCGCAGGAGGTAAAAATCAGTCGCAGCATTACTTACCGCGACGATTACGGCAACCTCACGGCAGCCGAACGGATGCGCCTCATTGGCAATGATACCTTCCGGGTGGATGTTGCCGCGCTGACGGGGAAAACGCTCCTTTTCGTCGATGACATTCGCATTACGGGTAGCCATCAGCGGGTGGTAGAACGGATGATGGCCCAAAACGGACTGACCAACAACCACATCTTCGTGTATTATGGGCAGTTGACCAATCCGGCCATCCACCCCAATATCGAAAATTACCTCAACTACTTCTGGGTCAAATCACTGGCTGATCTGACGCCCATTATTCGGTCGGCGCGGTTCAGGATCAATACCCGGCTGGTGAAGTATATTTTGAACCACCGGCCCGACGATTGTCAGGCGTTTTTGGCCGAACAGCCCGTGGCCTTTTTGCACGAACTGTACGACATGGCCCTGGGCAACGAATACCACCTCATTGCCGAATATGCACCCACGCTTGCCCGCCTGAATCAACTCCTTGACGTGAATCAACTACAGGAACTATGAGCCGCCGACTACCCGTTTACCTATTGATCGACACCTCTGGTTCGATGCGGGGCGAACCCATCGAATCGGTGAAAGTAGGGTTGCAAACCATGATGGCAACCCTGCGCCAAGACCCGTTTGCCCTCGAATCGGTGAATATCAGCCTGATCACCTTCGACCGGGAGGTGAAGCAACTGCTGCCGCTCACCGAACTGGAAAAGCTGCAACTGCCTGACATTCAGACGCCCGAATCGGGGCCGACGCACCTCGGTGAAGCCCTCGAACTGCTCTGCAAGATGGTAGATGCTGAAGTGCGCCGCACCACCGCCGACCACAAAGGCGACTGGATGCCGCTGCTCTTTATCATGACCGATGGCAGCCCCTCGGACCTGATGAAATACCGCGAGATGATCCTGGAAGTGAAGCGGCGTAACTTTGGCAACATCGTGGCCTGCGCCGCCGGGCCAAAAGCCAAAGACAGCTTTTTGCAGGAACTGACCCCCCACGTGTTTCACCTCGACACCACCGACCGGGCCACGTTCATGCAGTTTTTCAAGTGGGTGTCGGCGTCGGTGAGCGCGGGCAACCGTAGCGTGGGTGCCGCCGCTGAGGCCGTTTTGCCCCCGCCCCCGCCCGAAGTGCACGTGGTCTTGTGAGTGTCCAGCGTCCAAAACCCGAACAGCTATGCGTCGTTTACCCCTCTATTTTCTGATTGACGTGTCGGAATCCATGTCCGGCGACCCCATTGCGCGGGTGCAGGAAGGCATGGCGACCATTGTGCGCGACCTCCGCACCGACCCGTATGCCCTGGAAACGGTTTACATTTCCGTTATCATTTTTGCCGGAAAAAGCCGCCGATTGTCCCCTCTGATGGAGCTAGCACAGTTTTACCCGCCGCAACTGCCCATCGGGTCGGGCACGTCGCTGGGTGAAGCCCTGTATTTGCTCATGGACGACATTGGCAAAAACGTGGTGCAGGCCACGGCCCAGACTAAAGGCGACTGGAAGCCGCTGGTGTTTTTGCTCACCGACGGCGTACCCACCGACGACTACGCCGCCGCGCTCTATGAGTGGAAAACGCGCTTTAAAACCCGCGCCCACATGGTGGCCATTGGATTCGGCGATGGGGCCGACACGCGGGTGCTCAATGATCTCACCGACCACGTCTACAGCTTTCAGGATACCGATCCGGCAGCCTACGCGCAGTTTTTTCGCTGGATTTCACAGTCGGTCAAAACGTCGAGCATTGCCGTCAACACGGGGCAGGGCGACGGGATCAACCTCTCGAAAATTGGCGATGACGTGTTGAAAAAAGTTGATTTTTCGGCCATCACCAACCGCCGCCCCATTGATGACCGGTACGCCGTGCTGTTGGCCCAATGCCAGAAAACGAAGAAGCCCTACCTGATTAAGTACCAGCAAACCCAACGCCCCGGCGACCCCGCCCTGGCCGGGCTGGGCCTGCCCGCTCAAACCCGCGAGTACCGATTGTTGGGGGCGTATCCTGTTGATAAACAGTATGGTGAGTTGTCGGACGGGCGCGATATCAACGTGTCGATCAATACCGACGAACTGGTTGGTTTCCCCGGTTGTCCCCACTGTGGCAACCCCTACGGCTTCAGCGTGTGCGCCTGCGGCAAGCTGTTTTGCATGGGCGACGAAACCGAAGGCGACTGCCCCTGGTGCGACCGGCATCTGCACATGGACACGGGTGACGGCAGCACTAATGTTAACCGAACCACCGGATGAACACCACTCTTTTACAGCAGTACTTACTGAAGCACCTGCCCGAACCAGCTGACGAGGAGCAGGCTAAATACTTTTTCGACCAATCCAACGTGGCCGATTGGCTGGCCGGTGCCGAGGCCGAACTGACGCAGGCATTTCTGTCCCGGTGGCAGGCCGCGCACCCGCCCGTGGCCGAAGCCGCGCCGCCCATTGTGGAGCAGTCACGGCCCGAAGTGGCGGTCGTTGCACCCACCCAGCCGGAGTCAGCCATGGCGGAACAGGCTCAGAATGAGTCAGCTACGTTGCTGGAGTTACCCGCCGAGGTTCCGCCCGAAGTGGCGACGCCGTATCTATTTCAGGTGCCCGACGATGAGCTGCCCGCGCCCGCCGATGCCCCCGCTGCCGAACCCGATTCCCAGTCGGTGAGTAGTATCCACAATATTGCCACCATTTCAGAGCCAACCCCCGACCCCGTGCGATTTACCCCCACGCAACAACCCGCTCCCCCGGCCCCACAACCGCAACGGACCCTGTCTATTCCGAACGCGACGGTGGGCAAGCCATATAGTCATGCGGTTGATTTTGAAGGGCTTGGCTTAACTGGTATCACCACCCACACCCTCACGGGTGACGCTGCCGGGCTGACCTACGACGAACCCACGCAGACCTTGGCTGGTACGCCAACGGAGGCCGGTGAGTTTGGTTTTACGCTGACATATCACCTAAAAACCGACGAGCCAAACCGTCCCGCTCTGACCCGGCACATTCAGTTGCTGGTCAACCCCGATCCGCGTTCGCTCTGGAAAGACCTCCCCTCTGACGCCACCGACCCGTATTTTAAGCCCGATGCCGATCAGAAACTGGTGGTCGCCGAGGCGGTGCGGCTGCTGGCGGCGAGTGTACGGGGGCGGTCGCACGCGCACGAAGGCAAGTTCCGCGATGACGAGTTTGACCTGACACCCTTTGCCGAAACAAACTGGTACCTGCTCTCCGTGGCCGACGGCGCGGGGTCGGCCAAGTATTCGCGGCGGGGGGCGACGCTGGCCTGCGTCACCGTGCGGCAGCAGTTGCAGGGCATGGTGGGTCGGCCGGGCTGGCTCGACCTCGACGCGGCCATTGACCAATATGCCGCCGACGGACTGGAACAAACCGCCGCGCTGGTGCAGCGAAAGCTGTATGACGTGCTAGGAAACGCCATTTTTGGAGCCTACAAGGCCATTGAAAGCGAAGCCCAAACCCATGCCGCCGAGACGAAAGACTACGCTACCACGCTGATTAGTGTGCTGGCCCGACCCACCAAAACGGGCTGGTTTGTGGGCGGCTTTTGGGTAGGCGACGGGGGCGTGGGTATCTACCGCGCCGGGCAGGATCCCATCATTCTGGGCACACCCGACGGCGGTGAATACGCCGGGCAAACCCGCTTTTTGACTATGTCTGACACGATTTCAACTAATTTCTTTGCCCGATTCCGCTTCTCGCTCGTTGACCGGTTCGATGCCATTGTGCTCATGACCGACGGGGTGACCGACCCCAAATTTCAGACCGATAGTAACCTAAACCGGGCCGATAAATGGGCCGAACTTTGGGCCGAATTAACCCAGGCCGTTACCTTCGCCGACGACGAGCAGGCACCCTCTCAACTCCAGGAATGGCTCACGTTCTGGTCGCCGGGGAACCACGACGACCGTACCATTGCTTTGCTGTATACCCATGCCGATCACCCGAAAAATTAAGGCCCTCGACGGTACCGACGTTGAATTTATTGACGAAATCATTGGTGCTGGGGGCATGAAAGACGTCTATTTCAGCCCCGACCGCACGTATGTGGTGGCTTTTTTCCGCGACAAACAGGATTTCAACGCCAAAGACCGGCTCATCAACATTGCCGGACCCTACCGCGAACGCATTTTCAATCAGGTGGGCGGCGATTATTGGAAAGATAAATTTTGCTGGCCCACCAAAGTGGTTGAGTATGAGGGGCGGCTGGGGCTGGTGGCACCCACCTACCCGAAGCAGTTTTTCTTTCAGTACGGGTCGAAGAATGACGATTTTCTGGGTATCAAAGGCAAAGAAAAAGAAGGTAAATGGTTTGCCTCGGCCAACAACCAGAGTAAATTTCTCGACAACCGCGAACGGGGCAACTGGCTGCAATATTTCCGCATCTGCATTTTGCTGAGCCGGTCGGTACGCCGGATGCACGCCGCCGGGCTGGCCCACTCCGATTTATCGTACAAAAACGTGTTGGTTGACCCCGTCACGGGTGGGGCGGCCATCATCGACATCGACGGGCTGGTGGTGCCGGGCAAGTACCCGCCCGACGTGGTGGGTACGCCCGATTTTATTGCCCCGGAGGTGATGGCTACCAACCACCTGCCCAAAGGCGACCCCAACCGCAAGCTGCCTTCCCGCGCCACCGACCTCCACGCGTTGGCTATTTTAGTGTATATGTACCTGCTCTACCGCCACCCGTTGCGGGGCGGCAAGGTCAATGATGCCGACCCGCAAAAAGACGAGGAACTGTCGATGGGCGAGCGGGCACTGTTTGTGGAGCACCCTACCGATACCTCAAACCGGCCCAATCTGGGTGATATTCGGCCCAGTTACATGCCTTGGGCCGACATAACCAAGCGGCCCTACACCCTTACCGGCCCGTACCTGAAACCCCTGTTCGACAAGGCGTTTATCGACGGCCTCCACAACCCCGGCCTGCGCCCCACCGCCGACGAATGGGAACAGGCCCTGGTGAAAACCATCGACCTGGTGCAGCCCTGCCAGAACCCCAACTGCGACCAAAAATGGTTTGTGTTCGATAATTCGACCAAGCCTGTTTGTCCATTTTGTGATACACCGTTTCGGGGGCAGTTGCCGATACTTAATTTTTATTCATCGCGCAGTGCCGGTAATTATAAGCCCGATAATCACCGGCTGATGGTGTACAATAACCAGTATATTTATCAGTGGCACGCAAGTAATTTAATTTTTCCGAACGAACGATTAGGCGATGACCAACGCAAGCCCGTTGGTTATTTTACCTTTCATCAGGGACGTTGGGTGTTGGTCAACCAGGCCCTGCACGATTTAACCGATGTGGCCGAAAAAAAACAAATTCCGATTGGGCAAATGCTGGAATTACACGACGGGCAACAAATTCTGTTGTCGAAAGAAACTGGCGGTCGGCTGGCCGTTGTACAATTAGTAACGAATTAACGGAAACCACCTGACTATGGATTTTTTGCACCAAATTTTTGGACCTGACCTGCAAGCGGCGGGGCTTATCATCTTAAACCTGATCGTGATTGAAAGCTTGCTCTCGGTGGATAATGCCGCCGTGCTGGCTACGATGGTGATTGATTTGCCAAAGGAGCAACGCAGCAAAGCCCTTCGCTACGGTATTATCGGTGCCTACGTATTTCGGGGTATTTGCCTGGCGTTGGCGGCCTGGCTGGTCAATATATGGTGGCTACAGCCGCTGGGAGGCATTTATTTACTCTGGCTGGCCGTGGATCAATTCAAAGATAGCTGGCGCATTGGCGAGCGCGGATCGCTGTCATTCAAGATCGCATCGCTGGCAGGGTTTATTTATTTTATTCGCAATGAGTCGGCTTCATTAACGATTGGTTCGGTTGACTTTAATCCTATCCGGTTTATTTTGTTTCCCATTCTTATTGCGGCCATTATTTATTTCGCCTACAGTATTTACCTGGTGCAGGGTGATGAAGAAGATGATGGTGAGGTCAATAAATCGAATAACGCGATTTATACGTATTTTTTTAAATACGTTGGTCTCTTCTGGGCTACGGTAGCACTTGTAGAGGTGATGGACCTGGCCTTCTCGATTGACAACGTCTTTGCCGTGGTCGCCTTTACCAAAAATCAATATTTGATTTACATAGGTGTATTCATCGGCATTTTGGCGATGCGGTTTGTGGCGCAGGCGTTTGTTCGGCTGATCGAGCGTTTCCCATTTTTGGAAACAGTTGCTTTTTTAGTGATCGGGCTGCTGGGTATTAAATTGTGCCTTTCGCTTTACACCCATTTTTCTCCACAAACAGAGTTAGCCCAGGGGTTAAAGAGCGAAGAGTCTGATTTATTCGTATCGGTATTTACCATCGCAATTTTCATCTTGCCCGTTATTTCGTCCTCATTATTTAACTTTCCGAGCAAAAGTCAATTGAACTCTACTGACGAGCCGGTTGAGGAAAGAAAGTAGTATTTCATAGATGTAGCCTTGGTGTTACATAGTACTTTGGCTACGGTTGTAATTGTCCTTCTACCGATATGAAGGTGCGCTACTGCCTATGTATACAAGATCTTTATGACAGCCAAGGTGGTATGCCGTGCTGTGCAAGTAGTTCCTCTTTCGGCGGGTTCCAGTACCCACCATTAAGCTAGATACCGGGCGTATATTGTGTAGGGTGGAATACATCTGAATTACTGTTCGCTATACAGCGATTGGCCCCTCCCTAGTACATATGTAGAGGGAAAGGTCTGCCTACTTTTTTGTCTGACAGAAACTGTCTCGGCCTGCTCCCAACCCTAATATAACACTGGGTGCTTCGGCCAATCGTCGATGTGGTTGACCATCCCGCCATCTTTTCGGGCGAAGTTCCTACACGTCGCGCTGCCAAATCTGGTAAAGCAGTCTGGTTGTCTGACAAATTTTGTGGGGCACTGATTTTGTTTACTTAGCGGGTCATGTAGAGATGGCGAGTACACGTAGCCGTAAGTGGTCAAAATTGCTCATGCCAAATGCAGTTCGTCGGATACTTCTAATTAGATTATTTA
>JBBRMP010000198.1:0-10590 GCA_038230755.1 Cytophagales bacterium | reverse complement strand
ATCAATATTTCGCAAAGGCTATTCGGTGGTGGTTAACGAATTAGTCAGTATTGCACATTTTGTAGATTGGCTGCTGGCGCAACTCACCAAGCCCCTCAAGGTGCCAATACGCCTGTTTTTCTTCAATATCCAGTAATGAGGTAGATAAGCACTAAAATTTCATGTCCACTCACGATGAAAAGGACCAAACGCCTGTTCCGCGCCGTGCTATTTAGCCTGCTTTATACATTTGTACTGAATGGATGCCGCCAGCCAGTAGTTGATGTACAACCAACTCCTCGCCCATCTTGCCTTGTTGTTAGAGCTATCCACAAAACTGGTTGGGGATACCTAGTCAATGTTGACCCTGAGCAAATTACTATCAATGGAAAGACCTATACGGTGTATAAAGAGTCAGACATCTACTACACTTATGATGAAAAAGGTAAGCTCATCCGTGAAATAGGCAAAGGAGCAGGCGGAGGTACAACCAACAAATCACTTACATACACACCATCCAAAATATACACCAAGTGGCAAAGCATAGGCCCTAACGATGTAGTTGTACAAACCTACTTGGATACCATTTCACTCAATGCCCAAGGATATGATGATAGACACATATATGATAAATATGATCTTCAACTCACCTATAAATCCAACCAAAAGAAGGCCAATATCAAAGTCCAGAATAACAATTTAGTTTTCATTCCGGAATCTTATGATTATACTATAAATAGTTCAATCACGTTTGATTTGACCCGCCTGGCTGTACCACAAATTCGTCAGTACGAAGGTATTGGTAACAAGAATCTCATAACAGAACTGACCCTAATTTGTCAGGGTGGTTTCTACGGTTTAGGGCCTATTTTCGGTATTACTTATTTCTATGAATTTGATGAAAAAGGGCGGGTTAAACGCGAAATTCAGCTTGATAAAGAGTATCCTGGCTCAAACTGGCCATTTGGTATCAACCCATTAGGGATTGGCGTAATAGATTATGAATACGAGTGTCGGTAGAGGCCGTATTTAGCAGAGTAGTACCGGGCGGCGTCCCGCTCCGCTGTATGTTTTTTTATGTAGCGGAGCGGAACGCCGCTCGGTACTACTCCGCTAAACATCTGCTACGGTTTTTCGATTGAAATAGAAAACATTATTTGGTCGTTCCGGTGTTACGCCTACAAAGACAGCAACCTGACTGATTCGACGCATGGAAACCGGGAACGTACAACCAGAGAAAGAACACATTAACAATGACCGGACCACCATTCGGTTGCCCATGCTGCTGGGCCTGACGCTGGCGGGCGGGGTGCTGCTCGGCGCGTCGTTTTTTGGGGGAACCAAAGGCCTCAACAACATCGGGCGGGGGTACACCAAATACAAGGAGATTCTGCAACTGATTGAAAATAACTACGTTGACTCGGTCAATACCGACGAACTGGTTGATTTTTCGATCACCAAAATGCTCGAAAAACTTGACCCGCACACGGCCTATCTGAATCCGACCGATGCCGTGGCAGCCCGGTCGCAACTGGAGGGTGGTTTCGATGGTATTGGTGTGGAATTCAATATTTATAAAGACACCGTTTACGTGGTAACACCACTGGCCGGTGGACCATCGGAAACGGCGGGCATTCAGAGCGGTGACAAGATTTTGAAGGTCGACGAAACGCCGCTGACGGGTAAGAACGTAGATAATAGCACCGTCTACAAAGCCATGCGCGGCAAGCGCGGCACCGACGTGCGGCTCACGATTCTCTCCAAAGGACAACAGCAACCCCGGCAGATTACCCTCACCCGCGACCGCATTCCGACCTATGCCGTCGATGCGGCCTATATGGTTGACGATCAGACGGGTTACCTGAAAGTAAATCGCTTCTCGGACGCTGCATTTGAAGAGTTCCGCACGGCGTTGTCGGCGTTGAAGCAGCAGGGTATGAAGCAGTTGGTGCTCGACCTCCGCAACAACCCCGGTGGCTACCTCGACCGCGCCACCAACATGGCCGACGAGTTTATCGACGGTAACAAACTGCTGGTGTATACCGACGGGAAAGACGACCGGTACGACCGGAAATATTTCGCCAAAACGACCGGGCAGTTTGAAGACGGTGCCCTGATTGTGCTCATCGACGAGGGCAGCGCGTCGGCGTCGGAGATTCTGGCGGGGGCGTTGCAGGACCACGACCGGGGCTACATTGTGGGTCGGCGTTCGTTTGGTAAAGGCCTGGTACAGATGCCCGTACAACTGTCCGACGGGTCGGAACTGCGATTGACGATTTCGCGCTACTACACGCCGGCGGGTCGCAGCATCCAGAAACCCTACGTGCCAGGGCAGGAAGGCGACTACGAAAAGGAGCTTGACCTGCGCTCGAAACGGGGTGAGTACTACATTGCCGACAGCATCAAAAACGATCCCAAAAAGGTATTCAAAACCGACAAAGGTCGCACGGTCTACGGCGGCGGCGGCATCACACCCGACTATTTTGTGCCCCGCGATTCGAGCTGGCAGACGATGTATTTAGGTAAGTTGTACGCCAAAAACATCATCCGCGAATACGCGCTGGAATACGCCAACAACAACCGTAAGAAGTTGGAAAAACTACCCTTCGCCGAGTTCGACAAGGCCGTGAGCCTAACCGACGATCAACTGAGCGCAATGACAAAACAGGCTACGGCTGAGGGAATTACGTTTAATGCCGCCGAGTTTGACCGGTCGAAAAGCTACATCCGCACGCAGACGAAGGCGCTCATTGCCCGCTACATTTTTCAGAAGAACAATAAGTCGGGCCAGAATAACGAGTTCTACCGCATTGCCAACACCGCAGATAATACCTACACCAAAGCCCTGTCCCTTTTTGACAAAGCCCGGCAGTTGGAATTTGGTCCGAAAGAGGTGGGGATGACGAAATGAAGGGATTTACGAGGTACGATTTACGAATTACGATTTTTGCTGCCCGTCAGCCTGCTCTAGCGTAGCTAACGCGGCAGCAAAAATCGTAATTCGTAAATCGTACCTCGTAAATCCCTTCAAACAAAACCCCCTCTCCCACAGTACATAGTCTGTACGTACTCAACGAAAAGGGACATGCTACATTTCGATAAACTGTCGCTGAATATTCCGGATACAGATAAGCCCCGTGTGGTGGTGATTGGTGGTGGATTTGGAGGGGTCAATCTGGTTAAAGGCCTGAAAGGCAAGGGGTTTCAGGTGGTCATGTTCGACAAGCAGAACTACCACGGGTTCTGGCCATTGCTCTATCAGGTGGCCACAGCAGGCCTCGAACCCGACGCCATTGCCGAGCCACTCCGCAAATTATTTGACGGATATGACGATTTTCATTTCCGCCTCGTGCGCATCACCGGCGTCGATCCGGCCCGGAAAGTGGTGAAAACCACCATCGGTGAACTTCCGTACGACCACCTGGTTATTGCCACGGGGTCGAAGTCGAATTACTTCGGGAATGAGCAAATCAAGAACAATTCGTTTCCGCTGAAAGGCATTCCCGATGCGCTGAACCTCCGCAGCCAGTTTTTGCAGTCGTTTGAACAAGCGAGCATTATTAAAGACCCCGATCTGCGGCAGAGCCTGCTCAACTTCGTGATCGTGGGCGGCGGACCAACGGGGGTGGAACTGTCGGGGTCATTGGCCGAGATGCGCAAACACGTGTTGCCCAACGATTACCCCGGCCTGGATTTCAGCAAAATGAACATCTACCTCGTCGAAGGGATGGACCGTGTGTTGCCGCCCATGTCGCCCGAATCGGCAACAACCACGCAGAAATACCTCGACGAACTGGGGGTGATCACGAAAGTAAAAACGCTGGTTAGTTCGTATGATGGTGAGACTGTTACATTCAAATCAGGTGAGCAGATCAAAACCCAAACGCTCATCTGGGCGGCGGGTGTGACGGGCGCTACCATCGACGGGATGCCTGCCGAATCGGTGGATAAGGGTCGGTACATTGTCGATTTGTTCAACCGGGTAAAAGATACCGACGAGGTGTATGCCATCGGCGATATTGCCTTTATGGCCTCTGACAAATGGCCAAAGGGGCACCCCGGCGTGGCCCAACCGGCTATTCAGCAGGGCGACCATTTGGCCACCAACCTCACCCTCCTGCACCGGGGCGGCGAACTTCGCCCGTTCGATTATTTCGACAAGGGGTCATTGGCCATCGTAGGCCGCAACCGCGCTGTGGCCGACTTGCCCAAGAACCTACACCTCAGCGGGTTCATTGCCTGGATGGCGTGGCTCTTTGTGCATATCTGGTATCTGGTGGGCTTCCGCAGCAAGCTCGTGGTGATGAGCAACTGGATCTACCGCCTATTCACCTACGACCGGGGTACCCGCCTGATTATCAGAACGTTTGTACGAAAAAATGACAAAGCCGGGCAGGACTTCGTGGTGCAGAATGACGAGCGATTGGTGACGGAGTAGTGATTTACGAGGTACGAAGTACGATTTTTGCTGACGCGTCAGCTACGCGAGAGTAGGCTGACGCGTCAGCAAAAATCGTGCTTCGTACCTCGTAAATCACTACTTCTTACTCCGGACGCGCCCCAGGTAAAAACGGAAACCGGCAAAGCCGAGGAGGTGAACACCCACCACCCACGCCAGGCCACCCCAACTGAGGTACAACCACTGGCCACGCTGAAACGCGTTGAGTGCCGCCAGCACCAGCAATACAATGCCTGCTGTCATGATGATGGCCGTCACCATGGCCGAATCGTAAGACTTGCGTAGGTCATAGGCACCGTAGGCGCGGTTTCGGTGGGCAAAGACAATATCGTCCAGATCGGGTTTCTCAGCCGATTCATCGGCCATAACCAGCGCATTTTGCTGCTTGTCGTGGAGGTAGCGCACCGGGCTGTAATCTGCCTCCAGTTCCACCTTATCTACCGCCGACTCAAACGGCAGGCCAATCCACATATAGTGTTCTACTTCCTGAACTAGGGTGGGCAAGAGCGCACTGGCCTGTGCAGGCGTGGCACCGGCGCGGCATAAGCTGGTACGGAGGTAATCAAGTTGCTGACTGGTAAGGGTTTTCATAGCGATATCTGTCAAAGGGAAACGCTGTCTGCTTGTTGATGATGAAACCGGTGCGATTCCATACCCAAGATACTGAATTTTGGATACTGGACCTCTCGCTGCCTACGGACAACTGTATTCAAAATCAGTCACGCGTATTGGGTTAAAGCCCCTAAAAAACGACCAACCAGTATCAGGGTATTTAGTGTACAATTCAATCTGTCGCACAACGCGCCCATGCCTATCAAATACATACTGAAAATCGATTCGATCAAGCGGCCCGTTTTTTCGAGTAAACAGGCCGATATCTTTAGCAATCTGTGTATCAGAAAGCTTCAGATTTCTATTGCCAGTGCCATTGAATTGGTAAATGACCGGTGCCTCCATATGGGTAGAATCGTATTCATTGACCTGAATTAAGCGGCTGTCAGGGCCATAGTACTCGTAAGCATAATAAACCATATTCCCACTTTTCCAGGTCACCTCTTCCGCATAAGGCCGATATTGCGGTTTGGGTTTACGAGTTAACCAATGCCCTTCTGCATCGTAGTTGAAATCAGCATCATAACCGCGTGTATCTAATGCGAGGACATTTGACCCCTTCTGTGTGATGGTGCCCTGACTGTAGATACATAGGATATAACCAGCATACCTGGTTCATAGGCATAGTTGCTACTAGATGTTCCTATTTTTACCTTACGAAATTCACGCTGTATTCTATGCAAACTATCGTAGGTAAACGTCCTTTCAGACAACGTAACTGTTTAGGTAGTCCACTGAACTGATAATCAAGCACTTGCAAAGTTAAATATCGCAAAAGTATTTAATGTCTAAAAGTCAAGTAGTTGATTATCAGCACATTAAGATTTTTGCTTAGTTTAACTCATAAATTAGAAAAATTAGTAACTTGCTGATTGTCAGATAATTGACTTTAATTTGCCTACCTAAACAGTTACCAGACAACTTACCAATGTGATAAGTTTTCCCATTCACGCTAATGTCTTGGTACTCCATAACGTATAGCGAATTCCAGGGCACTTCGTATTCGCTTATTTTTGCAATTTGACAGTCTGCTCTGTATAGTGGCTGGACTGCTTCTTGTTCTCGTTGGCGACAGCCTGATAGTAGGCTCAACACGAGCAGCGAAATCACACTAATGGAATAGTAAAGACGCATGATAAGTAGTTATTTATTTGGGATAACAAGTCCAGTTAGCATTTATTTGTAGCATTACAAAGCAGTAAGGTAAATAAAAAATGAAACACCCAATCTCCTTTGAAGGCATTAATAATTAACCGGTCTTGGTAATCGATGGGTAGCTAAATGAGTTGCTCATGGGTCTACAAAATAGCATACTAGGCCCGGTACGCTCGGCAAACTACTATTTCGTAGGTTTACCAGACTAACCCAGTTTACTCATTCCATGCATAATCCACTTCGTCTACCCATCTGCGCCACCGGCTGGCTTTTGGTTAGCCTCATCACCCGTTTTGCCGCTCAGGCGCAGCCCACTGTCCCTAAAAATCCGGCTGATACCGTTCAGGCCGGACCGTTCGACATGGGCAAGATGTGGACATTCGACAACCCACCGACGGACTATTTCAAGAAAACATACGGCTTTGCGCCCGATGCCAACTGGTTCGACGAAGCCCGGCTGGCGTCGTTACGGTTTGCCGATTATTGCTCGGCCTCGTTCGTGTCGGCCAACGGGCTGGTGATGACCAACCACCACTGCGCCCGCGAGTCGGGAACGGGTGTGGCGCGGAAAGGGGAAGACCTGAACGCTACGGGCTTTTTTGCCAGAACGGCCGCCGAAGAACGGCCCGTGGAAGGGCTGTTTGTGGAGCAGTTGGTGAAGCTGGAAGACATCACCAAACGAGTGCAGGATGCTGTAGCAGCGGCCGGTGCCGACGATGCCGCGCAGGTGAACGCCCGCGAAAAAATCTTCGGTGCCATCAAGATCGACTACACCAACAAGCCCGGCTGGCAGGGGCTGGAACTACAGACGATTACGTTCTATAACGGCGGAAAATATGCCCTCTACGGCTTTAAACGCTATACTGACATCCGGCTGGTGTTTATGCCCGAACTACAGCTCGGCTTTTTCGGTGGTGATTACGACAACTTCACTTACCCCCGCTACGCGCTGGACTGCTCGTTTTTCCGGGTCTACGACAAAGGCAAAGCCCTGAAAACGACCCACTTTTTCAAGTTCAACCCCAACGGCATCCGCGAGGGCGAACCCACGTTTGTGACGGGCAATCCCGGCAGCACCGAACGCCTGAAAACAATATCGGAACTGGAATTTGACCGGGACCAACGGATGCCTCAGTTACTGACCCTGCTGCGTAGCCGGTCAGCCGCGTTACAGACCTATAATGCCACCGCTAAAAGTGATTCGGTGCTGAACGAAATCTTTGGATTGGAAAACAGCATCAAAGCCTACAAAGGTCAGCTCGACGGGCTGCGCGACCCGTATTTATTGGCTCGCAAAGCCGCTTTTGAGAAGCAATTCAAAGCCGACGCGCAGAAAAAAGGCGGTTCCGTGGCCCTCTGGACCGACATCGCCGCGACGATTTCTCAACAACAGGCCACCTTCAACGACTACACATTCCTGGCACCCAACCCCCTCGCAACGGGCGAAACCCTGACCGCCGCCCTTACGCTGGGACTGCTCACCGAAGCCGCCACCCAAAACCCCCGCGTGTTGAAACAAGCCTCGGCTATGCTTGACGAGGTGCCCAAACCCAAAAGCCGGGCGTTGGAGGAGGCCTATCTGGCGGCCCACCTGAGCGAAGCACAGGCGGCACTCGGCAAGGATGATCCTTACGTAAAAACGGCCCTCACCGGCCCCAATGGCCAATTGCGTACCCCAAGCGAGGCGGCGGCGTACCTGTTGGCGAACTCAAAAATCGGCAATCGGATGGTGCAGGAAGGGCTGATTGCCAAAGGCGTAGAGGCACTCACCAACTCTACCGACCCGCTGCTGGTGCTGGGGCGGATTGGGGGCAAACGGTTTCTGGTGGCCAACGAACAGGTTCGCCAAAGTACCGCCCGACAAGAGGTGCTGCGCAGCCAACTGGGCCGTCTGCTGTTTGCCACCTACGGCACGGCCATTCCCCCCGACGCCACGTTTTCGCTCCGCATCAACGACGGCGTGGTGAAAGGTTACCCCTACAACGGGACCGTTGCCCCCGTCATCACCACCTTCGCGGGGCTATATGACCGGTCGTATTCATTTGGTGGCAAAGCGCCCTGGAACCTGCCCGCCCGCTGGGCCAACCCGCCCGCCGAACTGCTGAAACAGCCCATGTGCTTCATCTCCACCAACGACATCATCGGTGGTAATTCGGGGAGTCCAATGATCAACAAAAAGCTGGAAGCCGTAGGCCTCGTCTTCGACGGCAACATGGAAAGCCTGCCCGGCGCGTTCATCTTCGTGCCCGACGCCAACCGGTCCATCTCGGTCCATGCCGGGGGTATCGCCGCCGCCCTCCGCTACATCTACAAAGCCGACCGGCTGCTGGTTGAGTTGCTGGGGAAGTAGCGGGCGAGGATCGTTAGATCCAACGGCAAATACCGTTCCTACAACAAATCCGAATTTATGCATTTTATGCGTTCATTTGTATAACTTTGTGTGTTTACCGGCTACTCGTCAAGGTCCAACGTTCAATGTGGTGGGAATGTGGCTAATGACAGATCATTCCACGCCGAACGATGGGCCTTGACAAGTAGCTGGCAAGTACTAATTAATTCAGTATCAACCCCCTGATTTGCACAAGGCAACCCATTGCCCGCTGCAAATCAGGGGGTTCTTTTTTGTATTTATACTCAACAAAAGATAATAATAAATATTTATAAAATACAACTACCTTAAATTGGTATTTATACTTGAGAACAATTGTTTTTTATAAATAGGCCAACTAATTAGTTGAAAAATATAATACCTCGATAAAAGTAGATTCGCTTTGCCTGGGAATTATAGGCTTTTAATACCCCATTAATTCCTTCCTGTAAACGCCGCTCTCAACGGCAAAATAATCTATGTAAACACCGTTACGACCACGTACCCTGCCAGGCAGGATTACGAGGCTGTTTATGGCACAAGGCCTATTGGCCTGCTCGTGTCTGACGCTCTCACACGCCGCCGGAATACCACCCGGCACCATGCCACCTACGCACACGGCGGGACCATCGACCCTGAAACTAGTGGACAAAACAGTAACAGGGCGCGTAACCGAAGAAGCTGGCGACGGCCTGCCCGGCGTAAGTGTCGTTTTGAAAGGTACTCAGCGCGGCACCGTCACCGATGCCGAAGGCCGCTACAAAATCGACGTGCCCGATGCCAACGCCGTACTGGTGTTCTCGTTTGTGGGCTACATATCGCAAGAGGTAGCCATAGGCGCTCAGGTTAACGTTAATGTGAATCTGAAAGGCGACGCCAAAACGCTCGACGAATTTGTGGTGATTGGTTACTGCACCACCCGCAAATCGGATTTGACCGGCGCGGTGGCCTCTGTGAAAGAAGCGCAACTGCAGGAACGCCCAACGGCGTCGCTCAACCAGGCCCTGTCGGGGCGGATGGCCGGTGTGCAGGTCAACACCAATTCGGGACGGCCCGGCGGGCGAACCACCGTGCGTATTCGCAGGTTCAGTTCCATCAACTCGTCGAACAACCCACTTTACGTGGTCGATGGTGTGTTTTTGCCCCAAGGCACGGGCGACCAGTTTAGCAACGCCATCGACTTCATCAACCCCAACGACATTGTGTCGGTGGAGGTGCTGAAAGATGCCTCCTCCACCGCCATTTATGGGGCACGGGGTGCCAACGGCGTTATTCTGGTGACGACCCGAAAAGGCAAAGCGGGCGAAAGCCGCATCACCTACGACGCGCAGATTGGCACTAATACCATTGGACCCAACCGGCCCCACGTGCTCAACGCCCAACAGTATCTGGCCACTGAAGATCTGGCCTATGCCAACATGGCCAAGTATGACTCCGTGGGCTGGGCGGCTGGCAAGTGGGCCTACCTTGACCCAAAGAAAAGAAGAGCCGATTACAGCGCCAAGTTTCCCGGCGTGTTTGACTCGAACCTCAACCCGCTCTACGATACCGACTGGTTTAAGGAATCAGCCCAAAACGCGCTGTCGCAAAACCATCAGTTGGGGTTCAGCGGCGGCAACGAACGCACCCAATATTCGCTCTCGCTGGGCTACCGCGACGACGAAGGGCTGATTAAAACGTCGTACCTGAAACGCTATTCGACCCGGTTCACGATTGACGATCAGGTGAAAAAATGGTTGAAAGTAAGCGGCACCGTGAGCTATAACAACCAGTCAGAAAACCTCGTGGACGTCAACGACGCAGTAGCCCGGCAAATCGTGGAGGACTTCCCGTTTTTGCCCGTTACCTACGCCGACGGTAGCTATGCCAACAACCGCGACTACCCCTACGCCGAAGGCACGTTCAGTTCGGTACACCGGCTCATGGGCCGCCGGTATATCCAGAACACGCAAACCACGCTGGGCAGTCTGGCGGCTACGCTGAGTCTGGCTAAAGGACTGGAATTCAAGAGCATATT
>JBBRMP010000197.1:0-10634 GCA_038230755.1 Cytophagales bacterium | reverse complement strand
TGTAATTACAAGCTAGGGCGGGCACGATGGCCCGCCCCTACAAATGCCCCGAAACCATTGGGCAAGCCATGAAGTTGAGAGGAGAACGTGTTACTCAACGTCTTTACTTCATGTTGCAACTTCGTCAGAGCGGTATCCTGCTCCATATTTCCTCCTTGCCCTCGCCCCACGGGGTGGGTGATCTTGGCCCGGAGGCCTACCGATTTGCTGATTTTCTGGCTGCTACCGGCCAGACCTACTGGCAAATTCTGCCCCTTACGCCCCTCGATCCCGGTGCGGGTTTTTCGCCCTACAGCAGTCCATCGGCCTTTGCCGGTAACACGCTCCTGATCAGTTTCGACCGGCTGGTGGAGCAAGGCCTGTTGCCTGCTGAAGACGTGGGCTTGCTGGCACTGGAATGGCAGAACACTGAGGCGTCGATGGCCACGGCCTGGTCGAAAAAGCAACCGCTGCTGCTTAAGGCCGCCGAAACGTTCATTGAGCAGGGGTTGACTACCGTCGGCCTGGGCTTCGATACGTTCTGCTACCAACAGGCCAACTGGCTCGACGACTACGCCCTGTTTGTAGCCCTGCAACAGGATCTGAACATTCCGACCTGGAATAACTGGCCCGATGCGCTGGTGCGTCGCGACGAGGCCGAAATGGGTGCTCAAACCGAACGACTGGCGCATGAAATGCTGACTATCAAGGTGTTACAGTATTTATTTTTTCAGCAGTGGAATGACCTCATCAGCTATTGCTACACCCGGAAGATCCACATCATTGGCGATATTCCGATTTATGTACAGCAAAACAGCGCCGACGTATGGGGTAATAAAACGCTCTTCAAACTCGACGAAGGCGGGCTTCCCCTGTTCGTAGCGGGCGCACCACCCGACTATTTTTCGGCTGATGGGCAGCGTTGGGGTAACCCGATTTATGACTGGGAAGAGCATGAGCGCACAGGTTTTGCCTGGTGGATTCGGCGGATGCGGCACCAGATGTCGCTCTATAGCCTCACGCGCCTCGACCATTTTTTGGGCTTTGAAACGTACTGGGAGATTCCGGCAACAGAGCCAACGGCCAAGGTGGGTACGTGGGTGAAGGCGCCTATAGAGGCGTTCATTCAGGCCATGTACCGGCAGTTTGTGCAGTTGCCGCTCATTGCTGAAGACCTCGGAGCGCGGTCGGCCGAGATACAGCCGTTTCTGCGGCATTATGGCATTCCGGGTATGCGGGTGGCCCAATTTGGCTTCGGTGACGACCTGCCTACGTCGTCGCATATTGGGCATAATCACACGCTCAACAATGTGGTCTACACCGGCACCCATGACAATAACACCACGCTGGGCTGGTTTCGGCAGGGTGCCGACGACCTTCGCGAGCGCCTGAACGAGTACTTCGGTGTGCCCGTAACGGACGACAACGTCGTGTCGTTGATGGCGCGGATGACTATGCAATCGACGGCGCGGCTGGCCATTATGCCTATTCAGGACGTGTTGAACCTGAACGAAGAAAACCGCATGAACACCCCTGGTCTGGGCGGCTATAGCTGGCAATGGCGGCTGAAACCCGGCCAAATCACCCCCGAAGTCGGCGACCAGTTGTTGGCATTAACAAAAATGACAGGGAGGGTGTAGTGGGGTGTTTAGCGGACGGGGCCGCCCGTGCGGTGGTACTCCGCTGTTTGATACATTCTTTGACTGCTTTTCACAGCGGAGCGGAACGCCGCCCGGTACCACTCCGCTAAACGAGCCGTCACTTCAGCCGGATAGCCGTTAACTGAATAGTGGGTAACTCATAATCAGGGTCTAAGCCATCGGCTGGCCCTGTCTTATATACGGTTGCTTTGACCCGGGAGATAACGCCCGTAAATGCTACGGCTCGCGGTTTGTAAGTGGCGAGTAGCTGACTTTTCAGGCTGTCGGGGAAATTCGTAATCAGGTAACGGTCAGTCGGATTGGCGGCTGATGGTTTGAGAATGAACTGATGATACGACCAAGATGCTGTAACAATTTCGACAACACTGTCCTGTTGGGCGGTGCTTTGGATAGGCACCGTCTCGGATTTACAGCCAGCCATCAACAACAGCAATACCAATCCTCGAAGCGTTTTCATACGGGCGATTTTAGCACAAGACCCCGCCCGATGGAAGATGGTTGTAAGCCTGTTCCGTTGGCAGACCGATTACGGGTTTGGTGAGTGTCAGGACAAGACAAAACCTTTTGGGATATTACGCCTGTACGACTTTTTCGTGGGTTTTGGTTGTAGACGAAACATGACCCGTATTTATACACTAACCTATTAAAATAGCTAGTTGACTTTGAGCGAGTTGCCGCCTTAACCATGTAATTTTACCCTGTATACGTAACGCCAGTTAAGTAAGAAGGGATGGTAACGGAAGACGCACCTCAAAAACGGAATCGAAAAGCAGAAAACCTACTAAAGCCGTTCATCGACGCCCTCCGCGACGAGTTGACGGCCAAACTGACCGACGAGTGGGCGGACAAATGGGCTGCCAACCACGGCGATTCGTTTGCAGGGCTGGCCAACATACCGGTGAAAGAAACGTTTCTGGATGAGTTATCCATCGACATCGTTGACACCATCGAAGCCAGGTGGGGTAAAGTCACCGACGCGAAAGTCCGCCTCTCAAATGATACGCTCAGTCGTTTTCTGAACGAACACTCGCCCACCGCCCCCAGCAACAACACCCGTGAGGTAGTGGCGGGGTACGTTGGCTTCGATAGCTTTAGCCACTTTCAGGAACAGCACCGCCCCCCTGCGGCACCCCCCATTGCCCATACCACGCTGATTACGCTGTTTGCGCCCCGGCGGGAGGTGCTCCCAACCAATAGCAACCCGACGGTCATTCAACTGCTGCCACCCCGGCCTAGTAGCTGGCGGTTGGGGCTGGGCCTGAGTCTGGCGGCGTTGCTGGCCTGGGCGGGCTACTACTACCTGCACGTCTACCGCCCCACCCGCACCCTGACACCCGCCGAAATTGCTGGCCTCACCGTTCGGGTAACGCACCAAAACAACGTCCGCAACCCCGCCAGGGTGACCATCGCCTATGATTTCAGCCGGTTGGGGATTGACTCTATCCAGCTTAGGTTTGGGGCAAACCGGGGTATTACCGAACACAGCGAGGCAACGCTCACGCAGCCTGCGGGCACCTACACGTTCGATTTCTACAAGCCGGGCCTGCACCTCGTTGGAGTCTACCACCGCCGTCAGCTACTCAAAAACGTGTATGTCTACGTGCAGTCGCACGGCTGGGCTTGCTGGTACGAAAGTGCTGGCTGGGTAAACACCAATTTCCCCTACCGCAAATTCTACCGCGACGGGATGCTGTTTTTCCACCCCGACGAGTTTCAGAACCCATCGCACCGAAGCAACTATGTACTTCGCATGTTGCGGGCGCAACACTTCCCTATTACCACCGATAGCCTAAGGGTGGAGTACGACATCAAGTACTCGCCCGACGACTACGCCATTAGCTGCTACGAGCATCATCTGACGCTGGATTTTAGCAACAATGCCCAATTTTCGTTTGTGACGAGCCGCAACGGGTGCAGCGAGTTTTCGCGCCGGAATCAACTGCCGAAGAAAGATACCGACTCGAATGGCTATTCGCTGTTGTTGCCCCGGTTATTCTACGAGTGGACGCACCTAACATACGAGTGGAAGGCCGGCCGGCTCAGGATTTGGGCGGGTAACGAACTGCTCACCAACAGCCCCAACAACGTACCCAACGGCCAGCTCATCAGCCTTAGTTTCGACTCGAAAGGGTCGGCTATGTATGATAACGTCCGCATCAGCAACAGCTATACGGGCCGCGCCGTCTTCGCCGACGACTTCACTGCCCTACCAAAAAGCGCGGAAGGCTATTGATTATCAGGTACTTACGACTTGCGAAAGGCCTTGCGAAACCAGCCACGCTTCGCAACGTGATTTGCGAAAACGCCGGACAGTAGAGAAGGAAACAACGAGCCTAAATTGGGGTTTCCGTTCTCTTCCCAAGTAGCTTTCCGCTTATGCCCACCACCATCCGTTCAATCGTTTACCTGACAGTCTGCGCCCTGTTGCTGCCCACTTGGGCCGCTGCGCAGCAACTAACCACCCTCGAAACCAGCAACTACGCCGGTCTTAGCAGCGTCCACCTCAACCCCAGTTCCATCGCCGATTCGCGGTGGGGCGGTATGGTACAGATCGGGCTGGGATCGATGCAGTTTTCGCCAAACCCCGTCGGCGTCGAAACGCTCCTGCTGCGGAGTGAGCGGCTTGTTAGTGGGGGGCAGTCGCTGGGCGTCTCGGCGCAGGACCTGCGCGGGCCGGGCGTGATGATGCAGTTCAGGCCGCGCCATGCCGCCGCGTTCACCACGCGCTACCGCTCTGCCGTGTCGCTGACGAGTGGCGGTGCGCTGACCGATTGGCTGGGCGGCAACCCGGCGGCGTTTTCGGCCACTAACCTGTCGTTTTCGACCAACACCTTCACCGAATATGGTGTCAGCTACGCCGCTTCAGTACTCGACATTCAGAAACACTACCTCAAAGTTGGCGGCACGGTCAAGCTGCTGCGCGGCATTCAGACGGGCTATCTCAACGTGGCCGGTACATTTTCAGCCCCGGCTTCGGGCAACCTAGCCTATGCCCTCACCTCGGCCGACTACGCCGTTTCGGACCCCGCATTTACCGAAAAATTCTCGGCTACCGACTGGCTGCTGGGTACGTCGCCGGGCAGCGGTACGGGCTTCGACCTGGGCCTAACCTACGAGTTCCGGCCACAACATGAACTGTACCGCTACCCACTGAACGGGCGGCAGGTGCCCGACGTGGCCAAGACCAAATACCGGTTGCGCCTGGGCCTGGCCCTGATCGACGTGGGGTCAATTCGGTACGGGGCTGTGCAGACGCAACGGGCGGGGGCGAAAACGGGTACGCTGGCCCTGCGCGACCTGGGCGGGCCAACCACCACGACCGCGTACCTGGCCGCCCTGCGCCCCCGGCTGGGCCTGACCGATGTCCCCGTCACCGTAGCCCAAACCTACACCCTGCCCACCACCCTGGTTGTGCAACTCGACGGGCGGCTGTCAGAAAGCTGGTTTGCGGGGGCCGTGCTGAAAAGCAATGACCTGGCCACGCAACTCTCCGTTGGCCCGCGCTACGAAAGCCCCGGCGCCGACTTCGCCGTGTCGGGGCACTACGATAGCCGGTTCAGCACCGTTACGCTGGGTACACACCTGCGGGTTACCATTTTCACGATTGGGGCCGACAACCTGCTCGGCTTCTTCAGCGACAACAAAGCCCCGGTGGGTTTTCTGGCTGGTATGACCATTCCGATTGCCCCCAAACGCGCCAAAGACCGCGACGGCGACAACGTCTCGGACAGCAAAGACCTGTGCCCCAACGTGAAAGGACTCTGGACGTTCTGGGGATGTCCCGACGCCGACGAAGACGGAATCCGCGACCAGGACGATGCCTGCCCCAATGAGAAAGGCCCCAAAGAAACCAACGGCTGCCCCGATGCTGACGGCGATGGTATTTTCGACAAAAACGACGCCTGCCCCAACGAAGCCGGACCCCAAAAATTCAACGGGTGCCCCGACAAAGACGGCGACAACGTACCCGACAAAGACGACGAGTGCCCCACTGCGGCGGGCCTGCCCGAACTGGGCGGTTGCCCCGACACCGACCGCGACGGCCTCAAGGACAGTGCCGACAAGTGCCCCTCGGCACCGGGTCTGAAGGAACTGGCCGGGTGCCCCCTTCGCCCGCTTACCCGCCCCGACAGCACGTATTCGGCCCAGGAACGTACGTGGCTCACGCAACTCACCACCGACTGGCTGGCGGGTTTCCGGGCCGATTCGGAGGGGTACAAACAAGCCAAAGCCTGGGGAAACCTCACGCCCAACGGCGCGGTGCTGCTCGAATTTTCGGGGTCAGACCAGGCCGAACTACTGCGGGTAGCGGCGGCTTTCCGCGATGGGCTTGTCGCCGCACAGGGCACGTTATCTCCGTTTAAAGTGGCCGTGAACAGGCGTCAGGAACCCGGTGTAGGGCTGAAAATCACGCTGCAACGATGAAACAGATCCTTACGTTACTGCTGCTAATGAGTAGCCTGAGCCTGGTTGGACAGGCACGGAAACGCCTGCCCGAACCAATCAACCTATCTGACGAAACGGAGTATGCCCCCTCCATCAGTGCCGACGGGCGAACGCTCATTTTCCAGTCGAGCCGGTATGGGATTTTTGTCAGCGGAACCAGGAAAGTGCCTAAAATCAGCGACGAAGGCAATCAGCAGGCGATAGAGAACAAGTTATCGACGGAGTTTTTCGGGCTGTTCGAGGTGCGGCGACACCCCGGCGGAGAGTGGTTACCACCTAAGAATATCGAGGCAATCAACCGATTCGATACTGGCATAACCCCCGTAATGGGTGGGCCAAGCATCAGCTACGATGGCAACACGCTGTTTTTCTTCGCCAATTATTCCATAAAAGGCGTGGGTTTTGGGCGCGAAGACATTTACTACAGCATCCGCGAACGCTACGGCTGGAGCCAGCCCACAAACATTGGTCCGGCCATCAACACGCCGGGTTACGAAGGCTTCCCCAGCATCTCGCCCGACGGTCGGCAACTGTATTTCGTGCGGGAAAACCTGACCACAAAAGGCGAGACCCAGCAGGTCTGTTACAGCCTGATGATGGCCGAAAAAAACCGCGACGGGCAGTGGAAACGGCCCATCGAACTGCCCGCCCCGGTCAACATGGCCTGCGAAAAAGCCCCGCGCATCATGGCCGACGGCAAGACGCTCGTGTTCTCGTCGATCAAGGCCGACGGCAAAGGCGACTTCGATCTCTACATGGCTCGCTTTCAGGACGATGGTACCTGGAGTGACCCCGTCCCGCTGGCGTTTATCAACACCAAACGCTCCGACCAGTCAGTGGCCATCAGTGCCTGCGGCGACCTGATGTATTACGTCTCGGATGGCGATATCTACACCACCGCCGTGCCCGAAACCCTGCGGCCTTTCAAGATGGGGACGGTGCAGGGATTCGTGACCGACTCGCTCACGGGCGCACCCATTGCCACGCGCCTCAACATCACCGAAACCGGCACGGGCAAGCTCTACGCCACCCTCGAAAACAGCCCCACCGATGGCCGCTACACCGCGCTGATTCCGACCAACGCCGACTATACCCTTACCGTCAACGTACCTGACTACCGCACCCGCACGGTCGCCATCAGCCGCGACCTGTTTGCAACCTGCGAGGTGGTGGCCCGTGACCTGAAACTGTTTTCGGTGAAAACACTGGCCGCCAGCCAAACAGGCGACATCATCATTCTGAAAGACGAACCACTCGCCGCCGCCGAACCACCCCCCGTCACACCCACGCCCGCCGCCGCAACAACCCCGCCCCGCCCACTGCCCACCGCCCGCCCGGCCCCAGCAGCCGATGAAGAGGTCATTGTAACGGCGCAGGTGGCCGGCCCAACCGTAGAAAAACTATCCGCCGAGCAGGTCGCCGAAAAGCGGCTCACCCAGTTCACCGTCGAGGACTCACTGCGCCGACAGCAGGATGCTGCCCGCCTGCTTGCCGCCCACGCCGACTCGGCAGGTACATCGGCCACAATTCCCAGGCCGACGGCCCTCAACGTGACGGCCCCGCCTGTTTCAGCGTCGGCCACACCGCCCGCTGCTACGGCCGAACCCCTCAACGTGATTGTGCTGGTACGCGACGTGGAGACCGACTCTACGCTGCGGCAGGCAACCGTGTTGCTCACAGACGTAACGGGTAAAACACCCTACGAAACCACGTTCAGTGCCGGGGCGCGGGGGTATGCGGCGCAGTTGCCGCCCCACACCTCAGTGACAATCCGCGCCTCGGCGCCGGGCTATACCACCGCCCAGGCCACCGTAAACGACATTGTGGCCAATAAACGGCTGGTATTGAAAATCATGAAAACGCGCCCGTCGGTGCTGAAAGTGCGGGTACTCAATCTGGCCACTGGTACGTTGCTGCCCACCGCCACGCTCACCATCCGATCCAAAACCACCGATGGGCGCAACACCCAGGCCCTGCCCACCGGCCAGACCGAACTGACCTACACCGCCACGGACGCCGTTGAGCTGCAGGCGACCGCGCCGGGCTACACGTCGGTAAGCCGGAGTCTGGTGATTGAGCTGGCCGATGGCGGCAAAATCTACGAATTCGAGGCGAAGCTCGACCGCATCACGTTTGCGCTGAAAGCCTCGGCGGTGGATATACAGACGGGCAAGCCGCTGGGCAAGGCCGTCTTCCAGCTCGTGGCCAGGGCAACCAACAGCACCCAAACCCTCACGACCGACCCCGAAACGGGCATGGCCACCACCCCGCTGCCAGGTATCGGTTCGTATGACCTCACGTGCGAAGTCCCCGGCTATACCCCCAAAACGCAGCCGCTGCTGGTTGACAAAGAGCAGACCGACGTGGTGTTCAGGCTGGGTACGTTGCCGAGGAAAACCCAGACCATCATACTCTCGATTACTGACCAGTTTACGGGCGAGGCCATTGGCGCGCAACTCAACGTGACCGGTGCCACTGTGGGCAGCATCTCGCCACCGCTGCTGACCGCCCCCGACGGTGTCCGCATCGACCTCACTGCTACCGCCGTTGGCTACGGCCCGGCCACGCGCTCGTTCATGGCCACCGACACCCTGGCCCGCCCGGTGGTGATCCGGCTGGCGCGCACGGCCTATGAGTTCACGTTCCGCACGCTCTCGGTCACCACGCGCAAGCCCGTTTTAGACGCCACCGTGATGCTGCTTGCCGCCGACAGCAAACAACGGCAGATCACCGAAACCACCTACGACAAAACGACGGTGCTGCTGGCTCCGGGGCGCGACTACATCATCGGCGTAAAAGCGGCGGGCTTCGAGAACTACCAGTCCCTGTTCAAACCGCAGGAAGCCCTGAAAAACAACACCCTTAAGCGCGATTTGCTGCTTACGCCCGTGGCGGCGGCAACCCCGGCGGCCCCCACGGCGCAGGTGATCGAGACGAGAACGAGTTTTGGCACCATCGAAAAAGGCAAAGCCATCGTGCTGACCAACCTCTATTTCGACCAGAGCAGCCCCGTCTTACGCCCCGAATCGGGGGTGCAGTTGGACGAACTGGTGAAGCTGATGACCCAAAACCCGACCCTCCGCATCGAAATACGCGGCCACACCGACAACGCGGGCGACTTCGACCTGAACCTGAAACTCAGCCGCGACCGTTGCGGATCGGTGATCGGGTATCTGGCCAAACAAGGCATTGCCCCCGCCCGGATGCAGCCCGTGGGCCGTGGCCCGCTAGACCCCATAGCCCCCAACACCACCGAAGACAACCGCAAAAAGAACCGCCGCGTCGAGTTTGTGGTGCTGTAACAATCTGAAAATCAATTCATTTACTTCTAACCCCACACGTACACCCATGAACCGTTTCTACGCTCTCGTCTGTTCGCTTTGCTATCTGCTGGCACTACCCACCCTGGCACAACCCGTACCGAACGTACCCAAAACCGAAGCCCAGCCACCCGCCCTTGCTTGCGGGGTGAGCGACCAAAACCTGCCCGACAGCACCATTCGGCTGATGGGGCAGGCATACCTGTTGCTAGCCCGCCAAAATGCCCGCCGCGCTACTACCCCGCGCAACATCTGCCGCGTCGCCGTAGAAATAGACTCGGATACGTATCTGGCCTACACCAAAGATACAAGTGCTATCTACCGCGAGGTAAGTAGGTGAGCGAAAAAGAACGACGCTTTATTGCTGATTAACTATCTGACTGTCAGTGTATTAAAAATATACTTGTGTCTCTTATTTTAGCTCGACTACTTATTGACCAACATCGAAGCAGTATCAAAAATCTTCGAGCGCGACATAAACACGCAGTTGGTAGTGGTGCGCATTCACATCTGGAAAGACACAGAAGATGACCCGTACAGGGGCCCTGCATACGGGCAGTCGCTATTTAACATATTCGTCAACGTTTGGTCTAAATCCTTTAAGGATGTTTCTTACGACAAAGTCTGTTATCTGTATACCAAACCCGGCGTCTATGGAGGCCTTGGCAGTTTAGGTGGAGCCTATTCACTTTCGCCTCTTTATGGCTCAGGACCCATCACCCATGAATTTGGGCATAACTTCAACTCGCCTCACTCGCACAACTGCAACTGGCCAGGTGGGCCTATTGACTACTGTTCACGCATTGAGGGAGAATGCTACTCGGCTTCGCTGGAGACTACCTTCCTTGACGGCACTATTATGAGCTATTGTGGTGGCGTTAGGCAGTTTCATCCTTTGTGCCGGGCCGTGATGACCGACCATGCCGAAAAGACTCTACCTAAACTCACTAAAACTCCCGATAAGTCGCCCGTCCTACCCATTCAATTCGTGCTGGGCCGAACTACTCACCTGTATTGGCCCGGTGTGCCTGAGGCCGAACGCTACGTAATCGAAGTTGCCACCGATGCGGCTTTTACAAAAAAGATAGTAAGTAGTCGGACAGAATTATTTTAAGTTTTTACCGCCGAAAAATTGATCTTGTACTCGGTGCCAAATTTGGCCCAAATTGAATTCAATGCTTGGCGTAATGTCGCTAAATCAGTGTAAGCCTGGGGAGGAATCCAGCGA
>JBBRMP010000196.1:0-10692 GCA_038230755.1 Cytophagales bacterium | reverse complement strand
TATATATGATAAAATGATTTACGATGCTTTTTTCATGTTTCTTTTTCAAGACCATTGCATACAACAAGTTAGCCGATTAGTTTTGACTGTCTGAGGACAAAACAACCCATAAAACCAGCTTCAATGAAACGATTTTATGTACCCTTGCTCGCGCTTGGGATTGGACTACTGGCTACCAGTAGCTCACAAGCGCAACAAACCGCCGTCGACTTTTTTAATGAAGGTGTTCAGAAAAGCAACGCCAAAGATTTCACGGGTGCATTGCAGGCCTTCACCACGGCCATCATCATGAACCCCGAAAACTCGGCTAGCTATTATAACCGGGCATTAGCTAAAAGCAGCCTCAACGACATTCAGGGCGCTGTTGGCGACCTCGACCAGGCCATCGAACTAAACCCACAAGATGCCAACGCATTCCTCTACCGGGGCATGAGCCGGTCGAAACTAGAAGACTTCCGGGGCGCTATGCAGGATTTCAACCGGTCAATTGAGTTAAGCCCAAATGATGCCTTTCTGTACTACAATCGGGGTGTTTGCCGGTCGCAGATGAATTATCTGGCCAGTGCGCTCACCGATTTCAATAAGGCCGCGTCTATTTCGCCCAACGATGCCAACGTGCTGACGGCCCGTGGTAACTGCAAAAACCAGCTTACCGACTACCGGGGTGCCCTATCTGACTTTGGCCTGGCCCTCGAAAAATCACCGAACAAGATCAACGCGCTGGCGGGCCGGGGTTATTCGCGGTTCAAAACCGAAGATTATAAGGGTGCGCTGGCCGATTTTTCGCGGTCAATTGAACTCAACCCGCAGGACGCCGACCTGTTCTACAAGCGTGGTCTGGTGAAAACCCGCATGGCCGATTTTGAGAACGCCGTGGCCGACTACAACAAGACGCTGGAACTGAACCCCAACCACTACAAAGCATTCTTCAGCCGGGGTTTCTGCCGCAGCCGCACGGGATCGAACAAACTGGCACTAACCGACCTCGACAAAGCCATCGAAATGGATAACCGGAGTTTGCAGACTACCAAAGCGTATTACAGTGAGTTTATTACGCAGAACCTCTTGCCGCTACTGTCTACGGTGGTGCAGGACCGTTATAAGGTAGCGGAACTGAACGACGACCGCTCCGATGCCTACCTGGTGCGGGGTATCCTGAAAAACTCGAACGGCGACAGCAAACCAGCGTTGGCCGACCTGAACCGGGCCGTTGAGTTGAACCCAACCAGTTCAGAATCATATTTTATCCGGGGCATCATCCGGTCGTCGATGGGTGATCAGAAAGGGGCACTCATCGACTGCAACAGCACGGTGAAACTGAACCCACGCCACGCCGAAGCCTATTACCTGCGCGGTATTGTTCGCTACGATTCGGGCGACGAAGTAGGCGGCTGCACCGACCTGAGCCGCTCTGGCGAACTCGGCTACGTACAGTCCTACAAGATCATCGCCGACCGGTGCAACAAAGTCATCCGGCAGTAGAGCCCGGCTGTTCCTGTCAGTAAAAAACCCTGTTACGGCTTCGTAACAGGGTTTTTTACTGACAGAAAAGTGAACACCTGCATAACCAGCAACCCAATACACAGGCCGGTGGTGTCGGCGAGGGCATCCTGCCAGTCACCGCTGCGGCCGAGGGAGGTAACCACGCCCTGATACATTTCGGTGCCAATGGCATAGCCAACGCCAAACAGCAACGTACGTTGCCACGTCCAGCCCGCCAGCCGCCACAACACGGCGACCCCGAAAAAGGCAAATCCATGCACCCACTTGTCGCGCGAGTTGCCCAGATCGGGCATCCCGTCGCCGGGGATAGACATGCCGAGGAAGATAGCGATGGTCCAGCCAATGGCCAGCCAGCGCATGATTTTTTGAAACAGACCAATAGTCATGTGCTTCTCAATCGCCGTTCGGTGAGGGCCAGAAACAGCGTAGTCAGGCTGAGGAGATAGATTACGTTGCGGGTGTCGATGAGGCCGCGACCCAGGGCTTCGTATTGATTGTCGAGGCTGATGTAGCTGAGCCAGTAGGCCAGGCTGGTGGTGCCGAGCAGGCTGCTCAGGGTGCTGAGGCCTGCATACAGCACCAGACTCACCAACGCCCCGATCACAAACGCCACCACCTGATTCTCATTGAGCGACGAGGCCCACAGCCCCACGGCCACAAACACACCGGCCAGCAATAGCAAGCCCACATACGACCCCGCCACCGCCGCCGAGTCGATGTTGCCGGGTGGGTTGCCGAGTTGGTATAGGCTGTAGTAGTAGATCAGGGTGGGCAGCAGGGCGAAGGCCACCAGCAGCCAGTTGGCCCAAAACTTACCCAGCACCACGCCCCACCGACTTACGGGCTTGGTCAGGAGCCATTCGAGCGTACCGCCGCGTACTTCGTCGGCAATGGAGCGCATGGTGATGGCGGGAATCATGAAAAGCAACACCCAGGGCGTAAGGGTGAAAAACTGGCCCATCTCGGCAAAGCCATAATCGAGCAGGTTCGTGTCGGCGAAGACCCACAATAATAGGCCCAGCACACCCAAAAACACCCCCAGGATTATGTAGGCGATGGGTGAGCTAAAAAACTGCCCAATCTCTTTTCTGAAAATAGCGATCATCGATTCGATTATCCGTCAGCGCGAAAACGGGTCGGCTGGTTCACGGCGCATGATTGCCGAGATAATCAGCGATAGGATGGCGCCGACCAGGGCCATGCCAATAACGCCACCCAAGAGCAAAATACCCGGCGACGTAAACTTCTGCGACATTTCCATGGCCTGCTCGATCTGATCGTCGGTCAGGTTGCCCTGATCTTCCAGCCGCTGCCGGGCCATTTCCATGCCCTTTTGCATCACCGTCGGGTCGACGAAATGCGTATAAATCAGCGAAAATGAGGTCGATAGCAGGCCCAGAATAACGGCTACGAGTACACCCAGCCCCACGCCTTCACCGATGGACAGGTGGCCTCCACTCTCGCGCTTGTATTCGGCAATGGCCAAATACAAGCCACCGATGGTGAATACCCACGTAACCATGCCTAGGGATGTGTTCAGGTACATGCCCGTGAGGTAGAGAATGGTCTGGAAAACTACAGTAGTCAGACCCGCAATGGCACCCCATTTCAGGGCGATTTTGGCGGTAGAAGGTTTTTCATTCATGGTTTTAGTACGGAATAATCCTGCTTACGGAAGAGAAGGGAAATAATGAGGGCAACGAAAATGGTATAGAGTGTTTTTTTGCCCAGCATGCTCAGCGGAATCACGTCGGGGCGGCTTTCGGCGGTTTGTTTTAGCAGGGCAGCGTAGGCTTCGGGGCCAAACTGTTTCACCATGGCCGCTTTGTCGCCGATCTGAAACTGCATCAGGTCGCTGATGTAGCGCGTAAACAAGGTCGGGTCAACGTAAACGATAACTGCATAAACCAGCCAGCCCGCCACCAGTGCGCCCACCGTGTTGACCACGTAGCAGATGGTAAGTCCCTCCCAGAGGTGCAACATGTCTTGGCCCACGTTTTTGCGGTAATACCATACCGCGCCCACCATCATAATAATGTGGATACCGTAGTCGAGGGGGTATTTTTCGATAATGTACAGCGCCGAGCGGCCCGTGGCATATAAGGCCATGAAATAGGCAAAAACGGCCAAACCCGCCCCAAGCCCAAACAGCAGCGGTAGTTTCAGTAATGGATGGTTGAAGTAGGACATAAAAGGAGTTTGACTGTTCCGGCGAAACATCAAACGAGTTTAGAATAATGCCCCCCCAGCACCGTGCCAACCACTTTTCCGGTCAGCATTTGGCCCAGGAGGGGACTGTTTTTGGCAGGCGAAAGTGAGCGGGCGTACGTCCACGCAGCAGTAGGGTCGAAGATAGTAAGCACAGCGGGTTGGCCCTCGGCCAATATGACGGGCGGCAGGCGCAATACCCGGCGCGGGCCGGTCGTGAGCCGGTCGATGAGGTCGGGCAACGACAGCCGGTTTTGGTTGTGCGTCTGTAGCAGCGCAAACACCGTTTCGGCCCCCAGGATGCCAAACTCAGCCACGTCGAATTCCACGTTTTTGGCCTCTTCTTCAAACGGATGATGGTCCGACACCACCGCGTCGATGGTCCCGTCGGCAAGTCCGGCCCAGAGTGCGGCCACGTCATCGGCGCTGCGGAAGGGCGGATTTACCTTCAAATTCGTATCGAATCCGCTTAACGCCTCGTCGGTGTAGGCCAGTTGGTGGGCGGCCACGTCACAGCTTACGGGCAGGCCCTGCGCTTTTGCCTGCCGGATGAGCGCCACTGATTCGGCGGCAGAGAGGCAGGTGAAATGCAGCATCGGGGCAGCAACGGGCGCGGCGGGTTCAGTCTCCAGCACATAAGCCAGCAACCGCAAATCGCGCTCCACGGCCATCACTTCGGCTAGGGCGGGCAACCCTTTCAGGCCCTGCCGCGTGCTTTGGATACCCTCGTGCATTTGCCCAAAACGGGTCATGCGGGTATCTTCGGGCCGGTTGACGAGCAGGCCACCAAACGGACGCAGGTATTGCAGCGTCTTCACCAGCAAATCGGGGTGTTGCAGCGGGTGATCACCATCAGAGAAAGCAACGGCCCCGGCCCGGTGCAGGTCAATCATATCGGTAAAGTCCTCACCAGCAGCCTGTTTGGTAATGGCCGCTACGGGGTGAAGCCGTACCGTGGGGAAGCCTTCGGCGGTGCGGCGCACGTAGCCCAGCGTGCCTTTGGCATCGATCACGGGTTGTGTGTTGGGCAACAACGCCATGTCGGTGAAGCCCCCCGCAGCCGCCACCCGCGCCAGGTCGCCCAGCGTTTCGCGGTGTTCGTAACCGGGGTCGTTGGCGGCGGCCCGCGCATCGACCCACCCCGCCGACACATGCCCGTTTTCGGCGTCGATGACCACGCTGCCTTCTGTGGGTTGCATATCGCCGTTGGTTGCTGATAAGCTGGCAATGAGGCCGTTATGGACCAGAATATCGACCACCTGCCCGTTATGCGGCGACGCCCGATCCACTACCCGCACTGACCGAATGACTATATCCATGGCATGAAAAAGGCTCCTCAAACAGCGGAGCCTTCTTGACAGATTGAACTGGCACTTAACGAGTTGACAATCAATAACAAAAGACAAACCAACGAGGCATGAAGCAGCAGATGACTGGTCTTTTTCATCGGGTAGCCTTATTGGCCAATGAGGTCTTTGTAGGCATCGACGCTCATCAACGCATCGACCTCGGCGGCATCCGTTGGGCGAACGCGCACGATCCAGCCGCGACCATAGGGGTCGGTGTTGACGAGTTCAGGGCTTTTTTCGGCTTCGTCGTTCAGTTCCATGATCTCGCCAGCGATGGGCAAAAACAGGTCCGACACCGTTTTAACGGCCTCTACCGAGCCAAAAACGTCGCCTTTATTCATCGTTTGGCCAAGGGTGTTGATGTCGACATAAACGATATCGCCGAGTTCATGCTGGGCAAAATCGGTGATGCCAACAGTGGCGGTGCCGTCGGCTTCGAGGCGAATCCATTCGTGATCAGCCGTATAACGTAGTTCGTCTGGGAACGTCATTTGAATACATTGGTTATTGTGCAAAAATAGGTCTAAAAGTCGTAAGTGGGAAGAAGTCGTAGGTCGTAAGTGGCTGGCGCGTCAACCTATCCTGTAAATTAGCAGTACGCCCTTTCCACCCTTACGACTTACGACTCCTTCCCCCCTTACGACTCCCTCTATGCCTTACGAAGTAGCAATTATCGGTGCCGGGTTTGCCGGGTTGGGTGCCGCCATCCGGCTGACGCTGAGTGGGCGTAGCTCGTTTGTAGTTTTTGAACGGGCCAACGATGTGGGCGGCACTTGGCGCGAAAACACCTACCCCGGTTGCGCCTGCGACGTACCCTCGCACCTGTATTCGTTCTCGTTTGCGCCAAACCCCAACTGGTCGAAGGCCTTTTCGCCCCAACCTGAAATCCATAACTACCTCCAGCAGTGCGTGGACCGGTTCGGGATTCGGGAGCAGATTCGGTTCAATACCGAAATTATCTCGACCGTTTGGCACGAAGAAGCGGCCCATTGGCAACTCACCGATCAGCACGGCAGCGTGACCACGGCCCGCGTGGTGGTAGCCGCCGTTGGCCCGCTCAACCGACCCAGCGTTCCGAAGCTGCCGGGCCTGGACACCTTCACCGGCACCACCTTTCACTCAGCTCGCTGGAATCACGACTATGACCTTGCGGGCAAGCGCGTGGCCGTGATTGGTACGGGGGCGTCGGCCATCCAGATCGTACCCGAACTAGTTCCTGTAGTAGGACAACTCGCTGTATTTCAACGCACTGCGCCGTATGTGATTCCTCGAAACAACCGGCAATACGCATCCTGGCAACAGCGGCTTTATAGCCAGATACCCGCCTTGCAGAAACTACACCGTGGCTTCTTTTACTGGCTGAATGAGTTGGGTGGGCTGTCGTTTGTGGGCAACGACACGCTCAATAAACTGGCTACGTTTCAGGCCCGAAAACATATGGAAAGCCAGATCAGCGACCCCGGCCTGCGCCAAAAAACGTGGCCACCCTACAAACTGGGGTGCAAACGTGTACTGGTTTCCGACGATTATTACCCTGCCCTCACCCGCCCCAACGTTGAGCTGGTAACCGACCGAATCGAGGCCGTTACGCCCACCGGCATCCGCACCACCGACGGTCGGGAAAGGCCATTCGATGTCGTCATTTTCAGCACGGGATTTGTCGTGGCCGATATCTATTTGAATCAAACCCTGACCGGGCGCAATGGGCGCAGCCTGCTCGACGAGTGGGCACAAACTGGCGCACAGGCATTGCTGGGCACCACCATTTCGGGCTTTCCGAACCTGCTGTTTCTGCTGGGACCAAACACCGGTCTGGGCCATAATTCGGTGGTACATATGGTCGAATCGCAGATTAATTACCTGCTCGATTACCTCCAAATCCTCGAAAATGCAGGCGAGGGCGCATTTCTGGATGTAAAGCCCGACGTGCAGGAAACCCACAACGCCGACCTGCAACAGCAACTCACCGGCACCGTCTGGGCGTCGGGTTGCCAGAGTTGGTATATGAACGAGCAGGGCCGCAACACTACCCTCTGGCCAGCCCTCACGGTGAGCTATCGCCAGCAAACCCGCCGTATCAACCTCGCCGACTATACCATTGAACGCGCCCAGCAGATGGTGTCTCAAAGTCGACTTTAAAACACCCTTAAATTCCTCATCAGCCACGATTTTGACCGCCGGATGAGGTAAATTTGGCAGGTATAGTCGTGCTAATTCCTCAATAAACTCAATGAATTTACCAGTCGAATCCGTGCCAAAATCCTGGTTGCAGCGTGTGTTAGATGCTTCACGCCATGGCATGGTCGTCTATGAAGCCGTTCGGGCCGATGGGCCAGAATCAGCCATTACCGACTTGCGGCTTGTGCTGGCCAATCAGGCGGCTAACGCTGACATCGGCCAATCAACAGCCCAATGGCCAGGACGTACCCTGCGCGATATCCTGCCGCACCTGGTCAACACCCCCATTTTTAACCAGTTGGCAGCGGTGATTGATTCAGGCACGCCCTGCCAGTTTACGTTTGCCACCGAAGATGCCAGCAACCCCCGGTTGTTCGACGTTTCGGCGACGAATCTGGACCAGCAAGGAGTGCTGTCGTATACCGACATCACCGAAAAACAGCGACTAGAGCAACAAGTTGATGACCATAAACACCTGATCGACAACGCATTGGCGGGAATTTCACATTTTACCAGTGTGCGCGATGCAACGGGTAAGATTATCGACTTCACGTACCAGTCCTATAATAAAGCAGCCGGACAGGTTACCGGCCTTTCTGCCGAAGACGTGGTGGGCAAAGGTATGCTGGAGCTATTTCCACGCCACGGGGGCAACGGCTTTTTCGACAAATGGGTTGAGTTGGTTGAGGCACGCTCGTCGGTGCGGTTTCAGGACCGGTATCAGGGCGAAGGTTACGATTTCTGGTTCGATACGCAGGCCGTACCCTGGCGAGACGGATTTATTCGATCCTACATCGACATCACGCCCATTAAGCAGGCTGAGTTGGCGCAGCAAAAACAGGCCGAATTACTCAATGGCCTGTTGGCGGCGGCCCCCATGTCCGTAGTACAGTATGAAGCCGTCCGCGACGAACAGCACCAGATCGTCGATTTTACCTGCGTCCATGCCAACCAGGCAGCAGCGGAAGTTTTGCAGTTTTCAATAGATCAGCTCATTGGCAAACGCATGACCGACATCAATCCGCAGATAAAGGGGAGCTATGCCTATGAACATTACCTGCGTGTTACGACCTCTGGCGAGCCGGTTCAGTTTGAGCGGCAACTGGGACAGCAGTGGTTTTTGGCCTCGCTGGTGAAGTTTGGCGACGGATTCGTAAGCGCCTCTATCGACGTGACCGAGAGCCGATTATACCGGCAGCAACTCGAAGCCGCCAACCAGGAATTACTGCACTCCAATGACAACCTGCAACAGTTTGCCTACGTAGCCAGCCACGATTTGCAGGAACCACTTCGCAAGATTCGCGCCTTCGGCGACCTGATTAATGAACGCTACGGCACCGAATTAGGAGATTTTGGGCAGGATGCTCTCCACCGAATGCAATCGGCGGCAGGCCGGATGAGTCAACTCATCAATGATCTGCTCACCTATTCGCGCATCACCACCCACCGCCAGCCATTTACGCCTGTTAATCTGGAACAGGTTCTCGACGATGTGTTGGCCGATCTGGACCTGCGCATGGCCGAAACCGGCGTGGTGCTGCACCGCGACCACCTGCCCGTGGTGGCGGGCGACGAATCGCAACTACGGCAACTGTTCCAGAACCTGCTCACCAACGCGATCAAGTTTCAGCCGCTCGATAAGCCCGAACATATACCCAGTGTTGACGTGCGCTGCCTGCGTACCGAAACCGACGGGCACGGCTGGTACGAGATCAGCGTGATCGACAACGGCATCGGGTTCGACGATAAGTACACTGACCGGATTTTTCAGGTCTTCCAACGCCTGCACAGTCAGCAGGTCTATGCCGGAACAGGCGTGGGCCTCGCCATCTGCTTCCGCGTGGTCGATAGCCACGGCGGCACCATCAGCGCCCAGAGCCAACCCGACGAAGGAGCCACGTTTCTGGTGCGGCTGCCAGCGTAGGTGACTAGTGAGGGGTGAAAGGGTGAATTGCGACTGGTAACTGGTGAGAATTGACGGCCCGCCAGTTGCCATTCACTCTTTCACAAACTATTGCGCCAGATTGAAGCGGGCCTGGATGCCTTGGTGGTGGTGGCGCGGATGATGTTGTTGGTCATCAGCGGGTTATTTTTCTGGTGCTTACTTACCAATTCATCCACTGATTTGTACGAAGTCTTGCTGGCTTCCATACCCCAAATCTGGCCAAAAATGGGTAAATTTGTGTAAACGACCTCCCTCATTTTTGTGAAGACTGCCCCGTCGAATAAGGCCCCAAAGCCCGTTAAAGAAACCCCGCTCAACAAGCAGTATAACCAGGTAAAAGCCAAATATCCGGGTGCGTTGCTCTTGTTTCGCGTCGGTGATTTCTACGAAACCTTTGGCGAAGACGCCATCAGAGCCAGCAAGATTCTGGGCATCACGCTCACCAAACGCAACAACGGCGGGGCCAACGAAGAACTCGCCGGTTTTCCCCATCATTCCCTCGATACCTACCTGCCCAAACTCGTGCGGGCGGGACAGCGCGTGGCCATCTGCGATCAGCTCGAAGACCCCGCTATGGCCAAGGGTATCGTGAAACGGGGCGTCACCGAACTTGTCACACCCGGCGTTTCATTCAACGACAATGTGCTCGACGGGCGGCGCAACAACTACCTCGCGGCGGTGCATTTTGGCAAGGGCGCAGACGAGTTTGGTGTGTCGTTTCTGGATATTTCGACGGGTGAATTTCTGGCCTCACAGGGCAACGCGGCCTATATCGACAAGCTGTTGCAGAGCTTCAACCCGTCGGAGGTGCTCTATTGCAAGCGCAACCGCACCGAATTTGGCAATTTGTTTGGCGATAAATTCCACACGTATACCCTTGAGGATTGGGCCTTTACGTATGATTTTAGTTTCAATTACCTCCGGCAACATTTCCAGACTACGTCGCTCAAAGGCTTCGGCATCGACGGCCTGCCCGACGGTATCATTGCGGCGGGCGTTATTCTGCACTACCTCAACGAGACCGAACACAAAGACCTCCAGCACATTCAGCGCGTAACCCGCCTGGAAGAAGACCGCTACGTGTGGCTCGACCGGTTCACGATTCGCAACCTTGAACTCGTGGCGGCGCAGCAGGAGGGAGGCATTCCGCTGATTCAGATTCTCGACCATACCGTGACGCCGATGGGTGCGCGACTGCTGCGTAAGTGGCTGATGTTGCCCCTGAAAGAAAAAGCCCTCATCGACGAGCGGCTGAACCTCGTCTCGCTCCTGACGAGTGATCCCGACCTGCTCGATGCCATGCTGGTACACCTGAAGCAGATTGGCGATTTGGAACGGCTGGTGTCGAAAGTGGCGGTGCGGCGCATCAACCCCCGCGAGATGGTACAACTAAAACGGTCGCTGCAACACGTACTGCCGGTGAAGGAAATGCTGATTACGGCGTTGAACCCGGCCCCCCAACCCGGACGCGGGACCGCCCCGAAGGGGGAGCCATTTGCTGACTCCCCC
>JBBRMP010000195.1:0-10711 GCA_038230755.1 Cytophagales bacterium | reverse complement strand
GTAAAGCCGTCCCATTTCGCGTGTAGTAGCGGCGCAAAGGGTGTGGCCCCGCTGCCCGGCGTGTTCACCACGATCATGAAACAGATAGTCAGCCCACGGAACACGTCCAGCGACAGGAATCGGGTATCGGTGGCGAGGGTAAGTGGGGGCGTGGTTAGGTTTGTGATCATGGGGGAGGTGCTAAACTGAAAACGTACCTACACCGCCCCCCGCTTCAGCTCGGCAACGGCATGGTTGGCGGCGCGGGCGGTGATGGCCATAAACGTGAGCGACGGATTTTGGGTAGACGTCGAGGTCATGCAGGCCCCGTCGGTGACGAACACATTTTTGCAGGTATGCAACTGATTCCACTTGTTCAGCAGCGACGTTTTGGGGTCTTTGCCCATCCTGACGCCGCCCATCTCGTGAATATCCAGCCCCGGTGCTTTGTCGGGTTTGTCGTGGGTCTGGATGTTTTTGAAGCCTGATACGGTCAGCATCTCGGTCATCTGCTCGTGGAAATCACGGATCATTTTTTCGTCGTTATCATCATACGCCACCGAGATGTTGAGCTGCGGAATGCCCCAGGGGTCGGTCAGGGCCGAATCGAGTTTTACGAAGTTCGACGCCTTCGGGATGGTCTCGCCCATCATATGCGACCCTACCCGCCAGTTGCCGTATTTGGGTTGCATCAGACTGGTTTTCAGGTCTTCACCCAGGCCCGACGTATCGGAACTAGTCATGCGGCTGGACCCGAAACCCGCCGCGTAGCCCCGCAAAAAGTCCGTTTCCTGCTGTTGCACGTTGCGGAACCGCGGAATGTAGCTGCCGTTGGGCCGAATGCCGTCGGTGGTGGTGTCCTGGAAGCCTTCGTATTCGGCAGAGATCGTGGTGCGGAAATTGTGGAAAGCCACGTATTTGCCCAGCAGGCCATTATCGTTGCCCAGCCCGTTTGGAAACCGGTTCGAGGTGGAGTTGAGCAGAATCAGGTTGCTGTTGAGCGTAGCGGCGTTAACGAAGACGATGCGAGCGTAATATTCCGTCATCTGTTTGGTGTGGGCGTCGATCACCCGCACACCCGTAGCCTTGTTTTTGGTAGCGTCGAAGATGATCGAGTGCACCACCGAGTCAGGACGGAGGGTCATTTTGCCTGTTTTGGCGGCCCAGGGCAGGGTGCTTGAGTTGCTGCTGAAATACCCGCCGAAGGGGCAACCCCGCTGGCAGAGGTCACGGTTTTGGCACTGCCCACGGCCCTGCGCCAGGTGAATAGGCTGCGGTTTGGTCAGGTGCGCACAGCGGCCAATAATCACCGGGCGGGTGCCGTTGTACCGTTTTGCCATCTCGGTGGTGAAGTGTTTCTCCACGCACGACTGCTCATGCGGCGGCAGAAACTCACCGTCGGGCAGGGTAGCGAGGCCATCTTTGTTGCCCGAAATACCCGCAAATTTCTCGACGTGGCTATACCAGGGGGCAATATCGGCGTAGCCAATGGGCCATGGCACAGCAAACCCGTCGCGGGCGGGACCGTCGAAATCGTACTGCGACCAGCGTTGCGTACCCCGCGCCCACATCAGCGATTTACCGCCCACCTGATACCCCCGAATCCAGTCGAAGGGTTTTTCCTGCACGTAGGGGTGTTCGGCATCTTTCACGAAAAAATGGCTGGCGTCTTCCCGGTTGGCGTAGCAACGGCTGGCAATGGGGTTGGCATCGCGGTAGTCTTTGGAAAGTTGCCCCAGGTGGTCAAATTCCCACGGCTGCATCATGGTGGTGGGGTAGTCGGTGACGTGCCGCACGTCGCGGCCCCGCTCCAGCACGAGGGTGCGTAACCCTTTGCCGGTCAGTTCTTTAGCGGCCCAGCCACCACTGATGCCGGAGCCAATAACAATGGCGTCGAACGTACGCGCTTTGATGGAATCTATGTTGAGAAGCGACATGCTTTTGGGGGGAATGAGTCGGAGAAACGGCCTGTTTATTTGGTGCCTGCGGCCACTAGTTTAACGGGTACGCAGCCGTGGTAATAGCCGGGGGCCATGGTATAATGCTGTACGTTGACGAGGTAATATTCGGAGTTGGTGTACCCCTGAATCGTCAGCCGCTTGATCATCTCGACAAAGGGCTTACCCACCGGGTCATTAGCCGCAACCAGTTTGAGCAGGACCTCTTTGCGTTGGGCTGCGTCACCTTCGGCGAAGGCTTTGCCGAAGGTCTGCTGCGCCGTTGTCTCGGTCAGGGCCAACCCTTGTTTCAGGGTGGTTTTGGCCTCCGGGCCGTAGCAATCGCTGACTATCCGTTGGGCGAACAGGTTCAGTTTCAGTGATTTGGCACCGGGCGTGGTCGTCTCCGGAATAATCGTTTCCATGATCTCGCCCAGCAGGTTTTGGTCATCGACCGACCCGGTCTGAACCACGCCCAGCGATTCGGGCGTCCAATTTGTGGCCCAGGCTGGCAGCGCGACCAGCCCACCCAGCGTCATGGTCAGGCCCCTTAGGGCAGAACGTCGTTGCATAGTGTACGTGTTTAAAATCAGGCAGTTAGTTCGATCGCCTCTTCGTTAGCCAGTACAAGCGCGGCATATTGCAGGGCGGCAAAAATGTCTGCCTCCACCAAATGAGGGTACATGGTTAACCCGTTAGCTGATACGCTCCTGGTAGGTCATAAGCTTTGCCTTGAAACGGTATTCACGAAGTTAACGAACAAGTGGCTTATCACAACCGCACTACCTCTCCCGTGCGGACGCTCTCGTCGCAGGCAAAGGCGATGCGGAGGCTATTAACGGCGTCGGCGAGGTGGTCGGTGAGGTCGAGGTTATCGTGGATAGCCTGGAGGAAGTAGCGTTGCTCGCGGTTGCAGAGTTCCTGATGGTCCGGCTCGTCGGTCATGTCGATCCAGGTATCGGGCTGGGCAAAGGCGTTGTCGGTGGTGAGCTGGGCGTGGTGAACGCGGAGCGATTCGGTCTTAGTATGGGCGTCCACATTGTCGGAATTACCCGTGGCCCCGGCGTTTTTAGCCGTAATCGAGACGCTGCCTTTTGGGCCGATTACGTCTTTCACGAAAAAGGCCGTTTCGCTCACCATCGGTCCCCAGGCGGCTTCGTACCAGCCCACCGACCCGTCTTCAAACCGCATCTGCAACTGGCCGTAGTTGTAATTGTCGACGGGAATCTCGTCGGTCAGTCGCGCCCCGATGGCACTCACCCAGACGGGTTTTGAGCGGGTCATCTGGCACATCACGTCGATGTAATGCACGCCACAATCAACAATGGGGCTGAGCGATTTCATCAGGTTGCGGTGAACAGTCCACATGTAGCCGTGGCTTTGCTGGTTCAGGTTCATGCGCATCACCAGCGGCTTGCCCATCTTTTGCGCTTCGCTGATAAACCGCATCCAGGAAGGGTGAACGCGCAAAATGTAGCCCACCACCACTTTCTTGCCCGCTTTCTGCGCGGCAGTCACCACCCATTCCGACCCCGCTACGGTGTCGGCCAGGGGTTTTTCGATGAAGACGTGGCAACCCGCTTCCAGTGCCTGAATGGCGAAAGCCTCGTGGGTATCTGGGTACGTGGAGATGCAGACGGCGTCGGGTTTGGTGTCGGCGAGGGCCGTGGCATAATCGTCGAAGAGCGGGTAGCCACCGCCGAGTTTGTCGTTGAGGACTACTTTGCTTTGACCGGTGGAGACGAGGCCGACGATCTCGAAACCGTCGAGGGTGTGGTAGGCCGTGGCGTGGGAAGCGCCCATGTTGCCGCAGCCGACAACCAGTACGCGAAGGGAGGGAGGAGTGTTCAAGGAGTGTGTTTAGCGGAGTGGTACTCCGCTGTTAGTAGATAGCACACAGCGGAGTACCACTCCGCTAAACAAATTTAAAAATAGCCATTCGCTACCAAATCTACTTGGACCAGTAAGTGGTTTAGTGGGGAACTTTGACTCCTGACAAGGTTTATCTCCTGTATACACTTAAACATGACCCTCCGCCAATCACTATTTCGCCTTACCCACTGGGAAACCTGGGACTACCGCATCAAGCTGATACCGCTGCTGCCCATCTGGTTCTGGCACTGCCTGCGGAGCCGGTCGCTGTGGTTTTTCACCCCCTCCAATCCGACGCTCACGTTTGGGGGTTTCGAGGGCGAAGGCAAGCGCGAAATGTATGACCAACTACCCCCCGGCCTATATCCCAAAAGCATCTACATCACCCCCGCCGACGATATCAATGAAGTGGCCGAACAGGTAAACCACACGTTTGGTAGCTACCCGGTGGCCGTGAAACCCAACGTGGGTATGATGGGCCTGCTCTTTCGCGTCATCCACTCGCCCAACGATCTTCGGCAGTACCACGAGCGGGTAGGGGTCGATTATATTGTTCAGGAACTGGTCACGTACCCCATAGAAGTCAGCGTGTTTTATTACCGAATGCCGGGCACCGAGCGGGGCACCATCACGGGTTTTGTGCGTAAAGATGAACTGGCGGTGGTGGGCGATGGCCAATCCACGCTCCGGGGGTTGATTCAGCACTACGCGCTGGTGCGTTTTCGACAAACGGAGATGCTGGCCAAACACGCCAACCGCCTCAATTATGTAGTGCCTGACGGCGAAGCATATCGGTTAAGCCACGCCCTGAATCAGACGCGCGGTGGTCAACTGGTGAGCCTGGAACACGAAAAAAACGACCAGCTTTTAGCCATTTTCGACAACCTGGGCCACTACACAGGGCAATTCTATTTTGGCCGGTACGACATCAAAACCACGTCGGTGGCTGATCTGAAAGCGGGACAGAATTTTTCGATTCTTGAATTCAACGGGGCCGGAGCCGCGCCGCACCACGTCTACGGTAATGGTAATTCGCTCTGGCAGGCCTACAAAATTGTGTTGCACCACTGGGCGATGCTGGCCAAAATCTCGCGCGAAAACCACCGTCGGGGCGTGCCGTATTGGGGTTTCAAACGGGGCTGGGATCAATTGAAAGATGCCCAAATTCACCTGCAACACCTGAAGCGGATGGATGCTGAATTGCTGGTGGCACCGGAACCTCAGCCTATCCCTAACCGCCAGACCACCTGAAAAAGCAGGTGAGGAGTGGGTATAAAAAAGGCCGTCTGGAATCTCCAGACGGCCTTTTTTTAATCTATATCACGCTACGCCTATCGGCGGTTGCCGAAGAAACGGAGCAGGTAAAGAAACATATTCACAAAGTCGAGGTAGAGGCGGAGGGCACCCATAATGGCTCCTTTGCGCTCGTCCTGCGCTCCCATACCAATGGTGCTCATGGCCTTGATGCGCTGGGTATCATAGGCGGTCAGGCCCGTGAAAATCAGCACACCCAGGAAACTCGTGATCCAGTAGACCATTTCGCTGTGCAGAAAAATATTCACTACCGACGCGATGATTACGCCAATCAGCCCCATGAACAGCAGGTTGCCCCAGCTACTCAGATCGGTTTTGGTCACGTAGCCGTAGGCACTCATGGCCCCGAACGTACCCGCCGTAATGAAAAATGTCGAGGCGATGGACGACTGGGTGTACATCAGAAAGATCACGGCCATAGTGAGGCCATTCACCGATGCATAGGCGAGGAACAACACCGTTGCCGTTGCCGACGAAAGCCGGTTTATTGCCGCCGAAAGCCCAATCACCATGCCCAATTCCCCAATCAGTAACCCGTAGAAAACCAGTCGGTTACTGAATATGGCCGTCAGCAATGTTTCCGACGAGGCGGTGTAGATCGAGATCACTGCCGTGAGGAGTAAGGCCACCGCCATCCAGCCGTATACCTGCGTCATGAAGGCGGCCTGCTCACGCTGAAGGTCTTCGGGTGTGAGGTACCTATTTTGTGCAAACGCTTGATTCTTATTCTCCATGTGACAGTTTGATCGTAGTAGCAGGGCAAGGTAAACGTTCTTGACCACGTTGGCTAGTGAGACACGAGCCCTTATATGGTAAACACATTTAGCCCACAAAAGGTGTTAAATCAACCAACATACTGATGCAGTTGTCAGCACTGCTATCGCGCAACCACTAACCGCTCGGTGAGCCGTTTCGATCCCGATTCTACCGAAACAACATACGTACCCGCCGCCAATGCCTGCACATTTATGCCCAGCGCATGGTCGGTTAGGCGGCTCACGGGAACGCCCACACTCCGTCCGGCAGGGTCGTAGAGGGACACTCGGTCAATGCCTGCCGAGAGGCCATCCGTTTCGAGCATGACCTGGTCTGAAGCAGGATTGGGATACAGCCTGAAAGCCACCGGAGTGGGTTCGTTGGCGGTAATGGTCTGGCGGAAAATGGGTGCCGCATCGAAACTGCGCTGTAGCACCGTGGTCATTTCAGGCTGACCCTCGCCCAGCCAGTCGCCCAGGAGGGCGGCGTAGACCTGCCTGAAATCGGTCTGCATCTTGATGTTGTTATTGTCGAGGTCCGACAGGTTCGGGTTTTTGCCAATCGCCTGCGTTTTCACGCCTTTACCAAACACAAACAGCGGTGCCGCCGCGCCGTGGTCGGTGCCCCGGCTGGCGTTGGAAACGGCCCGTCGACCAAATTCGGAGAACGTCATGCCCGCCACCCGGTCGTCGATGCCCTGCAACTTAAGGTCGTCCTGAAATGACTTCACAGCGTCAGACAGGGTCTTCATCAGGTTGGCGTGGTTGCCCACGGTGGTATCGGTGGCCGTAACCTGATCGGCGTGGGTATCGAAGCCGCCAATGTTAACGTAATAGACCCGCGTTTGCAGCCCCCCGTGAATCAGCCGCGACACAATCTTAAGCTGCTCGGCCAGGCTGTTGCCGGTGGGGTAGGTAGCCAGATTCTTGCCCTTACCGGCTGCCACCTTGATCTGTGCCGCATACGCCACCGACGACAGTTGTTGCTGTCGGATGTAGCTAACGTGCTTACCAGCGGGGGTATTCGTTACCGTGCCGGGATCAATCTGGGGTTTGTCGCCCACGAGTTGAGCAAAGGTGTCGGGGTTAGGAATAGCCACCGCCATGGGTCCGGCGGGACCGGCAAAGGCCGTGGAGGTGATGTAGCCAATCTGAATGGCCAGTGGGTCGGGCGTGTCTTTGGTGGGGTAACCCGTGGGATAGCCCGGCCATTCCTGGTTCAGGTAGCGCCCCGTCCAGCCAGTGGTCAGTTGCTGATTGCTGTCGGCAGCCGTAAACCAGATGTCGCTGGCGCGGAAGTGCGAAAAGTTGGGCGTGGGGTACGACACGCTGTGGACAATAGACAACATGCCCTCGTTATACAGGCTTTGCAAACCCGTCATGGCCGTATGCAGGCCCGTGGTCAGGTTGCCGTTCAGCTTTAGTACTTTGGCTTCGGGCAGGGCAATATTACTCCTGAGCGAATTGTACATGCTCATCTGGTCGAGTGGGATAACCATATTGAGGCCATCGTTACCGCCGTTGAGCTGAATCATCACCAGCACCCGGTCGGTGGTTGTGGCGAGGTTGATCAGCGTTTCCATAAACGCTGAATTGGGGCTGCCGAAGGCCTTCGCCCCAAACCCGTCGATGAAAACGGGCAGTAGCATGGACGCCGAAGCGTGCTGAAGAAAATGTCGCCGGTTCATATTAGCACAGTTGGTACTCCGCCATGCGGAACATGAATTGTAGGGTGGTGTTGAGTGTGGTGCGCACGGCCATCAGCTTGTTTTTGTCAGTAGGGGCGCTGGCGTAGGTGAGCCATTCCGATGTCCATTCGTAACGGGGCAGACCAGACACCAGCACGTTATCGACCAGGAAATCGCGCTGTGATTTGGTCAGGTCGGTAGCAAAAAACTGCGCCGACCATTCGTCAATCAGCTTCACCGGGTCGCCGGGGTCAGACGTGCGCTGGGCCAGCACCACCGGGTCGAGAGTGAGTTTGTCGACACCATATTTCACGTTACCCGCCGCCACCTGATCGGTATACAGGCCGCGCAGGGCCAGCGTGGTGCTGTTGATCCAGAGTTCGTAGTAGCCCGTGTCGTAGTAGGGTCGCCAGCCAAAGACCGTGGGCTGGTCCATAATGTCCTGTTGCAGGTCGCGGCTTTTCGACCAGATGTAGGCTGTTAGTTGGGTAAATCCCGTGGGGTTGGCTACCGGGTCGGGGGCCGGAATGCTGAAATAGCGAAGTGTACCGAGGGTGAGTTCCATCGGCGATTTTACGACCGACCCGCGCAGGGTATCGTCGTAGAAATGGGTACTCGTGAGCAGGGCCGTCAACACGGTTTTGATCTCGTAGCCCCCATCGCGAAACACCTTTGCCAGCGGCTCGATGAAGTTCAGTTCGATGTCGGGCGTGAGGTCGGCGTTGATGAACCAGCGGTAGAGTTTGCGCACCAGAAACCGGGCTGTTTCGGGCTGTTTCAGAATCATATCGACCAGATCGCCGAGTTCATCGTCGCCCGCCGTAGTGCCCGTGCGGCCTTTGATGACCGTTTTTTGGTAGGTATCCGAAAAAATCTTGTCGGTGGTATCGTGCTGGGCGGATTTAAACGTGGCGGTAATATCGGCGGTGGTGGCGCTGCGGTAGCCGGTTTCGGTCCAGCCGGTGAGTACGCGGGCGGCGGCTTTTACGTCGTCTTCCGAATAGTTGCCCCGGCCAATAGTAAACAGTTCCTGCAACTCGCGGCCATAGTTTTCGTTGGGCTTTCCGGCCACGTTCTGGTTGCCGTTGAGGTAACGTAACATGGCCGGGTCTTTGGTCATGTCGATCACAAACGACCGGAAACTACCCAGTGCGTGGCGGCGCAAGACCGTATTCTGGCGATAAATATACCGGGCATCCGACACCTCATTGAATGTCGAGACGAAGTGGTTTTGCCAGAAGAGGGTCATCTTTTCCCGCAATGAGGCTCCTTCGTTGAGCATCAGCCCCACCCACCAGTATTTGGTAGCCCCCTGCCAGTTGCCCTGTTGGTTGGCATCGAAAGCCAGCGTATTAAATGGCTTGGTGGTAAGGGGATCAATAGGCGGCGCGGGGATGGGCGTGGTGGCCAAAAGAGCCTGCACGGCGGCCTGCGGTGTTTGCCCCGTAAATTGCTGAATCTGGGCCGGCGAGGGTCCAAACGTGGCCCGGCGTAACAAATGCGCCGCCTGTTGCAGGGTAAGGGGTTTTTTGACTGGGTCGAGTAAAGCCATGAGCAATAGCGTGTTGCTTACATAAACACCCTAAGTTCAGCATTTTCCGCTACTTCCTTTGATTAAACTTTTTTAACCGGTGCGTGTGTAGGTAAAAAAAATAAGGACTCACCGCTGGATATACTCGGTCAAAGTCCCGCAACACGCAGAAAAACAACATCGTGTGGGGGAATCTGAACGGTGTATTCCTTCTTGAAAAGACCTCGGTACGCCTTCTGCCAGATGTCGCGGACATTGGCTTTTTTACCGGCCCCCAACTGCGTAAAATCAATGGTCATGGGCGCAGGCTGATCGCTCAAATTGAACAGGGCCACATTATGCGAACGACCGTCGGCGGCGTCAGATACCCACATCACCAGGTCGCCGTTGCGGCTGAACTGGCGGCTGTTGGTGGCGGTCTGGTTGGCAGCCAGCGCCTCTTCGTTGGTGAGGAGGTTATTCACAAACGGGGTGTTATTGGGCAAATTGCCGCCCATCATCAGCGGTGAACGGAAAATACACCAGAGCGTCATGTGGGTGCGTTGCTCGGCCTCGGTGAAGCGCGAAAAACGCGGTTTGCCTACGGGTCCGCGTTTCGAGATTTTGCCCAGTTGTAGCATGTCGGCGTCGGGCCAATGGCCGGGGCCGCTCACCGAAGCCCATTCGGCGCAGTAATCAAACTGTTTTTTTAATTGCGGCCACTCATCCCAGAAATCGTTCGAGATGCGGAACAGGTTGGCATTCTGCCGGAGGTGGTCTCTGCTGCTGAACGGCTGAAACGGCGATACGCTGAACACAAAGGGTCGCCGGGTTTCGGTAATGGCCGACCGGATGGCCGCCACTTCGTCTTTGTAATAGACAAATCCGTCCCGACCTGACGTACTCTGGTTCAGGGCCATATCGTCGACTTTGAGGTAATCGACGCCCCACTGTGCATAGAGGTCCAGCAACGAATTATAATAGGCCTGCGCCCCCGGCTTTTTCATGTCGAGGCCATACATATGGTTGAGCCACGGACAGGTGGAGGTGGTGTCGGCAATCTGATCGGCGGTGATTCCCTCGGCACCCAGAATGGGCGATTTGGCCCACACGGCCTGTTTTGGAATGCCCCGCATCACGTGAATGCCGAATTTAAGCCCCAGCCCATGCACATAATCGGCCAGCGGTTTGAACCCCGCCCCCCGCCACGCCGACGGGAATTTACGTTCGTCGGGCAACAGCCGCCCGTGGGTATCCATGTTGAGCCAAGGCACGTGGGCACCGTCTTCGAGCCGAAACTGCTTCGGGTTGCCCACCGCACTCGCAGGCGGGCTACCGTATGACCAGCAAAAATCGACCACGACAAACCGCCAGCCATACCGCAACAGTTGCTCGGCCATGTAGTCGGCGTTAGCCTTGACGTCGGCCTCCGTCACCGTAGAACCGTAGGCATTGTAACTGTTCCAGCCCATCGGCGGCGACTGCGCCACCAACCCGCCCGGCCTCTGCGCTAACGTAGCGGTGAGGGTGAAAAACAGGGCGGTGAATAGGAGGAGGAGTTTCATATTGGGAATAAAGACGTTTGATGTCTGAGGTTTGACGTTGCTACGCGTTGTGGCGTAGCAACGTCAAACCTCAGACATCAAACGTCTTTAT
>JBBRMP010000194.1:0-10773 GCA_038230755.1 Cytophagales bacterium | reverse complement strand
TCGACCGAGACGGTGATCCGGGTCCTGAGCGACCTGAAAGCCGAGGGTCTGATCGAGATTAATGCGAGCCAGATTACGCTGCTGGACATGGAAAAACTCAGGCAGCTAAAATGACGATTCGGGTATCGGTAGTCAGTTACCCATCGCCACCAGCTAACCCCTTATGTTATGGCTTTTTTGCTGGTAATTGACCAGCTCCTCTTCGGTCCGAAACAGGTTTTTCTGTTCACCGAAAAAATCCACGATAACCGTTATTCGGCCCAGGCTAGTATGGTTGCCAATGGGTTTCAGGTCATAGATCCCGTTGCTGATGCGCAGTTCATGCAGGTCGGTACGATCCCGGATAACAATGCTGTTGGTCAGGCTGCCATCCAGAATAGTCTGGTTGATTTTCCCCTGAAAATAAGGATACTGCTTTTGGTCACCATAGGCCTGATTGGCCCAAACGGTGTCGCCGATCATGAACGGAATATCAGTCGGTGACAGTGAAATTTTCATGGTAGGTCAGTTCTTGGTGAGGACAAAGCTGCTTGCGTTCAAGTGGCTTTCCTATGATGCGCGTCACAGCCAGCTATGACTGGGGTCATGGAACGGCCAGTCTGAAAAGCGCACCTTTGCGCCTACTCAACAGACGCGTTTTCGGCCATGACCATTGCTTTTTTTAACTGCCAATCCTACGAACAGCCCTTTCTGGAGGCCGCCAACGCCAACCACCGCCACCAGCTCACGTTTTTAGCGCAGCCGCTAACCCCCGAAACCGCGTCGCTGGCGGCGGGGCATCGGGCCGTTTGCGTCTTCGTCAATGACGAGCTCACCCGCCCGGTGTTGCAGGCGCTGGCCGGGCAGGGTATCCGGCTGGTAGCCCTGCGTTGCACGGGCATCAACCAGGTCGACGTGTTGACGGCTAAACAACTGGGCATCCGCATCCTGCGCGTGCCGAGCTACTCGCCGCACGCAGTGGCCGAACACGCCCTGACCCTGCTGCTGACCCTGAACCGCAAAACGCACCTGGCCTACCAACGCACCCGCGCCAATGATTTCACCCTCGACGGCCTGATGGGCTTCGACCTCTACGGCAAACGAATCGGCGTGGTGGGCACGGGCAAAATCGGGGCCGCCTTTGCCCGTATTATGCTTGGTTTTGGCTGTCAGGTATTGGCCCATGACAAGGTCGAGTCGGCAATGCTCAGGCAGGCAGGTGTTGCGTATTTGCCCTTGAATGAGCTGCTTAATCAGGCCGACGTGGTATCGTTGCACTGCCCGCTCACGCCCGAAACCCACCACCTGATCGACGCCGCCGCCCTGGCCCAGCTCAAGCCGGGTGCTTACCTGATCAACACGAGCCGGGGTGGCCTGCTCGACACGTCCGCCGTACTCGATGCGCTGAAAACCGGGCAACTCGGTGCCCTGGGCATCGACGTGTATGAAGGGGAAGAGAATTTCTTCTACAGCGACTGGTCGGACCGGCCGCTGCCCGATGCCGAACTGAACGCGCTGACCCACGCCCCCAACGTGCTGGTGACGGCCCATCAGGGCTTTTTCACCCGCGAAGCCATGTCGCAGATTGCCCACACCACGCTCAACAACCTGACCTACCTGGAGCAGGAACGTCTACCCGACGATGCCGTGGTCGTTGGTTAATCACCTACTTAACGTCTAAAAAGAATCACCTCATGAACGCATTAGTCTATCACGGTCCGGGCAAAAAAGCCTGGGAAGAAAAACCAAAACCAACGATCCTCCAGGCCACCGATGCCGTGGTCAAAATTCATAAAACTACCATCTGCGGTACCGACCTGCACATCCTGAAGGGCGACCTGCCGGAAGTGACCGAGGGGCGAATTCTGGGGCACGAAGGTATCGGCATCATCGACGAAATTGGCACCGCCGTGACCAAATTTACCATCGGCGACCGGGTGCTGATCTCGTGCATCACCTCGTGCGGGACGTGCGATTTTTGCCGGAAAGGCATGTACTCCCACTGCGAACAGGGCGGCTGGGTGCTGGGCCACCTCATCGACGGCACGCAGGCCGAGTACGTCCGCACCCCCTTCGCCGACACCAGTTTGTACCCCATTCCCGACGGGGCCAACGAAGATGCCGTGGTGATGCTGAGCGATATTCTGCCCACGGGCTTTGAGTGTGGCGTACTGAACGGGCAGGTGAAACCGGGCGACGCCGTCGTCATTGTCGGGGCCGGACCCGTTGGCTTAGCCGTCCTGCTCACGGCGCAATTCTATACGCCCGCCCTGCTGATTGTGATCGACGTGGATGATAACCGGCTTGAGGTAGCCATGACGCTGGGGGCTACGCACACCATCAACAGCCAGAAGGAAAATGCGGTGAATGAGGTGTTTACCCTCACCGAGAGACGAGGCGCCGATGTGGCTATCGAAGCAGTAGGCATCCCCGCCACGTTCGACTTGTGCGCCGCCGTGATTGCCGCTGGTGGACGGATTGCGAACGTGGGTGTACACGGTAAACCGGTGGAACTGCACCTGGAAACGCTCTGGTCCCGAAACATCACCATCACCACCCGGCTGGTGGATACCGTTACCACACCCATGCTGATGAAAACCGTGCTTGCCAAAAAGCTGGATGGCACCAAATTGATTACGCACCACTTCGCGCTCAACGACATCATACAGGCCTACGACACCTTCGACAATGCGGCCCGTGAGAAAGCGTTAAAAGTGATTTTGACGAATGAGTAACCACCCAAATCACATGCCCGTTGCAGCTGATGAGGCACCTTCGGCACCATAAAAGCCGATAGAATAAGGCTATTAATCGTTTGTGTCACGGCTGGTTTTACCGGGGTTTTCCAAACGCAAGAAATGTCAGTTCCTGGCCCGTTGCCAGAATAAGGTCAGCAGCGACAACCCACCTGTCAGGTACAGACCGATATTGGGTTTTCTTACAAAAATCTTTGTATGAATACTGATTGTCAAAATCAAGAAAATTGGCATCTAATTCGCGAACATCTAATACGATTAGGGGTCTGTTTAATCACAAACAACTACTCCAAAATAGACTGGCGCTTTATTCTTATAATACAAATATCAGAATTAGATATTGTACTATTGTTTACAAGAAAGCGCTGTATTTTCCAGAAAGTAGCGTTCTAAAATTCCGTTGAGTATTTCTTCGGTTAGCGGTTTAGAATTAAAGCCGATAATTTCAGGGAATTGTTCAGCCCTTTTCTTGTCTTCGGGATTTTCGGATGTAGTAATCATTACAACCACTACTTTTGCTTTTTGGTCTGCTCTTAATTCCTGGTAGACTTCCATAAATTCCCATCCGTTCATTTTTGGCATATTGATGTCCAAAAATATAATATCCGGGTGGGTTTGATTTTCCTTTTTAAGAAAAATTAAAGCTTCCTCGCCATTTAAAGCAATTTCAATATGCTCCGTAATATTCATTTTGTTAATAACGATCTGATGAAAATAATTATCATCGTCATCATCATCTATCAACATGATGCAATTCAATTTTTTTTTCATTTTGGTATTATTCTGGGTATAGTGAAATAAAATGTACTTCCATTTTCGAGTTCTGATTCGATCCAAATTTTTCCTTCGTGCAATTCAATAATTTTTTTTACGTGTGCCAGCCCTATACCCGTACCGGCATACTCCGATTTAGTGTGCAACCGCTGAAAAATTACAAAGAGTTTATGATAATATTTTTTGTCTATTCCGATTCCATTATCTTTTATCATAAAAAACCATTCATTATATTTTACTTCTGCGGAAATATTGATAATCGGATGCGTATCTTTTTTTCTGAATTTGACAGCATTGCTTATGAGGTTTTGAAAAAGAGATTTTATGGCTGAAAGATATCCTATTATAACCGGTAGTTGTTCTGAGTGTATTATTGCGCTGCTTTCTTTAATAGATTCGTTCATATCATTTAACACATCCTTTAATACCAGATTACAATCTATTACTATTTTGTTTTTATCATTCCCTATTCTTGAATACTCCAATAGATCTCTGATAAGTGATTGCATACGAAAGGTTGCCCCGCTAATGGAATTCAAATACCGGTCTGCATCTTTATCCAACTGCCCTTTGTACTGTTTCTGAAATAAACCTACATAATTAGAAATGGTTCTTAACGGTTCCTGCATGTCGTGTGAAGCGATGAATGCAAATTGCTCCATTTCTTTATTAGAACTTATAAGTTTAATGTTTATTTTTTCAGTACTGGCTTTTTCCACACTGTAATCTTCGAGAATATTTATTAAGGCCCTTTGTGTATCTTCGGCTAATTTCTTTTCCGCTGAGTAATCATCCAAAATATTAAGTAATGCTCTCTGGGTATTTTCAAGAACCTTTTTTTCATAGGTAAAATCTTCAAGGATATTCATTACGGCTTTTTGCGTATTTCCCAATAGATTTTTTTTATCCTCTGTATCTTCCAGAATGTTAAGAACAGTGCGTGGAGTCTCCTCAAGGGATATTAATTGGCTTTCTATTTCACTGGTAGCATGTCCCATAATCAATAGTTTTCCTCTTTTGCAATACCAAGTTTTCCCCTTAATTCTTCATTTTCTTTTTTCAGTTCTATCATTTTCAACTCTCTACCAACTGTTAATTTTCTAAATCGCTCCAATTCTACTAATCGCTCCAATTCTTTTTCCCGTTCTGCCACATCCCTTTCTAATTTTTTCTGGGCTGTAACATCTCTTGCAACAATCACAACTCCCAGCACATTTCCTCTATCATCCTTATAAACCGATCCATTAAATAATACATCGGTAAGTTTGCCATCTTTATGACGCAGTGTAAGTGGAGAATCCGCCACAGAACCTTTTGCGAACACTTCCTGATAAACTTCCCGTGCCTTTTGTGGTTCGGTAAAATAATCGAAGAAGTTGGTGCCGGTGAGTTGTTTTCGAGTCAGACCTGTAATTTTGGCGGTTGCCTGATTCATGTCAGTGATCTTACCTGCCGTGCTGATCGTGACCAATGGGTCGCGACTCGCTTCAATAAGACTCAGCGAATATTTGGAAAGTAGTTTTTGTGCTGTAACATCTCTTGCAGCAGCAAATACACCCAGCACATTGCCTTTATCATCTTTATAAACTGATGCATTGTATAATACATCAGTTAATTTTCCATTTCTGTGTCGTATAGTAAGCGGATAGTCTGAAACCAATAATTTTTCAAAGACCTTTTTATATCCATCACGGGCTTTTTCGGGTTCGGTAAAATAATCAGAGAAATCAGTCCTAATTAATTTCGCCCTCGACACTCCGGTTACTTTTACTAACGCTTCATTAACATCCGTAATTTTTCCTTCAGGTGAAATGGTAACTAATGGGTCGGTAGACGCTTCAATTAAACTTCGTGCATACTGCGATGCTTGTTTTAAAGAATTACTGAATGCTTCCAGTTCTTTATTTGCAATTTCCCGTTTTTCTTTTTCTTTATTTTGAAAGTCAAGCTCTATGTCGGCAATCACTAACTCTGCAGCTCGTTTTTCTTTCTCTCCAGTTTGAAATACAAGTTCTTTGTTAGCAATGAATAATTCATTCGCTCTTTTTTCTTTCTCTTCGTTTTGAAAAACAAGTTCTTTGTTGGCAATGATTAGTTCAGCAGCCCGTTTTTCTTTCTCTTCGTTTTGAAAAACAAGTTCTTTATTAGCAATGATTAGTTCAGCAGCCCGTTTTTCCTTCTCCTGGTCTTGAAAGGCAAGTTCTTTGTTAGCAATGATTAACTCATCTACTTTTTGTTCAGGAACATCTCTCATTACAAGTATAGCTCCTAATACGTTTGCTCTATCATCCTTATAAATCGATCCATTTATTAATACATCGGGGAGTTTGCCGTCCTTATGACGAAACTTTAGAGGAAAATCGGTAACAGATCCTTTTGCGAACACTTCCTCGTAAACTTCATGGATCTTTATTGGTTCGGTAAAATAATCAAAGAAGTCAGTGCCTATCAACTTTTCTCTCGGTACTCCGGTTGCTTTTTCTGATGCTTTATTTAAATCCGTAATTTTTCCTTCGGGAGAAATAGTAAAAAGTGGGTGGAGCGATGCTTCAATTAAACTCCGCGTATACTGCGATGTTTGCTCGCCTTCTAAAGGCATTGATTTATTTGCGTTAGGTTTTGTTTTCATACTATTTATTTTTAAAGGTAATTTATTACTTACTAAGTTTTGAACGCAACTCCTTGTGCCTAATCAACCCACCCAAACGGCCAGCACCGGCCATCAGTCCGAAGGTGATGAGCGCAATTAAAACAGAAAGAAACGTCAGCTTCTTTGCCCGTTGCCAGAATAAGGTCAGCGGCGACAACCCACCTGTCAGGTACAGACCGATATTGGCCCAATCGGCAAACATCAGGAGTCTTCTATCTCTTTCTTTTGGTTGAACCCGATTTGCCCGGCAACAACCGAAAGGAACAGCATGAAGGGCACAACGAACTTCCAGTGAGGACAAGAAAAAAAGGCGCAGACCATCAGACCCAGGGCCAATCCGCTTACCCAGAAGAGAATGGTATGAGGCTTTAGCATAAAACGTGAATTAATTTAACAAATGATATTACCTGTCAATAGTGTGTAATGGTTTTGAGGGGTGCTTTGTGGGCAAGTTCATTGCAATCAATACTGTTTGTTTTTTCGTAACTGTTTAGGTAGTCCACTGAACTGGTAATCAAGCACTTGCAAAGTTAAAAATCGCAAAAGTATTTAATATCTAAAAGTTAAGTAGTTGATTATCAGCACACTAAGATTTTTACTTAGTTTAACTCATAAATTAGAAAAATTAGTAACTTGCTGATTGTCAGATAATTGGCTTGAATTTGCCTACCTAAACAGTTACGTTTTTTAAACTGATTTACAACAGTGTAAACCTACGGCCATGCCACGCGGCTAACTATGACAATGGATAGGTGAAGACATGATGAATGTCATGCAAGATTCTAATCCACAATGGCGTTCACAAACGCGCCCGGACGAGCCGACCGAGCCACAGGATCAATACGGGTAGCAAACCCGAACCGATAAGGAGCGGCAACGCCCGCCCATTGAGCGGCTGAGGAGACAACACCGAGCGCAGAAACGGCACATGATAGGTGAGCAGCATAGCGCGTGAAATGCGATGGTATCACCCTGAGCCGGTGTGTACTGCCACTGCCACCGCAAATAGGCATAGCTCTCTAATACAGACCAGTCGCAGGCACTGAACCAGGTTGTGTGGCCAATCCAGATGTAGCCCGGCTGGCTGGCTGATTTTATTGGGTTTTTTCTGAACGCAACTCCTTGTGCCTAATCAACCCACCCAAACGGCCAGCGTTGGCCATCAGCCCGAAGGTGATGATGGCTACGATCAAGATGACTAGCGGAAGAAATGTCAGTTGCCTGGCCCGTTGCCAGAATAAGGTCAGCAGCGACAACCCACCCGTCAGGTACATACCAATATTGGCCCAATCGGCAGCTTCTTCATGTTCACGGAATATCGTCTTATCAAGCGCATTGATAGATTCTAAATAATGCTCGGCCTGTTCACCCGTCTGGTTGGTAATGAAGGTGGCGATGCTCATCAGCACAAATAACCCAAGACTGAGCCGAATAACTGACTCATTGTTCCTGAACAGGCCAAAGCCCAATACGGTGGTTGCCATCAGACCACCGATAATGGGAAAGTGATTCACTAACAGGTGCCAGTGCGCTCCATTTATAGTCATAGTAGTAGTAGGTTAAGTAATAGGTTCTTCCATCCTCACCGATAAACATACCGGCAGGGATGGAAGTGATAAAGCGTATTCTATTCGGTCGTTTTCCCGTCGAACTTCATGCCGTGGGCATCCGCTTCTTTTTTGGTAGCGCGCACCAGACCGTCTTTATGATTGGGTGCTGCGTAAATCGTGTACATGGTCAGATCAGCCTTATGGTCAAGGTTAATCACATTGTGACTGGCACCCGCCGGAACAATCATGACATCGCCGGCTTTTATAGCGTACTCATGCCCATTGATAATGCCTTTGCCGTGGCCGCTCTCAAACCGAAAAAACTGGTCAATCGTTGGGTGCGTTTCCATTCCGATGTCTTCGTCGGGTTTCAGCGCCATGAGCACAAGCTGAAGGTGCTTGGCGGTGTACAACACCTTCCTGAAGTCCTTGTTGAGAAGCACATCCTGCTGAATGTTTGTTTTGAATCCTTTCACGTTCATATTGCTTGGTTGCGTTTTATTGCTTATTTTATTCGTAACTGTCTGGCTCTGAACCGATACGTTGATCAGCAGCAGGATACAGGCGGCTCCTGTTAAGGTCATCCGGCGGACCGAAGCAGGTAGTGTGTTGGCGTTGTTCATGATCGTTGCCTGGTTCGTAACATGGCAAAACTATGGGCCACCCAAAAGTGCACTGCTATGACATCGATCAGTTGATGGGATGATTCATGATGGGATAGATGGTCACTTGCTCCGTTGACGCAGGAATACTTTCTGGATTTCTACCGCCCAGAACACAAGGCTCGACACGGCTACGGCTATCCCTAATTCAGCCCACGTCAGGGGCTGGGTCTTGAACAGATCGTTGAAAAACGGCGTGTAGATAACCATGAGTTGCAGCGCGACGGTTAGCCCGATGGCCCCCAGCATGGGTTTGTTGGCCAACAGGCTGGTGGTGAATACCGACTCCCAGCGCGACCGAATGGCAACGGCATTACCTAACTGGCTGAAGCATAAGACCGTGAAGGTCATCGTTTGCCAGTGCGGGAGTTTGTTGTGAATGGCCCACGCCTGAATGCCGATGGTGACGGCCCCAATCAGCAACCCGACCCATAGAATGAACCACCCCAGCCCATCGCCCAAAATAGACTGCTTCGGGTCGACGGGGGTGCGTTTCATGGTGTCGGGTTCGGCGGGTTCATAGGCCAGCGCCAGGCCAGGCAGTCCATCGGTGATCAAATTGATCCACAGGATATGAATTGCCAGGAGCGGGATGGGTAACCCAAACAGGGGAGCCAGAAAAATAGCGACGATCTCGCCCGCGTTGCCCGACAGGATGTAGCGGATGAACTTGAGAATATTATCGAAAATCCGCCGCCCGTGCTTCACCGCCTTCACGATGGTGGCAAAATTATCGTCCAGCAAAATCATGTGGGCGGCTTCTTTGGCAACCTCCGTGCCGGTGATGCACATGGCCACCCCGATGTCGGCATTTTTCAGCGCGGGCGCGTCGTTGACCCCGTCGCCGGTCATGGCCACAAACTGATGGCGGGCCTGCAACGCGCTGATAATCCGTAGTTTCTGCGCCGGATCAACGCGGGCATAGACCCGTACCTGCTCCACAAGGGCCGCGAAAGCCGGATCGTCCAGCTTGCCCAGCTCCGGGCCGGTCAGCACCAGATCAGACTCCGAGGTGATAATGCCCAGCGTTGTGGCAATGGCTTTGGCGGTTAGCTTGTAGTCGCCGGTAATCATCACGGTGATGATGCCTGCCTCCCGGCATTCGGCCACGGCCTGCCGGGCTTCGTGGCGGGGCGGGTCCATCAGGCTCACAAACCCGACGAAGGCCAGGCCGGTTTCGATGGTGGCCGGGTCAATGGTTTGGGGCAGTGCCGACAGGAGTTTGCCGGCGTAACCCATCGTTCGGAAGCCCTGTTCGGCCATGACATCCACGCGCTTCCGCAGGGCAGGGACGTCGGTTTTATGGTCATCGGCGAGTTGCCTGAGCAAGGCACCAACGGCTCCTTTGGTCATAACCAGCACCCCGTTGTCGGTCTGGTGCAGCGTGGTCATGCATTTGCGCTCCGAATCGAAGGGCAGCTCGGCGATGCGGGGAAACTGGCTTTCGAGTTTGGTTCGTTCGTAGTCGTGGTCGGCGGCATACCTGGCCAACGCCACCTCGGTGGAGTCGCCGAGCAGCTTACCGGCCTTGTCATTGGTCACGTCGTTGTTTAAAGCCATCGCGGTCAGCAGCGCGTCGCCGTTGGCTAAAACCGGCAACGAAAAATCGGGCGAGGCGTCCGTCTGCTCCACCGCCATCTTATTGATCGTCAGCGTCCCCGTCTTGTCGGTGCAGATGTAGGTGACGGAACCAAGCGTTTCAACGGCACTCAGTTTCCGAACGAGGGCCTGGCTTTTCACCAGCCGTTTCGCGCCCAGGGCCAGGGCCACGGTCACCACGGCAGGCAAGGCTTCGGGGATGGCGGCTACGGCCAGCGAAATCGACACCAGCAGCAGATTTAAGAGCGGCTCACCCCGCAGCCAGCCCACCGCAAAGAAAATCAGGCAGATAACCAGGGCCGCTCCGGCCAGTTGCTTGCCGAACGTACCCAGCCGTTTTTGCAGGGGTGTGGCCGCTTCGTCGGTCTGAACGAGTTGGGCAATCTTGCCCAGTTCGGTGGTCATACCCGTCGCCACCACGTAGGCCGTCGCCCGTCCGTTGGTCACGAAGGTGCCTTTGTAGCCTATATTGAGCCGGTCGCCGAGCGGATAATCTCCGGTGGGTAGCGCATCGGGGTTTTTCTCCACATTATCCGATTCGCCCGTCAGCGACGATTCATCCACTTTCAGGGCGTGGGTTTCGATAAAGCGGACATCGGCGGGAATGATGTTGCCCGCTTCAAGCAGCGTCACGTCGCCCGGCACCAGCCCGGCCGCGTCGAGGTCAAGCGGCTGCCCGTTTCGCAGCACCCGTGCCTGACTGGCCGCCATTTTTTTGAGGGCTTCGACCGCTTTGGTGGCCTGGTATTCCTGAATAAAACCAATCAGAGCATTCAGGACAACAATCGCCAGAATGACGTACG
>JBBRMP010000193.1:0-10849 GCA_038230755.1 Cytophagales bacterium | reverse complement strand
CTGGTGATGCTTGATGTGCCTTACTCAACACCACCCGATGCTGCCTCCAGAACCAGCCCGACTGCTGCTCATTGACGACCATCAACTCTTCAACGAGGGACTCAAAAGCCTGCTCGACAAGCAGCCCGACCTCCACGTGTGTGGACAGGTGTTCCAGGCCACCAACGCCCTGCCCACCATTCAGCGCACCAGCCCCCACCTCATCCTGCTCGACGTGAACTTGCAGGGCACCAACGGCATCGACCTGGGCCGCACCATGCTGGCCCACTACCCCGCCCTGCGGGTGCTGATATTGACGATGTACAGTCAGCCCAAACTCCTCGACGAAGCCCGCCGCGTGGGCCTGCACGGCTATATGCTCAAGGATGCCGCCACCCCCGACCTGCTGCGGGGCATCCGGGCCGTGCTGGCGGGCGGCACCCATTTCGACCCCAACGCCACGGGCGCACCCAAACCCGATGGCCCCTTCACCGACGATTTTGCCCAACGCCTCAACCTCACCTTCCGCGAGGTGGAAATCATCCGGCTCATCTGCGAGGGGCTGAGCAACGAGCAGATTGCCACCCGGATTTTCATCAGCCCCGAAACGGTAAAAACCCACCGCAAAAACATTCATTTCAAGCTGGGCATCAACAAGGTCACCGACCTCATTCAGTTTGCCATTCGGAATGGGTTGTGAACACAGCATGTGCCCCACAAAACCAAATTACGCTCTGTTACGTAGATGAATATGTGCCTGTACGGCACCAGAAAAGCTGGTGATCCGTTCAGGCTCCTTTATCACGTCATGAAAAAAATATCCCTGCTCAGTGGCCTCTTTTGGGCCTTTTGTGCCATTCGGGCCGTTGCCCAAACCACCGACATCGACGTGTCGGTGCGCGAATTGACCCGTCAGTTACCCATTGCGGGCGTGATGGTCTACCTCGAAAACCCCTCCATTGGCCTTACCCGCGAAGCCACCACCGATGCTAACGGGCAGGTACGCTTTGGGGCCGTTTCGCTTAACGGCACCTACCGCGTCTCTACCCGCGACGATGCCAATTACCTCGAATCCAGCGCCGAGAACATCATTCTAAGGGCTAATTCCCAGCGGAGTGTTGCCCTGTTTTTGCCCACCAAACGCGAGATTAACCTGACCGAAGTACAGGTGCGGGGCCGCAGTACGTCGCAGATCAACACGGTCAACGCCGAGGTGTCGTCGCAACTGACCATCAAGCAGGTGGAGGAGTTGCCCGTTGAAGGCCGCGACATTACACGGGTGCTGTATCGGCTGCCAAACGTAAGTCAGGCTACGGGCTTCTACCCGGAAGCGCCCAACGTGAGTATCAACGGCGCTAACGGCCTGTTTAACAACTATTTGATCGACGGGATGGACAACAACGAACGCTTTCTGGGCGGGCAGAAATTCGCCATTCCGATTGGGTTCACCCGCAACGTATCGGTGCTGACCAACAACTATTCGGTGGAATTTGGCAACACCGGCAACGGCATCATCAACATCACCAGCAAGTCGGGCAGCAATAACACCACCGGCGAGGTATTCCTGCTCAGCCGCCCCGGTGCGGGCATCGACGCGCAGACGAGTTTTCCGCTGCGCGATTTGTCGGGCAACCAGGTAAAAGATGGCTTTCAACGCTACCAGGGCGGCTTTGGCATTGGCGGGGCCATCGTAAAAAACAAGACGTTCTATTACCTCAATGCCGAACACACCACCGACCTGAAGGACAACCTGCTGCTGTCTCTGCCGTTGGGCGTGAACCAGACCGTGCGCGGCACCAACCAGTTTACCTACCTGTCGGGCAAGCTCGACCAGTTCTGGAGCGACCGGTTCAAATCATCGTTGCGGGTGAACGTGGGGCAGGTGGCCATTGGGCGGCAGGCGGGTGGACTCAGTGGCGGTAATGCGTTTCCGTCGGCAACGAATTTTCAGGATCGGAACTCGCTGTTGATTGCCTCGCGGAACACCTACGCCACGGCCCGGTTTGCCTCAGAAACGAACCTGCAATACAGCAGTTTCCGCTGGAATTACGCCCGCGCCGAAAACCCCAACAGCCCCGACGTGACCGTACAGGACCCCACCGGGCAGGGTATTGCCTACCTCGGCCACCCCGGTTACCTCTTCGATTCGCACGAAAATACGGTGCAGTTTCAGCAGAAAATTTCGCTCTACCGGGGCAACCACACCATCCGGGCGGGGGTAGAACTGATCTCGGCGCGGCACCGGCTCTTCGGCGGTGGCAACCCCAACGGCAGCTACACCGTGCAACTGACAGCCAATCAGTTAGCGGCGTTACGCGAGAAAAACCTGGGTGTCAATCTGGGCGTCAGCGACATCCCGTCCAATGCGCAGGTACTGGGCTATTCGGTGGAACTGCGGCCCGCATCGTTCGGTACTACGCAGACCATTTACACGGGTTATATTGAAGATCAGTGGGCCGTGAACGCCCGCCTGAACCTGTCGCTTGGGCTGCGCTATGACTACGACAACCTGAGCAAGGGGGGTGATGCAACTGGCGATTACAACAACGTAGCTCCGCGCTTCAGCTTCAACTACAAAACCGGCAGCCGGTCGGCGGTGCGCGGGGGTGTGGGGGTATTTTACGACAAAATCCTCTACACGATCTATAGCGATGCGCTCCAGCAAAACAACACCAGCCCCGACTTCCGCCGCGAGCTTCAGTACTTCATCGCCAAAGGCATTTTGCCCGCCAGCACCAACCTCGACCGCGTCACCTTCGACGGCAACCTGAGCGTGGGCGGCACCAACAACGCGGGCGTACCCGTCCAGTATTTGCAGGGGCCATCGGCGGCGAGTTTCGCGGGGCAACGCAACCTACCTAGCGGCGAACGGCGCATCCTTAACCCAGACGGCTACCAGAATCCGTACACGATTCAGAGCACATTGGGTTATCAATACCAGGTCAGCGATAACGTGCTGATTTACGCTGATCTGGTTTATAACGAGTCGTATAATCTCTTCCGCACACGCAACCTCAACGCCCCGGCCCCGTACGATTACAACATCAGCGCCCAAAACGGCACCGTCCGTTCATCAGACGTGGCCAACCTCAGCCGCCCACTGCCCATCATCGCGGGCGTCGGGCAGTTGAACGGCCAACCGTTGGTAGGGGCGGCTCAAAGCGTGGTCCTGACCGAAACGGCGGGCCGGTCGCGGTACACGGCGCTGAGCATCAATGCACAACGTGATCGGGGTACCGGCCCGTTAGCGTATCGGTTGATTTATACCCTCTCACGGTTGTATAACGATACCGAAGACGTGAATTTCCGGGCGCAGGATGCCAACAATTTCGCCGCCGAATGGGGTCCGAGCATCAACGACCGCACCCACATCATCAACGGCATCGTGAATTACTACGTCGGCAAGTCGTTTGTGCTTACGGCGGCGGCGTTGATCCAGAGCGGCCAGCCCATCAACCGCATTCCCAACGCGTCGCTGTATAGAATCGTGGATGCGCAGGGCAAACCGCTGTTGAATGCGCAAGGTCAACCCCTCACCACCAACGATTTGAACGGTGATGGCTCGGCCTTCGGCGATGCCTACGTGGGCAATTCAGATCGGCAGCCGGGTGAGAGCCGCAACAACGACCGCCTGCCCTGGTCGAAGGTAGTAGACCTGAGTGCGCAGTACAGTTTCCCGATCAATAGTCAGCGTGGTCAGCGCATCGAGTTCCGTGCCGACGTATTTAATATTTTGAATACCAACAACTTGAGTGGTTACTCAAACAACGCCCGGCAGAGCAACCAGATCCAGACTGGCCTAAGTGGCAGTGGCATTGTGCAGCGCAACGCGGGTGCGCCCCGGCAGTTTCAGTTCGGCGTTCGGTACGCGTTTTAGCTATGGTTGGGGCCACTCAGGTGGGCCCTTCAACTGTCTACGTCGGCCGCGATGCCACGGGCACGATCTCGACTGCAGGCATCCAACCCGCCGAATAGTAAGTAACTAGCAAGGAAAATACCACTGATTAAACTTGAAATTTACAGATTGTACGTACAGAAAATACCTATTTTTAGGCACTCATTATATAATGAGCCACCTTTCATAACTGGAAAAATGGGTAAACGGTCAATTAAATTAAGCATTGCATTAGTGGCCATGACCACGCTTTTGTCATCTTGCTTCACCTACACTACCGTGGTAGGCAAAGGCGGACAGGGAGGCCAAAGCGTAAGTAAATGGAATAATTACGTTATCGGAGGCCTTGTCCCCGTTGGTGTTTCGGATCCCAAGGTAATGGCTAACGGTGCTACCGATTACACGGTTATTACCAGCCACACGTTCGTGAATTTATTGGTACAGGCAATCACCTTCAGTATCTACGCTCCCACCACAACTAAGGTAACCAAGTAAGTAGCCCTGAGGCAGGTTCACCAGTAAAACATAGTAGAATGGCCCGGCCTTAACCCGCCGGGCCATTTCTGTTAAATGGGGTATCAGACCTGCAACAGGCGGAGGCAGCTCAGTTCACCGACTACCCGAGCTTGTTTACCTAACAATACGAACCCAAACCCTCCTTGCCAAATCCGCCCGGAAATCGGGCATTTGCTCCCGTCCACATCTGGACGAATCCTGTCCGCAATCGGACAGGGCATCCGAACAAAAAAGGCCTATACGGCTGAAAAACAAGCGTTTTAGTATTTTGGCACGTCAATTGGCTAGTGTGTAGTTGTCGAATCAGGCTGACCGCCGATATTACCGGTACATAACCTGATTCGCCCGCATACGTTTAGCCTGAACAACATGGATCGCGTCTTACCCAAACGCTTCTGGACCCAGCAACGCCTCATTCTTTCGGGGGGCGGTTTGCTGCTGGCAGGGCTACTGGCCTACACCTTTTTCTTCGCCGACAAACGCTCGAAACTGAACGTCGAGCGCGAAAAAATCACCGTCTCTCCCGTCAAAATCGGCGCTTTCGAGGAGTTCATTGCCGTAACGGGCGTGGTACAGCCGCTGAAAACCATTCGGCTCGACGCCATCGAGGGTGGCTACGTTACCCAGAAACTGGTGGAAGGTGGTACGCAGGTGACGAAAGGACAGATTTTATTGAAGCTCGAAAATCAGGGACTTAAATTAAGCTTCCTGCAATCGGAAACCGAAGCCAACCGCCTGGTCAACGACCTGCAAAATACCCGCCAACGCCTTCGTGTTGAGCGCTTTGCGTTGCGCAAAAATCTCGCCGACCTCGACGATCAGATCGATCAGGCCAAAGACTCGTATGACCGGGCCAAGTTGCTGTTTAAAGACAAGGTGATGTCGGAAGAGGATTATCTGAAAGCCAAGCGGGCTTATGATCGGCTGGCCAAACAACGCGAAATCGAAGCCGAATCGCAGAAATACCAGGAAGACAACTCGAAATTACAGATTCAGCAGTTAGAGGGCACCCTGGCCCGCACCCAACGCAACGTGGCGCTGTGGCAAGAGACGCTGAGCAACCTGGTGGTGAAGGCGCCCGTTTCGGGTCAGCTCTCCAGCATCGACGTGGAGGTAGGCTCAAATATCAACCGGGGCCAAAACATTGGGCAGATCGACGACCTCGACGGCTTCAAGATGCGGGTAGGCGTGGATGAGCACTACAACAGCCGCATTTTTTCGGGCCTCAAAGGTGTCTTCGAGTACAACGGCGCAGATCATGAACTGGAAATCACCCGCGTTTATCCCGAATCGCGCAACGGACGGATCGACGTAGACATGAAGTTTGTGAAAGCAGCCCCGGCGAACCTCAAGCGTGGGCAATCGTCGCCGATCAGGCTGGAACTGGGCAAAGCCGCCAAAGCTACCCTGCTCCCCGTGGGTGGTTTCTTCTCCGACACGGGCGGCAACTGGGTCTACGTCCTTGACAACTCCGGCAAACGGGCCACCAAACGCAGCATTACGCTGGGCCGCAAAAACCCCGAATTTTATGAAGTGCTGGAAGGCTTACAGCCTGGCGAACAGGTGATTACGTCGAGCTATGAGAATTTCGGCGACAATGAAGTATTGGAATTTTAGGGAGGAAAGGGAGGAGGGGGAAGAACGGGACGAAAGGAGTCTGTTCGCTGTAAAAGATTAGCTGTTCTGGTCTCTTCCGTCACCCTCTCGTTTTCTTTCCTTACGAAAATTTCTCTTCCCGCGTTTTGATCAGGTTTTGGAGCATGGATGAAATGATGCGGCTTTTCGACAGCAATTCATCGCCGGTTTCAACGGCTAGAATGCCAACGCCAATAGCAATATGAATCTGTGTTCTGAGTTCACCATTTGACCCTTTCGCAATGCGGAGATACCGAATAAACTCCTTGTTAGTATGGCGCTCAAATCCTTCGGCCACGTTGGAAGGCACCGAAACAGCCGAGCGGCGCATCTGGTCTCGTAGGCTGTAATCAGTACAGGAAGCCATCAGTTTATACAAGTCAATTGCCTGGGATAAACCTTTCTGCCAAACAACCAGATCTTCGAATTCGTCAACTTTAGCCATAAATCTAGGAGTGTAGGTGAATACGGGCAAAACTAAGTGAATCCCTTTCGTCCCGTTCTTCCCCCTCCTCCCTTTCCTCCCTAAAAAATGATTCAAACTGTCAACCTACAAAAACTCTTCGCTACGGAAGAGGTAGAAACCACCGCCCTGAACGGCATCAACATGGATGTTAAAGACGGTGAATTCGTGGCCATTATGGGGCCGTCGGGCTGCGGCAAATCCACGCTGCTCAACATCATCGGTTTGCTCGACAACCCCTCTGAGGGTGAGTACAACTTCTACGGCACTGAAGTGTCGAAGATGACCGAGCGGCAACGGGCGCAACTGCGCAAAGGCAGCATCGGGTTCGTGTTTCAGAGCTTCAACCTCATCGATGAACTGACGGTGTATGAGAACGTTGAGCTTCCGCTATTGTACCTGAAGACCCCCGCCGAGGAGCGCAAGACCCGCGTGGAAGAAGCCCTGAACCGGATGAACATCATGCACCGGCGTAACCACTTTCCGCAGCAGCTATCGGGTGGTCAGCAGCAGCGTACGGCCATTGCCCGCGCCGTGGTGGCCAAACCCAAGCTGATCCTGGCTGATGAACCGACGGGTAACCTCGACTCGAAAAACGGCGAGGAAGTGATGAAGCTCCTGGGTGAGTTGAACGACGAAGGCACCACGATCATCATGGTGACCCACTCGCCCTACGACGCCGGGTTTGCCCACCGTACCGTGAACCTGTTCGACGGAAAAGTGGTGACGGAAAACATCCGGGTTTGAACCTTTATGAGCGTACCTGTAGGGGCGGCCACGATGGGCCTCCCCTACAGGTAGGTGTTCAGGTCGAGATTCAACACGTCGGAATAGGATGTTTCGGTAGCCTGCCCTTCATCACCCTTGCGATACCGAAGCCATTGGAAAGTTTTGTAATTGTAGACGAAGCCTTCTTCGACACCGTACAGTTCACCGTCGATTAACTCGATAACCTTCTTTACATCAGCTTTTAAACCAATAGTCTGGCATATCTCGATGATGACCTTTGTGGTTTCAGAAGCTGAATCGAACAAAATTAAATCGGGGGTAGGCGAGCTGTACTCACCTACCATCGTTTCGGGCAGCGGCTCATACGGGATTGATCCTTGCCGGTAAAGTGGGTATAAGCCTGCCGTTAACCGGGCAATGGTTCGTTGATGATATTTGGGTGCATTCACGCCCATGTCATAGACGACAGACGGGTCGAGTTCGGGCGGGGTGTAGGTTACGGGTATTGCCATATCGCAGTTGGTTGTACTAGGTTTCAGGCAAACACGTCGTTGAGTGGCAGTTCAATGCCCGTCACAACATCGGTAAGGGTGGTATTGTCCGGGAAGAATTGGTATTTACCAATAGCAGAATACACCGCAACGGCCTTTAGCGTAGGCAAAACCAGCCAGCACGATTGAACCCCCGCGTTGAAATACCGCTCAAATTTGGCGATTATTTCGGCGTCACCCTGTGAGGGCGATACGATCTCAACCACCGTCAACGGCATTTGTGTCATCGACGTTATATCGTGCAAAAAGTCGATGGTCAGTTTGGGATAAATGGCAATGTCAGGCACCGTATCCGGGCGTTGGGGCATGGTGATGTTCAGTTCCGACAGCACTGTGTACTGTTGACGGTAGCGCGTTTTTAGCTCAACCAGCAAGTTGGTTTGAAGATAAGCGTGATTTAGGGTTGGCATAGGTTTTCCTCTCTCGCGTTCATACTCCGACACGTCATCGATTATTGCTTCCATAGCACGAATTGGTTTTTCCCAAAGATAATCAATCTCACATTCTTCCATTACCCCCTTCAGTATGCTCACCAACACACTCAAACTTGCCTGGCGGAACCTGACCGCAGGTGGCTGGTATTCAGTACTTAACGTGGGTGGACTGGCCGTGGTGCTGGCCGTTTCGGTGCTGTTACTGTGGTGGGTAAAAGACGAATTAACCTTCGACCGGTTCCACCCCGATGCCGCCCGGATCTACCGCCTCAACTCACGCCATGGCACCGGTGCCGACGAGCAATTCTGGCGGAGCTGCCCCGCGCCCATCGGCGTGGCGGCGGGCGACGGACGCGTACCGGGCGTGGAAAAAGCCACCCGACTGGCGGGCCTCTACGAGTTCAACGCCCTGCGGGTGGGCAACCAGACCTACGCCGAAAAAAACGAGGATCTGGGCTATGCCGACGAGAATTTCCTGGATGTTTTCAGCGGCTTTCGGGTGCTGTATGGCAGCGCGGCAAAACCGTTTCCCACCCCCAACTCAGTGGTGCTGACGGAGGAAATGGCGCAGAAGTATTTCAACACCACCAACGCCGTGGGCAAGACCATCATCGGCGTCGACAGTAACCGCGTATTCAGCGTGGGGGCGGTGCTGGCCAACATGCCCGACAATTCGTCGTATCAGCGCAAAATCATTTTTCCGATGGCCCTGCGCAAGCGGCTTTTTGGGGGAAATGGCACCTGGAAGTACATGGACGATGATTGGGGCAACTTCTCCTTCAATACGTATCTGAAATTGGCCCCCGGCGTTGACCCCATCAACGTAGGCAAAACGTTGATGGCTATCCAGAACAAGGCCCGCCATGAGAGCAACCCGGCAGAACTCAGTACCTACGTAACGCAGGCCCTGACCACGCAGCATTTGTATGAACCCGACGGCAAAAACACGGGCATGCAGCAGGTGCAGATGATGGGCCTGATTGCCCTGCTGCTTCTGAGCATTGGCTGCATCAACTACGTGAACCTGACCACTGCCCGCGCCACCCGCCGCGCCCGCGAAGTGGGCGTACGCAAAGTGGTTGGGGCGGAGTCGGGGCACCTGATGCGGCAGCTACTGGTTGAATCCCTCCTCACGCTGGCTCTGTCGCTGGTGCTGGCCGTGGGGCTAATTCAACTTATGATTCCGTTCTACCGCGAGCTGACGGGCAAAGCACTCGGCTTCTCCCTGCTCGACCCGCAGGTGTGGCTGTTTTTGGTGGGTGCCTTGCTGATTACATTGCTATTGGCGGGGGTCTATCCGGCCCTGCTCATCGCCCGCTTCGACCCCATCCGGGCGCTGCGGGGACGGGGCGTCGTGGGCGCTCAGGCGGGGCTACGGCGGGTATTGGTGGTAACGCAATTTACATTGGCTACCGGCCTGATATTCAGCACACTGGTCATTGGTAATCAGCTAGCTTTCCTGCAAAAACGCGATCTGGGTTTCAATAAAGAACACATTTTCACGATCCAGACCAACGACAAAACCGAGGCCTTCCGCAAGGCCCTGGCCAACGAAAGCAGCATTCAACACCTGGCCTCGGCCACGGTCGAGCTGACCAATGGCATGGGGTCTACCTCCGATACCGAATGGGATGGTAAAGCGCCGGGCCGGTCGTTTATGATCAATCAGATCAGCGTGAGTCATAATTTCATTCCCGACATGGGCATGAAACTGGTGGCAGGTCGCAACTTCCGCGAGGGCAAAGCCGACTCAGCTTCGTTTATCGTCAACGAAACGGCCATCCGCGACATGGGCATCACCGACCCAGTGGGCAAGCGGTTCAAATTCCACCAATGGGACGGGCAGATTATTGGCGTGGTAGCCGATTTTGTGTTCAATTCGGCACGGGATAAAGTGCCGCCCACGATCCTATTTCTCCGCCCCGAATGGAACGGCAGGCTCTACGTGCGGACCACCGGGGCGAACGCCAAACAGGCCCTCGCCTCTGCTGAACGCATCTGGAAACAAAATAGCCCGCAGTACCCCTTCGCCTACTCGTTTCTGGACGATTCATATGACAAACTCTACCGGGACGAGCAACGCAGGGGGCAGTTATTCCGGTTCTTTGCGGGGGTGGCCATCCTCATCTCGTGCCTCGGTCTGTTTGGCTTGGCCGCCTACACCGCCGAGCAGCGCACGAAGGAAATCGGGGTACGTAAAGTGCTGGGAGCCAGCATCCCCAGCATCGTCACGCTGCTGTCCAAAGACTTCCTCACGCTGGTACTCATCGCCATCGTCATTGCCTCGCCCGTGGCGTGGTGGGCCATGAACACCTGGCTGAACGACTTCGCCTACAAGATCAATATTGAGTGGTGGGTCTTTGCCATAGCTGGTGTGCTGGCCGTGGGTATTGCCCTGCTCACGGTCAGTTTCCAAAGCATCAAAGCCGCCCTCATGGACCCGGTGAAGAGTTTACGAAGTGAATAGCCGCCTTCCCATGTTACGAAATTACCTCATCATCGCCCTGCGCCAATTGTGGCGGAACCGGTTGTTTACGACTACAGGGCTTTCTCATAAAACCGGTCAAGTGAGCTAAGTGCTTAGTTTTGAGGCTTCTCACAACTTCACAACCAATGCACTCACTCACTTGCCCAGCCCAAGATAAGG
>JBBRMP010000192.1:0-10991 GCA_038230755.1 Cytophagales bacterium | reverse complement strand
CGTCGAGAAGTACCCGGCCCAGAGCAGCTCTAAACGTCAAACTGAAAACTGAAAACTCTGAACTGAAAACTTATTTGTAGCTCCGTAGTGTCAGTTTCACGTTCTCGAAGACCAATTCTTCTTTGTGCAACACTTCGGGCTTGTTATCACCTTTGTACTCCCAGGCGGCTACATAGGCGTAGTTGGCATCATCGCGAAGGGCCTCACCGTCTTCGGTTTGGTGTTCTTCGCGGAAGTGCCCGCCACATGATTCCTCACGCGCCAGCGCATCGTCTACCATCAATTCACCCAATTCGATGAAATCAGCCACGCGACCGGCTTGCTCCAGGGCCTGATTCATCTCTTCGGCATCGCCCACCACGCGCATGTTGGTCCAGAATTCTTTTTTCAAATCCTGAATCATGCTCTTGGCTTTTGTCAACCCCTCGGCAGACCGCGACATACCGCAATAGTCCCACATGATGTGGCCCAGTTCGCGGTGTAGTTCTTCCGGGGTACGTTCGCCTTTGGCGTTTAGCAACCGGTCAATCATCTGCTTCACGTCTACTTCGGCAGCCTTGAAGGCAGGTGCTTCGGCAGGCAGTTTGTCGGCATGACCAATCGTAGCGAGGTAATCACCCAACGTGTAGGGCACCACAAAATAACCGTCGGCCAGACCCTGCATCAGCGCCGAAGCACCGAGACGGTTGGCGCCGTGGTCCGAGAAGTTCGCTTCACCCAAGGCGTAAAGCCCTGGAATAGACGTCATTAAGTTATAGTCGACCCAGAGACCACCCATTGTGTAATGCACGGCGGGGTAGATCATCATCGGCGTTTCGTACGGATTGGCGTCGACGATTTTTTCGTACATCTCGAACAGGTTACCATACTTCGCTTCAATCGTGGTACGACCGTCGCGCTTGATGGCATCGGCAAAATCGAGGTATACGGCCAGGCCAGTTGCCGCCACGCCACGGCCTTCGTCGCACACATATTTGGCGTTCCGCGAGGCCACGTCGCGCGGCACAAGGTTACCAAAGGCGGGGTACCGGCGTTCCAGGAAATAGTCGCGGTCTTCTTCTTTCAGGTCGGTTGCTTTCAACGTTCCCTTCCGAATCTTCTCGGCATCTTCTTTGGTCTTGGGTGCCCACACGCGTCCGTCGTTCCGAAGCGATTCCGACATCAGCGTCAGCTTCGACTGGTACTTGCCTTTTACGGGAATACACGTGGGGTGAATCTGCGTGAAGCAGGGGTTGGCCATCAGGGCACCTTTCTTGTGCGCCCGCCACGCCGCCGTCACGTTCGACCCCATCGCGTTGGTGCTCAGGTAGAATACGTTACCGTAGCCACCCGTACAGAGCAGCACCGCGTGGGCCGAGTGCGATTCAATTTTACCCGTGACGAGGTTACGCGTGATGATGCCGCGGGCTTTGCCGCCTTCCACCACCACGTCGAGCATTTCGGTGCGGGGGAACATCTTCACTTTACCATTGGCAATCTGCCGACTTAGTGCCGAATAAGCCCCCAGCAACAGTTGCTGGCCGGTTTGGCCACGTGCGTAGAACGTACGGCTCACCTGCGCCCCACCAAACGAGCGGTTGGCCAGCAGCCCGCCGTACTCACGGGCAAAGGGAACGCCCTGCGCCACACACTGGTCAATGATGTTGACGCTCACTTCGGCCAGGCGGTATACGTTGCCTTCGCGGGCGCGGTAATCGCCCCCCTTAATGGTGTCGTAGAACAGCCGGAAAACCGAGTCGCCGTCGTTCTGGTAGTTTTTGGCGGCGTTGATACCCCCCTGGGCCGCAATACTGTGCGCCCGGCGCGGGCTATCCTGAAAGCAAAAGGCCTTCACGGTGTAGCCCAGTTCGGCCAGCGAGGCGGCGGCCGATGCGCCCGCCAGACCCGTGCCAACCACGATGACTTCATACTTCCGCTTGTTGGCCGGGTTCACCAGCTTCAGTGCGAACTTGTGCCGTGCCCATTTTTCGGCCAACGGCCCTTCCGGAATTTTTGACTCTACGTTCATAGACGCTCGTTGTTAGGAAAGCTAATTATCCGATTACACCTACGTGTTTAAGGAAAAAGTAAACCGGCATGGCAGCAAACAGGGCCGGGATCAATATTGAGAAAACGTATAAGCCCAAAAATTCGATCAGGGGCGTGTACTTCTTGTGGCGCAGGCCCAGTGTCTGGAATCCACTTTTGAAACCATGCACGAGGTGATAGCTCAGGGCGCCCATCGCAATGACGTAGAACAGTACATACCACCACTGTGCAAACGCTTCCTGCACGATCTTGTACAGGTCTTTATACTCTTTACCGTCATATTCGGCCATGGGAATGGGGCCAAAGTGCATCGTGTACCAGAACGTCCGCATGTGCAACACAATGAAGATCAGCAGCACCGTACCCAGAATACCCATGTTCCGCGACGACCACGGGCTATTGGCTTCGGGGCGGGCGTAGGCGTATTTTACCGGGCGCGATGCCTGGTTATGGCGTGTCAGCAAAAGGGCCATAATAGCATGGACAACAATGGACGTGTAGAGCAAATATGACACCGTCATGATCACCGGATTATGGGTCATGAAGAAGCTGTATTCGTTGAACGACCGGCCACCGTCAGCTTTAAACAATTGCAGATTGCCCGCCATGTGTACGATCAGAAACGTAGACAGAAACAGGCCCGTTAGCGACATGACCACCTTTCGACCAAGCGAACTGGCTAACGTTTGGGTTACCCAAGACATAGGTTATTAAACAGATATATAGTTGAAAAACACCGGATTAAGTCTCGTTCAATGCTGAATTTCAGCCCCAAACCGACTCCGCAAAATTACAGGCCAATGGCTACGCAAGCAAGGACAAAAACCCCGTTTTCCGGGCCATTTGCGGCATAAGTACCCCCTAAGTGGTCAACAGCCTGTTTACATGAAATGTTCATCTTTTTCGGGCAAGGATTAAACAGCCGTCAAGCCCTCCAATCAGGTAGTTCGTAGGCGGGCGGCGGCGGTAGATCAGCCGGGCAACACCACCGTATTTTTCTGACTGTCAGCACCTTTTAGTCTGCTTAAACGGCTTGCAAAAGTCAGAACCGGGGCTTAACTTTACTCTGTAACATCAGTATACTAACAACACTAATGAACGCCGGCCCCACACGGGAATTGCCCGGCTTTTTTCGCGCTTATGGCCCGTACCAAACAGATTCCCGGTCAACTTCAGATTGATTTTCTGGCCAATTTTCGCCAGATGTTAGTGAGCCTGGGCAATGCCGACAACCTGCCCCACAACGAAGCCTTCTTTGTGCGAATGACCGATCAGTGGGAAAGCACCCGCGTACTCCCCGCCGACCTGTTATTTCAGAAAAGCCCCGTCGAAGCCGTTGTCTATCGCCTCCAAAAAGATGAATTATCGGCGGGCGAAAGCCGGTTGCGGTTTCCCGCCGAACTCATTGCGGGCGAACTGCGCGGTACGCCGGGGCTGACGGGCTTTGCAGCAAAATTCCGGGAGCAGGGCTGGATTATTCTCCCCGCCGAATTATCGGGTATGTACAAAAACCTGTTCCTGAATATCCTGACGGCGGCTATCGGGCTGGAATTCCTGTACCCAAATCGCCGCGAACTACTGGCCGAAGCCGAGCGCGTGGCTCTGGCTTCACTCCTGCCCGAGGCCGAAATGAAGAAGTTCTTCGGCATCAGGCTCTCCCGCTTCCCCGGCTCGTTCCGCAGCGAGGTATCGACCTACTTCAACCTCCCCTTCGACTATGTGCTCAAGCGAGCCGAGCACATGGGCGCGGTATCTGCCGAGGCCGTTGAAGAAGCCGCCCAGCCCCGCTCCGTCCGGCCCGGCACCCTGCGCAAGCCCGTTAGCTCACGGGCGGCATAGACCGTTATTTTTCTTCCTGGAAGGGATGCCTCTGCAAGTAGTAGGGCATCCCTTTTTTCGTGGTTCTGTTTTTAAGATATTGGACTGTTGCTCAGGGTTATATCACCTAAACAAAAGGCATAACTATCTGTTAAAGTTGTAGTTAACTGGTTAACGAATCAAACAGTAACCTGCCTTGCAATGATTACCCACAAGAGAAAAGGTTTAGTTTTGTTCAATTGAGTTGACCAAAAGTAAACCTGACTTATGACCGTAACAGAAGAAAACAAGACATTGAAACTTGGTGACCGCATCAGGATTCTGCGCATCAATCAGAATCGTACCCTCCAGGAAATCGCCGACGCCAGCGATATGTCGAAGAGTATGATCTCGAAAGTTGAGAACAACAAGACTGTTCCGTCGGTGGCCAGCCTGGTGAAGGTCGCCTCGGCATTGGGCACCACCATCTCAAACCTGCTGGAACACGGAGCCTGGCTCAGCAGCATCATGATTTCCCGGCAAAAAGCCGAAGATAATCTGGTTAAGACCGACAAGGGCTACGCCATTTATCCGTACGGGTCAGACTACCACGAAAAGAAGATGCAGCCGTTTTTGTTCGTGGCCCGCAAGGACGACGTGAAACCGCACGAGGTGTCGCATCAGGGCGAAGAGTTCATCTACGTGCTGCGGGGGCAGATGCGGATGCAGGTTGGCGAGATTGAGTACCTGCTGAAAGAAGGAGACAGCCTCTATTTCAACTCCACACTAAAACACGGTATCATGCCTGAATCAGAAGAGGTGTCGTACCTGGACATTTTCGTGTAGGTTTAAGTGGGGCACACACAAACCCAAAAAACACACCACAGAGGCGGTCTGCCGCTATGGTGAAAACCTACCCATGCACATCATTCCCGCTATTGACCTCATCGATGGAAAGGCCGTTCGGCTCACCCAGGGCGATTACGCCCAGAAAAAAGAATATAATGCCCGTCCGCTGGAGGTGGCCCAGCAATTTGAAGACGCCGGCCTGACCCGCCTGCACCTTGTTGACCTCGACGGGGCGAAGGAAAAGCGCGTCATCAATTATAAAGTACTGGAACTGATTACGTCCAAAACCAACCTCCACGTCGATTTTGGGGGCGGTGTACAGTCTGATGACGATTTGCGGATCGTGTTCGAGTGCGGGGCCAAACAGGTCACGGGCGGGAGCATTGCCGTAAAACAGCCCGACGTGTTCGAGCGGTGGCTGAGCCGTCATGGGGCCGGGGCTATGATTTTGGGGGCCGATGCCAAGAACGAAAAAGTAGCCGTAAGTGGTTGGGAAGAAGATACCCACATCTGGGTCTATGATTTTGTGGATAACTGGGTGGAAAAGGGAATAACCCACGTCATCAGCACCGACGTGGCCAAAGATGGTCTCCTTCAAGGCCCTTCGTTCGACCTCTACCGCAACCTGCAAGACCGTGCCCCTGGCCTGAACATTATTGCCAGCGGCGGTGTCAGCAACATGGGCGACCTGGAAACGCTGGCCGACATGGGCCTCTTCGGGGCTATCGTGGGCAAAGCTATTTACGAAGGCCGCGTGACGTTGAAAGAGTTGTCCGATATCAATGAACAGTGAACAGGTAATAGCCAACAACGAACAGCCAACAGTGGAGAATGTGGAAATAAGCGCGGAGAGGAGGCTTTTGGATGTGCTGATGATTCATCGGTTTCTGAGCGAAGAGGCGTATTGGTCCAAAAATATTCCGCTTGACGTGGTGCAACGTTCCATTGACCATTCAGCCTGTTTCGGGGTTTACCTTGACGGCCAGCAGGTTGGCTTTGCGCGGGTCGTGACGGACTATGCCACCTTTGCCTACCTCGCCGATGTGTTTGTGCTGCCCGATTACCGGGGGCGAGGCCTGTCTAAACAACTGATGGCCTACATTATGGCCTATCCGGCCTTGCAGGGCCTGCGCCGGTGGATGCTCATTACGTTCGACGCGCACGGTCTTTATGAACAGTTTGGTTTTCAGCCGACCACTGAGAACCCGCAGAATACCATGTTTATCAAGCCCTTCGAGGCATATTGAGTATGCTCACCAAACGAATTATTCCCTGCCTCGACATTAAAGACGGGCGCACGGTGAAGGGCACCAACTTCGTAAACCTCCGCGACGCCGGTGACCCCGTTGAACTGGGTGCTATCTACGCCGCCGAAGGGGCCGACGAACTGGTTTTTCTGGACATTACGGCCACCGTTGATGAGCGCAAAACACTACTCGACCTGGTTCGGCGGGTGGCCCATGCGGTCAACATTCCGTTTACCGTTGGCGGCGGTATTTCGTCCATTGCCGACGTATCAGCCCTGCTTAACGCTGGTGCTGATAAGGTGTCGATTAACTCGGCGGCGGTGCGCAATCCAAACTTAATCAATGAGTTAGCGCTTGAATTTGGATCGCAATGCATCATCGTCGCCATCGATACGCGGTATGTCGACGGTGAGCATATCGTCCACACGCACGGGGGGCGAAAACCGACCGAACTGCGGACCTTAGCCTGGGCCAAAGAAGTGGAAGAGCGCGGTGCGGGCGAAATTCTGCTGACCTCTATGGATACCGACGGGACAAAAGCGGGCTTTGCTTTATCGCTGACGGCGGCGGTGTCGGGTGCGGCCAATATCCCCGTTATTGCCTCTGGCGGGGCGGGCACAATGGCGCATTTTACCGAAGTTTTTACCACTGGAAAAGCCGACGCCGGACTGGCCGCGAGCATTTTTCACTTTAAAGAAATCGGTATTCCCGATCTCAAAAAATACCTCGCCGGAGAAGAAATTCCCATGCGATTAACAAATTAGTGCCCCGATAACTATGACAATCAATTTCGATAAATCACCCGATGGGCTGCTGCCTGCTGTGGTGCAGGACGACCAGACGGGCAAGGTGCTGATGCTGGGCTACATGAATGCCGAAGCCTACGCCAAAACACAGGCCGAGGGCATCGTGACGTTCTTCAGCCGGAGCAAACAACGCCTCTGGACCAAAGGCGAAACGTCAGCCAACTTCCTGCACGTGAAGCAATTACTGGTCGATTGCGATGGCGATACCCTGCTCATCAAAGCCACGCCCGACGGCCCAACCTGCCATACCGGAGCCGACACCTGTTTTGCCGAAGTGAATCAGGGCCGGGGGCAGTTTCTGAACTACCTGCAAGGCATCATTCACGGCCGGAAGGTGAACCCGTCGGATCAATCGTACACGGCTTCGTTGTTCAAAAAAGGCGTGAACAAGATTGCGCAAAAGGTAGGCGAAGAGGCCGTAGAACTTGTTATTGAGGCAAAAGACAACAACGCTGATCTCTTCCGGGGTGAAGCCGCCGATTTACTATTTCATTATTTAGTGCTGCTGGAAGAGAAAAACATAAGCCTCGACGAGATCATCGGCGTCCTGCAGCAACGGCACGTCAAGTAAGACAGGATAAACAATGGTTTTCTGTTTGACGTTTGAGTTTTGGCCGGTCCGCCAGTGCGGTTATTCACTGGCTAAACCGTCGAACCATAAACGTTAGACCTCAACTAAAACCTTACTATGGGCATCATTATCCGCGTTCTTATTAGTGCTGTGGCCGTTTTTGCGGCTAGTCGGTTTGTGCCGGGCGTTGGCGTAAACAGCTTTTACACGGCCATTATTGTGGCTATCGTACTGGGCTTGCTGAATGCTTTCGTAAAGCCAATTCTCACGATCCTCACCATTCCCATCACCATTATCACACTCGGTCTGTTTCTGATTGTGCTCAACGTACTGATGGTTTACCTGACTGCTGCCTTTGTCGATGGCTTCCGGGTCAGTGGGTTCATTGCCGCGCTGCTGTTTAGTATCGTGGTTTCAGTTGTGACCTGGCTTATCGACACTATCGTTAACTAGCACAACCATCGGTGGCAGACATTGGGTATATTCATCACGAGGAACACCTCCGTAGTTCTGACGTGATTTCTGATATTGTTATTGGCATGTCTGACGGGCTAACGGTGCCGTTTGCGCTGGCGGCGGGCCTTAGTGGTGCCGTGGCTAGTTCGTCGTTGATAGTTACGGCGGGCATTGCCGAAATCGTGGCGGGGTCTATTGCCATGGGCCTCGGTGGCTATCTGGCGGGCCGCACCGAAGCCGATCATTACTCGTCGGAACGGCGGCGGGAAGTGGCCGAGGTGGACTCGGTTCCCGAAAAAGAAAAGGAAGAAGTCCGTGAGGTGTTTGCCGACATGGGCCTCAGCCCCGCCCTGCAAATCACCATCGCCGACGAGCTTGCCAAGGACAAAGTGAAGTGGGTCGACTTTATGATGAAGTATGAACTCGGCCTCGACGAACCCGACCCCAACCGGGCCACCAAAAGCGCGTTCACCATCGGGCTGTCGTATGTGGTGGGTGGCCTGATTCCGCTGCTGCCCTATCTTCTGATCAAAAATCCGCACGAAGCCCTGCTCTATTCGGCGGGAATCACGCTGGTTTGCCTGTTTATCTTTGGCTATTTCAAAAGCAAAGTCACCGGCCAGCCACCCATCGAGGGGGCAGTCAAAGTCATGCTCATCGGTGCCCTGGCCGCTGCTGCCGCTTTTGGTATTGCCCGGTTGGTGGGCGGTTAGGGCGTTTTTTTTGACAGGATTGACAGCGGTCCGCCGTTGCGGGTGAACAGGATTTTTCTGTTTGCTCAGACGAAAAATAAATCCTGTTCGTCCACAACGGCGGACCGCTATCAATCCTGTCAAAAAAAACCTGTGTTCCCTTCAAAAAGTCACCGCACAAACACCAGCCGTTGCCCGGCCCGTTCGGCCAGGAAATCGCCGTTGGCATAGACTAGTTCGCCAGAGACAAACGTGTGGGTGATTTTATGCCCGAACGTTTGGCCCATCAAGGGTGACCAGCCGCATTTGTAGAGAATGGATTCGGGCGTAATGACGGTGCTTTTGTTGGGGTCGACCAGCACTAAATCAGCCCAATAGCCCTCGCGGAGGTATCCCCGGCGGTCGATCTGAAAACAGTCGGCAGGGGCGTGGGCCATTTTCTGCACCATTTTTTCTACGGAAATTTTACCTTGTTTGGCGGCTTCCAGCATCAGGAGGAGCGGGTGTTGCACCAGCGGCAACCCCGCCGGTGCCTGCCAGTAAGGCTGCTGCTTTTCGTCCCAGGTATGCGGCGCATGGTCGGTGGCGATGATGTCGAGGCGGTCATCAAGCAGGGCTTCCCAAAGCGCGGCGCGGTGGTGTGGGGCCTTGATGGCCGGGTTGCACTTGATGAGGTTACCCAGCGTCTCGTAATCGTCTGCCGAAAAATGAAGGTGATGCACGCACACTTCCGCCGTGATGCGTTTTTGGGTTAGGGGTATGTCGTTGCGGAACAACGAAAGCTCGTCGGCGGTGGTCAGGTGCAGAATATGCAGCCGCGTGTTGTGCCGTTTAGCCAGTTCCACCGCCATACTCGACGACCGGAAACACGCCAGTTCATCGCGCACGAGGGGGTGAATACGGGCGGGTGCATCTTCGCCAAATTTGGCCCGGAGGCGTTCGGCGTTAACCCGCACGGTGGCCTCGTCTTCGCAGTGGGTGGCGATGAGCATGGGGCATTCCCGAAACAAGGCATCCAGCGTCTTTTCGTTATCCACCAGCATATTGCCCGTTGATGACCCCATAAACACTTTTACGCCGCAAACCGTGGTCGGGTCAGTACGCAGCACCTCATCCAGGTTATCGTTCGAGGCACCCATGAAGAACGAATAATTGCCAAATGACGTCCGTTGAGCAATGTCATATTTGTCCTGCAATAGCTGCTGTGTCAGGGCATTGGGTACGGTGTTGGGCATTTCCATAAATGTGGTCACGCCCCCCGCCACGCCCGCCCGCGACTCGCTGCCGATGGTGGCTTTATAAGTCAAACCCGGCTCACGAAAATGCACCTGATCGTCGATGCCGCCGGGCATCAGATACTGCCCGGCGGCATCGATCACCACGTCGCCCGCCCGCGCCGAGATAGACGTACCCAGTTCGGCAATGAACCCCGCCTCCACGCGCAGGTCTTTGGTTTGAATTTGGCCTTCGTTAATCAGTTGCGCGTTGCGGATGAGGTAGTTGGGCATACTAGGTGGGCTATAAATCAGCGAAGCAATTCGGCAGCTTCTTTGGCAAAATACGTCAGAATGATGTCAGCACCGGCGCGTTTGATGCTCATCAGAGATTCCATCATGGCCCGTTCGCCGTCGAGCCAGCCGTTTTGGGCCGCCGCTTTAATCATGGCATATTCACCGCTGACGTTATAGGCCGCAATGGGTAGCTGGCTGTTTTGACGTAATAAACTGATGATGTCCAGGTAAGCCAATGCGGGCTTAACCATTAGAATGTCAGCGCCTTCTTCGGTATCAAGTTGCGCTTCGATGAGGGCTTCGCGGCTGTTGGCGGGGTTCATCTGGTACGTTTTCTTGTCGCCAAATTTGGGGGCTGAGGCCAGCGCATCGCGGAAGGGGCCGTAGAACGCGCTTGCGTATTTGGCCGAATACGAAATGATGCCGACGTGCTTGAACCCTTCGCTGTCCAGCGCCTTCCGCAGGTAGCCCACGCGACCGTCCATCATGTCGGACGGGCCAATCAAATCAGCACCGGCCTGGGCCTGAGCCACGGCCATTTTTGCCAGGATCTCCAGCGTTTCGTCGTTCAGAATCACGCCATTTTCCACCAGCCCATCGTGCCCGTCCGAGCTATATGGGTCCATGGCCACGTCGGTCATGAGCAACACGTCGGGGTATTTATTCTTGATCGCATGGATCGTTTGTAGGTACAGCCCGTCGGGGTTGTGGCTCTCGCTGGCGGTGCGGTCCTTTTTCTCGTCAGACAGGTTTGGAAAAAGATCGAATGCCTTGATTCCCAGATCAATACACTTGCCAATTTCGTCCAATAGTAAATCGGGTGAGTGCCGAAAAATGCCCGGCATGGAGGCTACTTCAGTGCGCAGGTTGCGCCCTTCAAGCACGAAGAGGGGTAGAATGAAATCGGAGACGTGCAGGCGCGTTTCCTGCACCATATCGCGCAGCACCGCCGATTGGCGGTTGCGCCGTGGACGACGAAGATTAGTCATAATTTGTTTAGCGGAGTGGTACCGGGCGGCGTCCCGCTCCGCTGT
>JBBRMP010000191.1:0-11005 GCA_038230755.1 Cytophagales bacterium | reverse complement strand
GGTTCTTATTGACGGACTTCTGCTCAATCGAAATGACAGGTGATAGCCCGTATACCATGTCTACATCGGGTTTTTTGAGTTGCGACGCGAACCGCTTGGTATAGGCGTCCAGAGATTCCAGAAACCTGCGTTGTCCCTCCGCAAACAGGGTATCGAAGGCCAGAGAGGATTTCCCTGACCCGGAGACGCCCGTAAATACGACGAACTTCTCTCGCGGAATCTCGACGCTGACATTCTTGAGATTATGCTCCTTTGCCCCGCGAATAACAATCCTGGTCTGTTTGGTCTCAACCTTTGGGGTTTCAAGGGAGGATTTCTTCGGCATTTCGTTTACTTTTACCTTTCGCTTTCAGGACGGCGGCGGCTCCAACCGGATCGTAGCAGTACGCGGCTTCGTCCACCGCTGCAATCGAACTCTTATCGGTCAGACGGACAGGGCAGGGAATTTTGTGCAGGATGCCCCGATCGGCAAGGTACTCATAGGTGAAAGAGAGGTCTCCAAGTTGAGACTTACGCTGGAAATACGCGTTCAATTCGGTGGTGGTGCGAACGCTGGTTTTTTGCTCCCACTTTCTCTCCCCTCCGGGGCCCACCCTCGCTCATTCACTCATTAATCCATGACCAACCAGGAAGTTGCCCAGGAGCTTGTTCGCCAGTTTGGCGACTACGTCACTGACCTTGATGAGCCGTATGGTTTGCTCACGTTTACGACCACCCGCGAGCAGATTATCCCGATGCTCCAGTATCTGAAAGACCACAAGACGTACAAAATGTCATTCCTGACGGACTTGACGGGGGTGCATTACCCCGACAATGTCGGTCAGGAATTTTGCGTGGTGTATCACGTGCATAGTCTGGTCAATAATTTTAGAGTACGGATTAAAGTATTCGTTTCTGAGGCTGATATCCACGTTCCTTCGGCCACGGTGCTGTATGCATCGGCCAACTGGATGGAGCGCGAAACCTTCGACTTTTATGGTATCCTGTTCGACGGGCACCCTAACCTAACCCGGATTCTGAACATGGAAGAGATGGATTATTTTCCCATGCGCAAGCAATATCCGCTGGAAGACGGCACCCGCGAAGACAAAATTGATGCCCTCTTTGGGCGGTGAAAACTGAAAACTTTTTTGTGAATGACAACTGAAGATCTTAGCATTGATGCCGTGGGGGCGCGAAATACCCCCGCCACCCCGGAAGGGCCGATTCAGTACGTCAACGAACTGACGACACTGAATTTGGGGCCAACGCACCCCGCCACGCACGGTATTTTTCAGAATATCCTGCAAATGGATGGCGAGAAAATCGTGTCGGGCGAACAAACGATTGGCTATATCCACCGGGCGTTTGAAAAAATCGCCGAACGCCGCCCCTTCTACCAAATCACTACCCTCACCGACCGGATGAACTACTGTTCGTCGCCGATCAATAACTTGGGCTGGATGATGACGATGGAGAAGCTGTTGGGGGTAAAAACCCCCAAGCGGGCCGACTATATCCGGGTGATTATGATGGAGTTAGCCCGTATTTCGGACCACCTCATCTGCAACGGTATCCTGGGCGTAGACGCTGGCGCGTTCACGGGCTTCCTGTACCTGTTTGAAGAGCGCGAAAACATTTACGAAATCTACGAAGAGATGTGCGGTGCCCGCCTCACGACCAACATGGGTCGGATTGGGGGTATGGAACGCGACATTTCGGCGGAAGCGATCCGGAAGATTCGGAAGTTTTTGAAGGACTTCCCCCCCGTGATGAAAGAGTTTGAACGGCTCTTCAACCGCAACCGTATTTTTATGGACCGTGTCGTTGACGTTGGTCCAATCACGGGCGAACGCGCCCTGAACTACGGCTTCACCGGCCCAAACCTCCGCGCTGCGGGTGTTGACTACGACGTGCGCGTGATGAACCCGTATTCATCCTACGAAGATTTCGAGTTTGAGATTCCCGTGGGTGAGAGCGGCGATACGTACGACCGGTTTATGGTCCGCAACGAAGAAATATGGCAGAGCCTGCGCATCGTTGAGCAAGCCCTGAATAAACTCCCCGATGGTCCTTACTACGCGGATGCGCCCGAATATTACCTGCCGCCCAAGCAGGAGGTATACAAAAACATGGAGGCGTTGATCTATCACTTCAAAATTGTGATGGGCGAAATCGATGCACCCGTGGGCGAGGTGTACCACGCCGTAGAAGGTGGCAACGGCGAGCTTGGTTTCTACCTCATCAGCGACGGGGGCCGCGCACCTTACCGCCTGCACTTCCGTCGGCCAAGTTTCATCTATTACCAGGCGTTCCCGGAAATGTGCAAAGGCACAACCCTCTCAGACGCCATCGTTATCATGAGTAGCCTAAACGTAATCGCCGGTGAACTGGACGCGTAAACTATGGCTGTCAAATTTCGGGAGGTCGTGAAGATTTTGGAAGAAGACGGTTGGTATCAGGTAAGGCAAAAAGGAAGCCATCGGCAGTTCAAACATTTGAGTAAAACCGGTATTGTCACGGTAGCCTATCACAGTTTATCAGACTGGGTACACTAAGTAGTATCAAAAAGCAAGCGCAGATCGACATATGAAACGGTATTTAGTAATTTTTGAACGAACCGATACGGGCTACAGTGCGTACGTGCCTGACCTGCCCGGCTGCTTGGCTACGGGGTATGACTGGGACAACACGGAACAATTAATTGCTGAAGCAATTCAGTTTCATCTTGACGGGTTGGCTGAAGAAGGTATGGCTATTCCCATGCCAGGTTCAGAAGCCGAAATGATGGTATTTGCTGCTTAATATTTATGATCACCGACACGACACATACCATTGAATTTACGCCGGAGCGGCTGGCGCAGGCGAGGGCCGTCATTGCCCAATACCCGGCTGGGAAGCAGAAATCGGCCCTGTTGCCCCTTTTGCACATTTTGCAGGAACAGGAAGGCTGGACCAGTGCCGAAGGTATGGACTACGTGGCTGGATTGCTTGATATTCAGCCGATTGAGGTATACGAAGTAGCCTCATTCTACACGATGTACCACTTGGAGCCGGTGGGTAAGCATGTGATTGAATACTGCCGCACGGGGCCTTGCTGCCTGATGGGTGGCGAAGAAGTATACGCGCATTTGAAGCAAAAGCTAGGCGTTGAAGCGGGGCAAACCACCGCCGACGGTCTCTTTACGGTGAAAGAAGTAGAGTGTCTGGCGGCCTGTGGTATGGGCCCTGTTTTCCAGATTCGGGAGCAGTATTACATGCACCTGACGAATGAGCGTGTTGATGAAATCATTGAAGAACTGTCAAAATAACCTTTCGTTATGGGCAAGAAAATATTAACTGAACACATTGACGTTCCCGGCATCGAAACCTTCGATGTGTACCGGAAACAGGGCGGCTATACGGCTGTTGAGAAAGCCATCAAGACTATGACGCCGGAAGCCGTCGTGGAAGAGGTGAAGAAAGCGGGCGTTCGTGGTCGGGGTGGCGCAGGCTTCCCGATGGGCATGAAATGGAGCTTTTTGGCCAAGCCCGAAGGCGTACCCCGCTACCTTGTCTGCAACGCCGACGAGTCGGAGCCGGGAACGTTCAAGGACCATTACCTGATGAAAAACATCCCCCACTTATTGATTGAGGGGATGATCGTATCGTCGTTTGCGCTGGGGGCTAACACTGGGTTCATTTACGTGCGTGGCGAGTTGATGTACGTCATCAGGATTCTGGAAAAGGCTATTGCTGAGGCGAAAGCGGCTGGTTTTCTGGGCAAAAACATCCTGGGCAGCGGCTACGATTTGGAATTGGTCGTGCAGCCCGGCGGTGGTGCTTACATCTGCGGCGAAGAAACGGCTCTGCTCGAATCACTGGAAGGCAAGCGGGGTAATCCGCGCAACAAACCGCCATTTCCGGCGGTAAAAGGTCTTTACCAGTCGCCTACGGTGGTGAACAACGTGGAGTCGATTGCCACCACGCCCTGGATCATGAATCACGGCGGCGATGCATACGCTGCTATCGGCATTGGCCGCAGCACAGGTACCAAGCTCATTTCGGCGTCGGGGCACATCAAGAAACCCGGCGTGTATGAGATTGAGCTGGGCGTACCGGTGGAAGAATTTATTTATTCTGACGAATGGTGCGGCGGCATCCGCGACGGGCATCACCTGAAAGCACTCGTAGCCGGTGGGTCTTCGGTGCCCATTTTGCCTGCCGGTTTGGCCCTGAAACTGGCCAACGGCGAACCCCGCCTGATGAGCTACGAATCGCTCTCGGAAGGTGGTTTCCAGACGGGCACCATGCTTGGGTCTGGTGGTTTTATTGTCTTCGACGAGACGGCCTGCATTGTGCGCAACACCTGGAATTTTAGCCGGTTTTACCACCACGAGTCGTGTGGCCAATGTAGCCCCTGCCGCGAAGGCACCGGCTGGATGGAGAAAGTACTCCACCGCATTGAACACGGTCATGGTAGCCTGCACGACATCGATCTGCTGGTAGACGTGGCCCGGAAGATCGAAGGCAATACCATTTGCCCGCTGGGCGATGCCGCAGCCTGGCCCGTTGCCAGCGCGATCCGTCACTTCCGCGAGGAATTCGAGTGGCACATTACCAGCCCATTCGAAGCTACCCAGCCCGGCGCGGTGTTCCGGGGTGAGATGGCATTGGCATAAAGAAGGATTTTACGGTTCGGGTTTGAAGTTAAAAAGGCTCTGCAATGTGAGATGGTTCTCTCACTGCAAAGCCTTTTTAACCTCCAACCCTTCCCTTTCTACACCCACAGCCCCCGGCCTTTGTAGTATTCGGCCCCGATGGCTTCGATATTGGAGATGGAGTAGCTGAGCCAGCCGTAGGTTTTTAATTTCCGCAGCCGTTGTTTCTCCAGCCATGACAAATCCCCGTCGATAAGTACGCCGAAAACGACCAGCCGTTCGAGGGGACGGCGCAATTCAGGCGATGTTTTTTCGAGGAGTGCCAGGAAGTCGCCGGTCGGCTTAATTGTTTGAATATCAAAGCGATTCATCAGACTTTCGGTCAGTAGCAAATGCGCGTAGTTGTACTGTCGTTTTAGGATGGCGATGTATTGCAGCGCTTCGGGAATAAGACGGCGGAACTCGTCATTGTGCTTCCATTCGTCGTGTAGATTTTCTACGAACTCCCGAACAGTAAGCGGAGCCATTACCCGAATTTTGGCTTCATGAATGACCCTGTGCGATGCCCATACATTCCAGAAAGCATAAACGGGCATGCTGACGAAATCTGTAATTTGCCGCACCACAAAACGGCCAAAGAGCCGTTTCACGACGAATTTCAGCAGCATGTTGCTCAGCGCGGCCTTCAGGCGATTGACCACTAAATAAAACGTAAGCCCCCAACGTGGCAGACCCAGGTAGGGATCGATGCTGTAGCGCAGAATGGGCTGATTTTCTTTCTCCTGCGCCGCATCGGCCAGTGATTTTAAGTGCTGCTCATATTGCGCGTCGTGCTGCCGGGGAAACTGGCAGACAGCCATGATGTAGCGCACCGCCCGCAGGTTAATATAAAGCAGCGCGTAAATTTCCAGATACACCAGCAAGATACCATAGAGTGCCGTAATAAGGGGCGCTTCTATAGTATGATCGAGAAGAGATAGTGTCGTTCCTTCAAAAAAATAGGGCCATAAATACTGTGGCAGATACAGCAAGGCCACGCCCAAAATGCCAAACAACCCCGCCATACCTAACGTTTGCCACTTAATTTTGTGGATAACATAGGTTTCCATCTCGTTAAGTACATACGGCTCGTCGGTAGGATGGCTCGAATCAAGTGCCCGCCGAAGATAGCGCAACGCCAACTGGTCAATTGGCCCAGGCGTATTTTCGGGGGGTTGGGTTGACATAGTTGTAATGCGCATGGTGACGGTTCGTACAGCACATAACTCGGAAAAGGTGGGCCGTGTTTAATAGCCACCGGGCGGGTTGTGTGATCGGCTGCCTACAAAATGGTGCGCTATACAGTCATTTTTGCCCAACATACTATATGCTTTTCAGTGATACCTATCGTACCATTTCTGCGCCCGCTGCCGGCGATTTTCGGGACCGGGGCAGCAAATTCCTGGCGTTTGCCTACCCAATTTTGACCGAAGCAGAGGCTAAAACGCATCTTGACGCCCTTCGGCAACAGCACCCAAAAGCTAACCACCATTGCTATGCCTGGCGGTTGGGCCTCGACCGGACTATATTTCGCGTGAACGACGATGGCGAACCCAGTGGCTCAGCGGGGCGGCCAATCCTGAACACGATCTACGCCCGCGATCTGCCCGATAACCTGTTGACAAACTTGATGCTGGTAGTAGTGCGCTATTTTGGGGGCACCTTGCTGGGGGTGCCGGGCTTAATCAATGCCTACAAAATGGCCACCACTGCTGCCCTAGACAATGCTCAGATTATTGATGCTATGCTGACCGAAACGCTCCGCCTTCGCTTCCCTTTCGAGCAAATGAACGAGGTGATGCGGGTAGTGAAAGAGCAGGGTCTGACTGTGTTGAAACAGGATTTCGACACGGCCTGTATGTTGGATATTTCTGTTCGCAAAACACTGATAAACAATGTTTTGAATAAGGTGGGTGGATTGCGTGGGGTGGAGGTAATGTAGTCTTCATTACACCTGTTGCATAGTCTGTAAACGCCAATAGTAACCACCCTCTTTAGCCAGCAATGACTGGTGCGTGCCGCGCTCGGCGATTTGGCCTTTGTGGATCACCAAAATCTCATCGGCGTGTTGGATCGTGCTGAGGCGGTGGGCAATCACCAGCGTGGTGCGGTTTGTCATTAACCGCGTAAGTGCCTCTTGCACAAGCTTTTCTGACTCTGTATCCAGCGCCGATGTGGCTTCGTCCAGAATCAGAATGGGTGGGTTGCGCAGTACGGCGCGGGCAATACTGATACGTTGCCGCTGCCCGCCAGACAGCTTGCTGCCCCGGTCGCCGATGGGTGTTTCGTAGCCGTTGGGCATGGCACTGATGAACTCGTGGGCGTTGGCAATGCGGGCGGCCTGTTCTACCTCGGCGGGGGTGGCGGTGCTGCCAAAGGCGATGTTGTTGAACACCGTATCGTTGAAAAGGATGCTCTCCTGCGTTACCAGGCCCATCAGGTTACGCAACGAGGCCGCTTGGCAGTCGCGCAGGTCGTGCCCGTCGATGCAGACCTTACCCGACGTGGGGTCATAAAAACGCGGCACCAGATCGGCCAGAGTAGACTTGCCCCCACCCGACGAACCAACCAGCGCAATGGTTTTGCCTTTTTCGAGCGTAAAGCTGATATTGTTCAATACGGATGCACCAGTTTCGTAGGCAAAAGACACCCGTCCAAACGAGATCGCATCCTTAAAATCAGTGAGTTGAATGGCGTCAGGTTTGTCGGTAACGGTGGGTTTGGTGTCGATCAAATCCAGCACCCGCTTGCCCGAAACAAGACCCCGCTGCGAGGCGCTGAAGGCATTGGAAATGTCTTTGGCGGGCCGCGTCACCTGCGAAAAAATAGCCAGATAAGCCACAAATTCGCCCGCCGTGAGGGGTGATTGCCCCGACAACACCAGCGAACCGCCGTAGAGCAGGATACCCGCCAGCACCGTCACGCCCATAAATTCGGAGAACGGCGAGGCCAGTTCGCGCCGGTTGGCCAGCGACTGTACGGCCTGACGATAGCCGTTATTTTCGGTTTGGAACTTGCTGATAATGAACGGTTCAGCGTTAAATCCTTTCACCACGCGCATACCACCAAAGGTCTCGTCGAGTACGGTGAGCAGGCCGCTGAGGCGTTGTTGACTCTGTGTGGCGTCGCGTTTCATGCGCCGAACCAGCATGGCAATGACCCCGCCTGACACCGGAATAACCAGAAACGCCACTAGCGTGAGTTGGGTGGAAATGGTGAACAGCACGATCAAAAAACTAACCAGCGTAAAGAGTTCTTTCGAGGCCGCCGAGAGCGTGTTGGCAATCGAATTTTCGACCTCCTGCACGTCAGTAGTGATACGTGAGATGAGGTTGCCTTTGCGCTGATCGGAAAAATAGCCGAGGTGCAGATTGAGCACATGCGCAAAAACCGTCTCCCGCAAGGTAGCCACCATTCGCGCCTTGAACGCCTCTAACTGCCTGACCGACAAGTATTTGAAAATATTGCTACTTAACACAGAAATGACTACGGCCACGCAAACAAACTTCAGCGTACCTATTTGCCCATATTCGCGGAAGAAATAGGCGAAGTAATAGTTGAACCAGGCCGTAACGTCGTACCAATGTGCGGGGGCAGGTTTGCTCAACATCGCCTGTACTTTGGCCGAATCTGTCTGGTTGAAGAGGACATTGAGCAACGGAATCAGCAGCGTGAAGTTGACCGTGGCAAACACCGCCGCCAGCAGCGAGGTAAGTACATAGGGCACCATAAACCGCCCCAGCGGCCTGCCAAACGAAAGAAGGCGGAAATAGGTATCCATCAGCTAAATATCACCCAACTGGGGGCGCATGAGGATTTCTTCAACCACGGCGGTGGGGGGGAGGGTGCAGGCCGCCCACACCGTTTCGGCCACGTCGTTGGCCTGCATAAACCGGCTGGTGGGCAGGTCGGTGCCTTCCCAACTTGCGGTGAGCGTGGCACCGGGCAAAATGGCCGTTACGCGCACGTTATGGGGTTTTAGCTCCTCGCGCAGCACCTTGCTCATGCCCAGCAACGCAAATTTCGAGATGCAATATGACCCGCCGTTGGTGTAGGGCGTAATGCTGGCCGTAGAACACATCATCACGATATGGCCCGCCCGCCGGGCAATCATCTCGCCGATGAGGCCGCGCGTGAGGTGGTAGGCGCTGGCTACGTTTGTGTTCATCAGGGTCTCGAACGTCCCCTCGGCCTCGTTGCTGATTTGCCCCGGCTGAAACGTGCCCGTGTTGTTGACCAGCACGTCGACGGGGCGATTCAGGCTTTGCACGTAGCCCACCAGCGCGTTCACCCCAGCGCGTGTGCTGAGGTCAGTGGCAAAAGGAAGCAAATGTCCGCCCGAAATTCCGTCTGTGGAGCGGGCGCAGACAATGGCATCGTAACCGCGTTGCGCAAACAATTCGGCAATGGCCCGGCCAATGCCTTTCGACCCGCCTGTAACCACAATCAGCTTATTCATGGGCCAAAGTTCGGCCATTCAGCTATCAAACGGAAGCTGCTGCCGAAACCATTCACCGGGCCGGGCCGTTCTCTCCGATAATGCCGCTATACATGACCGATGCGGTCTGGCACCTCATTCACCCTCTCAATATGGTTACCCTCGGTCGGTATTTTATATTCTTAGGCACGCTGTTTCGTAACCGCGAACGCCTCAAAGTCTATTTGGGTTTAATTCTCGACGAATGCATAGGCATCGGCGTAAACTCAGTCTTTATCGTGGCCATCGTAGCGTCGTTTATTGGCGCCGTTACCTGCGTTCAAACGGCCTATAACCTTGACAATCCGTTCGTTCCGCGCAACATTATCGCGTTTATCGTGCGCGACAGCGTCATCCTGGAATTCGCCCCAACCATTACGGCCATTGTGCTGGCGGGCAAAGTAGGCTCAAACATTGCCGGGCAACTGGGCACCATGCGCGTGACCGAACAGATCGACGCACTGGAGGTAATGGGCATCAACTCAAGCTCGTATCTGGTGTTACCCAAAATGATTGGGGCTATGCTGATGTTTCCGCTGCTCACCATTCTGTCGGCTTTCTTAGGCATTCTGGGAGGCTATCTGGCCGGGGTGCTGGTGGGTGTCATTTCAAGTGAAGACTTCATCACGGGGTTGCGCGTCAGCTACAACCCGTTTGGCATCAAATTCGCACTCATCAAAACGGAGGTATTCGCTTTCCTGATCGCTACCATTTCTGCCTATCAGGGCTTCAACGTAAGCGGCGGCGCATTGGAAGTAGGTAATGCGTCGACTAACGCCGTAACGGCTAGCTGCATCTCGATCATTATCGCTGACTTTATGCTGACTCAACTGTTATTAGCCTGATAAACAGCATGATAGAAATTAAAAATATTGCCAAAACATTCGGCGATAGGCAAGTGCTGGCGGGCATTAACGGTGAGTTTCAACCGGGCGAGACCAGTCTTGTCATTGGCGGTAGTGGTACTGGTAAAAGCGTATTGCTCAAATGCATGATTGGCCTTGTGACCCCCGATGAAGGCGAGGTGCTGTACGATGGTCGGAATTTCCTGACCGCCGACGAAAACACCCGCAAGGCCATCCGCCGCGAAATGGGCGTACTCTTCCAGGGTTCGGCCCTGTTCGACTCAAAAAACGTGTTCGACAATGTTCGTTTTCCGCTCGATATGCTCACGCAGATGAGTGAGGACGAAAAGGTGGAACGCGCCCATGCCAGCCTGCAACGCGTAGGGCTGGAAAATGCGGAAGGCCAGATGCCGTCAGAAATTTCGGGGGGGATGAAAAAGCGGGTGGGCATTGCGCGGGCTATTGTCATGAACCCCAAATACCTCTTCTGCGACGAACCCAACTCCGGCCTCGACCCGCTCACGTCGATCAAGATCGATCAGCTCATCAAAGAGATAACCGACGAATACAAGATCACAACGGTGGTGATTACCCACGACATGAACTCGATGATGGAAATTGGCGAGAAGATCATGTTCCTCTACGAAGGCCACAAGCTCTGGGAAGGCAACAGCGATACGCTACCCCATTCCGATGTGAAAGAACTCAACGAGTTCATCTACGCGAATAAGCTCCTGCGGGAATTGGAGAAGAAATAAGGTTTGAACTCATTTCACTGCCACTTCACCTTTGCGGGTTTTGGCTCTTTCCAGCACGTTTTGGCCCACTTTTTCACCCATTGTGGCACCGTTTACAATGGCTGATCGATAATGAATGCCTCCGTAAAGGCGGCTGATGGATGCTTCGTTCGCGGCATCTTTAAACGACTTGAACGACCGTATGCCGTGCCCGTACTGGTATTCGGTCGAATCGGTGAAGGCAATGTTGTCGCCCATAAGCTGGGTAAGTACGGTGGCAGCAGCGGC
>JBBRMP010000190.1:0-11034 GCA_038230755.1 Cytophagales bacterium | reverse complement strand
TTAGCAAGCTTAACGCCACCGGATTCGGCGTGTAGTCGAGCCGCTGAGCCAGTTCCAGTACGCGCTTTTTGGTTTCGATACCAATCTCTGCGCTATCCCGTAACGCCCGCGATACCGTCGATTTGGAGAGATTCAACGTGCGGGCAATGTCTTTAATGGTGATGTTTTTCATTTGATATCTGTTTGGAGTAAATATTGGAATAGTTATATATATACGCTCGAAGAAGCCCAGCTGGACAGTTAGGTAAAATTAAGGCAGTGTAGCTAGTTTTGCTATTTTTCTAAGAATAGATTAGAAAACCCCACGTTTACGCAACCGTTCCCGAAACCGTTTGCGTAAATTTAATTTGTTATTCCCGGATATTATTGAAGCCACTGCCAAAATTGAGCTTAGATTAACCTACCTATTTTAATAAACCGAGCGATTGCCCGAATGCCAAAACTTAGTTTTGTCTAATTTCTTGATTGCCGTTTCAACCCCGTTTAATGTAGTATTTCAATGTACTTACCAGCTCAAACCCCATGACAACATCTTCCCAAACGCTTACTTCCTTACCGAATCCTTTTGACCTCACTGGCACTGTAACCGTCGTAACTGGTGCGGCTGGTGTGCTGGGCGAAGCCTTCTGCATCGCCATCGCTCAGGCTGGCGGCACGGTTGTGCTGACCGACCGTAACGAGCAAATGGGCATGGAACGGCAGGACGCGCTCCGGCAGATGGGCGCTGATGCGCTGTTCGTTCGCTCTGATGTGCTGGTGGACGCTGACCTGAACGCGGCCTGCGAGACTGTTTTGGCAACGTATGGCCGGATTGACAACCTCGTCAATGCGGCTGGCGGCAACGTACCCGATGCCGTAGTTGGCCCCGATCAGGACCTTTTTTCGGTCAACATGAGCGCTATCAAACGCGCTTTCGACCTGAACCTGTACGGGACCATGATGCCGACGCTGACCTTTGGCAAGCACATCGCTGAAAACGGCGGCAGCATCATTAACATCTCGTCGATGACTGCCCAGACGGCCGTGACGCGGGTGCTGGGCTACTCGATGGCGAAGGCCGCCGTTGACAATTTCACACGTTGGATGGCCGTCGAACTGGCGCATCGCTATGGCGATAAAGTACGGATCAACGCCATTGCGCCCGGCTTTTTTATCACCCACCAGAACCGGGCTTTGCTGACCGAAGCCGACGGCTCTTACACCAAACGGGGCGACGCCGTTATCCGCAATACGCCCTTCCGCCGGTTTGGCGAACCCAACGAACTGACCGGCACATTGCTATGGTTGCTGTCGGGCGCATCGCGGTTTGTGACCGGCGAAGTAGTCTGTGTCGATGGCGGCTTTCATATTTTCTCAGGCGTATAAACTTCCTCAAAATCATGGCATTAGAACAAACCTGGCGCTGGTTTGGGCCCAAAGACAACGTGAGCTTAGCCGATGTGCGGCAGGCGGGCGCAACCGGCATTGTATCGGCCCTGCACCACATTCCCAACGGGCAACTCTGGACCGTTGCCGACATTCAGGAGCGCAAAGACATCATCGAAAAAGTAGGGCTGACCTGGTCGGTGGTTGAGAGTATTCCCGTGCATGAAGACATCAAGAAAGCATCGGGCAATTACAAGCAGTACATCGAAACCTATAAAGAGTGCATCGTCAATCTGGCGCAATGCGGCATTGACACGGTCTGCTATAATTTCATGCCGGTGCTGGACTGGACCCGTACCGATCTGGATTTTCAACTGCCCGACGGTTCAAAAGCGTTGCGCTTCGACATGACCGAGTTTTGCGCGTTTGAGATCTATATCCTGAAACGGCCCGGTGCCGAAAAAAGCTATACGGCGTATCAATTGCAAGCCGCCAAAAACTGGCTCGATGGCGCACACGATGCTGACGTTCACCGGCTTACGCGGAACATCATTGCCGGCCTGCCTGGTAGCGAAGAGAGCTTCACGCTTGACGAATTTGCCGATGTACTGACCACCTACGATGCGGTTGATGATGCCGCGCTGCGTAAAAACCTGTATCACTTCCTCCGAGAAATTACCCCCCTTGCCGAAGACGCTGGCGTGTTGCTGGCCATTCACCCCGACGATCCGCCGTTTCCGATTCTTGGCCTGCCCCGCGTGGTTAGCACCGAAGCCGATGCCAAACAGTTGCTGGCAGCTTATGAAAGTAAAAACAACGGCCTGTGTTTCTGCACGGGTAGCTACGGTATTCGCGCTGAGAATGAACTTGTTAGCATGGTTGAGCGGATGGGCAACCGGATCAATTTTATCCACCTGCGGGCCACCACGAGCGATGCCGATGGTAATTTCTACGAAGCCGATCACCTCACCGGCGATGTTGATATGTACGGTGTGATGAAAGCCCTGGTGCTGGAGCAAAAACGCCGGATCGCCGAAAGTCGCGAAGACCTGCGGATGCCGTTCCGCCCCGATCACGGCCACCGGATGCTCGACGATTTAAGCCCTGCCAAAAAAACCAACCCCGGCTATACGGCCATTGGTCGATTGCGCGGACTGGCTGAACTGCGCGGACTGGAAATGGGTATCGAACGCGGATTATAAAAACCCATCGGATGACTCCTTTTTTAGACGAATCGTTTTTACTGCGCACCGAAACGGCCCGGCGGCTCTACCACGAGTTTGCCGCGCCGATGCCCATTATTGATTACCACAACCACCTGCCGCCCGACTATATTGCTGCCAATCATCGGTTTAGCAATCTGACAGATGCCTGGCTGGCGGGCGATCATTACAAGTGGCGGGCCATGCGGGCCAATGGGATTGCCGAACAATTTTGTACGGGCAATGGGACTGATATTGAGAAGTTTATGTACTGGGCCCAAACCGTACCCAATACGCTTCGTAATCCACTGTATCACTGGACACACCTCGAACTCCAACGGTATTTCGGCATTCAGGATTTGCTTGGCCCCGATACGGCAGAAGGCATCTATGCCAGGGCCAATGAGCAATTGGCAACCCCGGCGTTTTCGGTGCGGGGGCTGCTAAAGCGGATGAACGTGCAGGTGCTTTGCACAACCGATGACCCAACCGATTCGCTGGCATACCACCAGCAAATTCAGACCGATGGGTTGCCAATTCGCGTGTTGCCCACGTTCAGGCCCGATAAAGCGATGGCGGTCGATAACCCGGCTGTTTTCCTGGCGTTCCTGGAAAAGTTAGAAGCAGCTACCAATCGCTCCATTGACACCTACACCGAGTTGCTGATGGCCTTGCAAGACCGACACGATTTTTTTGGGTCGGTGGGTTGCCGCGTAGCCGATCACGGTCTTGATCGGTTGTACGCTGACGATTTCACGGAAGCTGAAGTAGCCAGTTCATTCCAGAAAATACGAGCGGGGAAGGCACTAACGGCAACTGAAATCACGGGTTTCAAATCAGCCGTTTTGCTCGAACTGGCCCGGATGAACCACCAAAAAGGGTGGGTACAGCAGTTTCACCTCGGCGCACTCCGCAACAATAACAGCCGGATGCTGCGGCAACTCGGCCCCGACACCGGCTGGGATTCGATTGGCGATCAGGAGCAGGGCCGAAGCCTGTCCCGTTTCCTCGACCGGCTCGATACCGACAACCGGCTGGCGAAAACGATTCTCTATAACCTCAACCCCCGCGACAACGAGCTATTTGCCACCATGACCGGCAATTTCAACGATGGCACGGTGGCGGGTAAGGTTCAGTTTGGCTCCGGCTGGTGGTTTCTGGATCAGAAAGACGGGATGGAACGCCAACTCAACGCCCTGTCGAACATGGGTCTGTTGAGCCGATTTGTCGGGATGCTTACCGACTCGCGCAGTTTTCTGTCGTTCCCGCGTCACGAATATTTTCGCCGGATTCTTTGCAACCTGCTCGGCACCGAAATCGAACAGGGCGAACTCCCGAATGACCTGAATCTGGTGGGTACGATGGTGCAGAATATCTGCTACCAGAATGCCAAAACGTATTTCGAGTTATGATCTGTTGTTTCGGAGAACTACTACTGCGGTTTTCGCCCCAACTGCCCGACCAGTGGCTGCAAGCCGCCAACATGCCCGTGTTTTTGGGCGGAGCCGAACTGAATGTTGCTACGGCACTGAGTAGCTGGCAACTACCGGTTCGGTATGGGTCGGTACTGCCCGTCAACGCCGTGGCCGATAGTGTGTTGGCGACCGTTGACCAACGCGGCATCGACACCAGCCGGGTGCTTCGGGGCGGCAAACGGATTGGCACCTACTATGTACCGCAGGGAGCCGATCTCAAAAGCTCAGGCGTTATTTACGACCGCGCCTATTCCGCTTTTTCGGAGCTAAAACCGGCGACGATTGACTGGGCCAAACTCCTCGACGGCGTATCGTGGCTTCATGTCAGTGCCATCAGTCCGACCCTGAATGAGTTTGTTGCCGCTACCTGTGTGGAGTTGCTCACTGCTGCAAACAGCCGGGGCATTACCTGTTCTATCGACCTGAACTATCGAGCCAGCCTCTGGCAGGAAGGTCGTCGCCCAACCAGTGTAATGCCTGCTTTGGTGGCGCAATGCCAGGTTGTGATGGGCAATGTCTGGGCGGTGCAGGCTATGTTGGGCATTCGGGTAGCTGCCGATATTGACGAGCGGGGTACGTATCTGCCCCAGGCTATCGAAACTGCCGAAGCCCTGCAACATCGTTTCCCGAACTGCCGAACGATGGCCAATACCTTTCGTTTCGATACGCCCGGTGGTGGTATCCGGTACTTTGCTACACTCCATGACCGTGAGCAGACCACCGTTTCGCCGGAGTTTCGGCTCGATTCAGTCGTTGACCGCGTGGGTAGTGGCGACTGTTTTATGGCGGGCCTGATTTATGGTTTGTCGCATAATTGGCAGTCTCAGGAGGTGATAAATTTTGCGGCCTCGGCGGCTATTGGCAAACTGCAGGAGCAGGGCGACGCTACCCGGCAAACACTGGCCGACGTAACCAATCGGCTCCAAACCACTGCTTTCCAATCTTGACATGACCCAATTTTCTAAAGATAACATTCTCTCGCTTTTTGCGGATTACCGAATTATTCCGGTCTTTTATTCGGCTGACCTCGACTACACCAGGTCGGTTTGCAAAGCCTGTTACGATGGCGGGATTCGGATATTTGAATTTACCAACCGGGGTGAGGACGCGCAGGCCGTATTTGCGGCACTGCTTCCGTTTGTGCGTGAACATTGCCCCGGCATGGCGCTCGGCATCGGCACTATTCTGACGGTACAGGCCGCCGAAACCTTTCTGGATTTGGGGGCAGATTTTGTGGTACAGCCCTTTATCACGCCAGCGGTGGCAACGCTCTGTGAGCAACGGGACAGCGTCTGGATACCCGCCGGAGCCACGCTCAACGAAATCAATAACGCTATCCTGCTGGGGGCTGGCCTGGTGAAGGTATTCCCGGCCAGTGTGCTGGGGCCGGGTTTTATCAAAGCTATTCTGGGGCCGATGCCTTGTCTGAACCTGATGGCAACCGGGGGCGTGTTGCCCAACCGCGAGAACCTGAGCGAGTGGTTCAGTGCGGGCATTGGTTGTGTGGGCATTGGCTCACAACTTTTTGCGGGCATCAACGGCTTACCCGATGCGCTTCGCGACCGCGTAACACCATTGATGGCTCATTGTCAAACGTTTAAACGCCAACTGGCCTAACCGAACATGAATGACATAAACACAAAACCCGTAGGGCAGTATCGCTGGGTGGTGGTAGCCTTGCTGTTTTTTGCCACGACGATTAACTATCTCGACCGGCAGGTAATCGGGCTGTTAAAACCCGTTCTGGAAAAAGAATTTAACTGGACAGAAACTGACTACAGCCATATCGTGATGGCGTTTTCGGCATCGTATGCGCTGGGGCTGCTGGTTTTTGGCCGCATCATCGACACGATTGGCACCAAATTGGGCTACATCATTTCGGTGATTGTGTGGAGCATTGCGGCCATGCTTCACGCGCTGGTAACCAATACGTTAGGTTTTGGCTTAGCGCGGTCGTTGCTGGGTCTGGGCGAGTCGGGGAATTTTCCGGCGGCTATCAAATCGGTGGCGGAGTGGTTTCCCCGGAAAGAGCGGGCTTATGCAACGGGGCTGTTTAACTCTGGGGCTAACATTGGCGCGGTGGTCTCGCCCGTGATGGTACCCTGGATTTTGGGGGCTTACGGCTGGCAGGAGGCTTTCCTGATTACGGGAGCCATCGGGTTTATCTGGCTCATTTTCTGGATCATTTTCTATGAAGTACCTGCCCGGCAATCACGACTTTCTCCCGAAGAAAACGCTTACATCCACAGCGACAACGAACCCGAAACGGGCGAGCCAATCGCATGGGGTAGTTTGTTTGGCTTCCGGCAAACCTGGGCGTTTGTGGTGGGCAAATTCATGACCGACCCCATCTGGTGGTTTTTCCTGTTTTGGTTGCCGTCCTATTTCTCGACAACCTTCAATCTCGATCTGAAAAAGCCGTCGTTACCGCTGGTGATTGTCTATACTGCCACCACCATTGGCAGCATCGGGGGCGGGTATTTCTCGTCGTATCTCATTCAGCGGGGCTGGGCCGTTGGTCGGGCAAGACGGATTGCTATGCTGTGTTTTGCTCTGGCGGTGTTACCTATTGTACTGGCCCAATGGGCAACCAGCATCTGGCACGCCGTTGCGCTGATTAGTCTGGCCGCTGCTGCGCATCAGGCCTGGAGTGCCACCATTTACACTACGGTTTCTGATGCCTTTCCGAAACGGGCCGTTAGTTCAGTAGCGGGTATTGGCGGTATGGCGGGTTCAATTGGTGGTATTTTATTTCCGCTGTTGGTGGGTACGTTGCTGGATACATACAAAAAATCTGGTGACTTGTTGGGTGGCTACAACGTGCTATTTGTGATCTGTGGCAGTGCTTATTTGCTGGCCTGGGTGCTGATGCAACTACTGTCCCGGAATGCAAAAAGCATTTCATTCTCTGCATCCATAGAACAACCTGCTTAATCTATCTCATCCTCAACGATGATTACCGAAACCGAATCTTCACACCCCTTGGCATTGCCGGTTGGCATTACCCTTGATCGTTACATCATGCAACGCCAATTAGCTTTCGCCTATGCGTCGGGCGAGCTATCGCAGCTGCTGCGCGACATTGCGCTGGCCAGTAAAATCATCCACCGCGAAGTAAACCGCGCTGGCCTGATTGATCTGACAGGTGGGATTGGTACACAGAATATCCAGGGCGAAAGTCAGCAGAAGTTAGATGTGATTGCCAATATCCGCTTCAAGCGAGCCTTGATTAACGGGGGCGAAGTGTGCGCGATTATCTCCGAAGAGGAGGACGATATTATTTATACCGGAAACGACCGGGCCAAATACGTGGTGGCCATGGATCCGCTGGATGGTTCGTCAAACATCGACGTGAACGTATCCATCGGCACAATTTTTTCTATCTATCGGCGCGTTACGCCCGTCGGCACGCCCGCCACAATGGCTGACTTTTTGCAGGGTGGTCGCGAGCAGGTGGCGGCTGGCTATATCCTTTATGGCTCGTCCACAATTCTGGTCTATACCACCGGGCATAGCGTCAATGGGTTCACCTATGATTGTTCATTGGGCGAATATATTTTGTCGCACCCGGACATAAAAAGCCCGGCGGATGGTAAAATATATTCCTGTAACGATGGGAATTTAGAGTCGTACAGCGAAGGCGTAAAGCAGTACTTGGCTACTTGTCGGCAGCAGCGTTTTACGGCGCGATACATCGGTTCGCTCGTGGCCGATTTTCACCGGAATCTGCTCAAGGGCGGAATTTATTTGTACCCACCCACGACCGAAAACCCGGCTGGTAAGCTCCGGTTATTGTACGAATGCTATCCGCTGGCCATGTTGGCTGAACAGGCAGGCGGCAAAGCCACAGACGGCGAGCAGCCCATTCTGGATATTGTTCCTGAGCAATTGCACCAGCGTGCTCCTATATATATTGGTGCGCCAGACATGGTGAAGCAGTTAACGGAGTCACTCGATCAAATTCAAAACCCTTTAGTCAATACGGGCTTATGAGCATTCTTTCTCAGTTTGACCTAAGCGGAAAAACCGCGTTGGTAACGGGTTGCAAACGGGGTATTGGCCGGGCAATGGCTGTTGCCCTCGCCGAAGCTGGTGCCGACATCGTTGGCGTATCGGCTTCATTAGAATTATCGGGCAGTGCCATTGAGCAGGACACATTGGCGCTGGGCCGGTCGTTTCGGGCGTATCAGTGCGACATGAGCCAGCGTCCCGCCGTGTACGCCTTTCTCGACGACCTCAAACGCGATGGCGTAGTCATTGATATTCTGGTCAATAACGCCGGTACGATTTTACGGAAACCAGCCGCCGAACACCCCGACGAATACTGGGACACTGTAATCGACACCAACCTTAATGCACCCTTTATTTTGACCCGTGAACTGGGACGCGACATGGTAGCACGCGGATCGGGCAAAATCATTTTTACAGCTTCGTTGCTTACCGGCAGCCCGCTGGGGAACGCCCGAGGATTTTAAAGGCATTACTGTCTTTTTAGCTTCGGATGCCGCCAGTTATGTTCACGGCACCGTCATAACCGTCGATGGCGGCTGGATGGGCCGCTGATTCGTTGACTCTTGAGGTATGTCAGTTCAAGCTATGCTCTTTATCCCTAACGTCTCGTCCTTGCCAAATTAAACTCAGCCGCCGAGTCACCCCGGCGGCTGGTCTTCAGAACCGTGCGTGAGATTTTCACCTCACACGGCTCCTCGTCGTCTGGCGGCTATGCCGCTACCGACTCGACTACCTTCCCTTGGTCGGATGCAGTCTTGGTATGATGACAATGCCGGTGCAGGAGTTGAAGATTGTCGTAACCGTTATGGCCCCCTTTGTGTAAGGGAGTAATATGGTCCGTTTCAAGCTTATCTCCGTACCGAAACAACAGCTTGCAATGCAGACACCGGCCTTGCTGACGTTTGAGAAGCGTGGCCTTACTCAAACCTAAATCAGCGTATCGACCTAATCGAGTTCCCCAGTAAGCCCAATCCCCATCAAATGGACTCCGGTTGTCTTGCACCGCCCCGGCGGCCCGGCTTGATGTGCCGAACAATGGGCGTATCGGCGTGGCGAACCATCCGATACGTCTGCTGGTCCTGACGGGCTAAAAACCACCACCCTTTCCCCTTGCGGATAAACCAATACCGATGGGTCGTCCAGCCATTCGCCTTGTTAGGATGCCGACGACGTGCCCATGCTCTCAACTTCTGGTAAAGTAGATGGCCCAACCGGGTGAACACCCGTTTGCTGACCCCATGAGCATAGTAGTTACACCAGCCTCGGATAACCGGATTCATTGCGTCAATTAACGCTGCCTGGGATTTACATTTATGTGCATTCACCAGTTTCGCTAATTGGTCGTAATGTCGTTTGATTCCCGTTTTGCTGGGCGTAATCAACGTCTTGAACCCCAGCGGATAGCCCTTCCGCCAAACGCCTGTTCGGTTCTTGCCAACCCGGTATTGCCGGACGGTAAAACCCAGGAAATCAAATCCAGCTTTCCCCTCAACCTCGTTGAGGGTGTGAGCCAGACGAGTTTTACTGGCTTTGAGTTCCAGCCCCATCGGAGCTAACCAGTCCACAATCAGTGAACGGGCTGTTTCGACTCGGTCTTTATCCTCATGGATAATGACAAAATCATCGGCGTAGCGAATCAGTTGAATCTTGGATACCCATTTCCCTTTCCGCGTTCCATACGTGAAGGCTTGCTGTAAGGCCGACTCCATACCGTGCAAGGCGATGTTGGCCAGTAAAGGCGAAATGACCCCGCCTTGCGGTGTGCCTTCCGTTGAGGGAAACAACTGCCCCCCATCCATCAGGCCTGCCTTCAACCAGCTTTTGACCTGCCGCCTTACTGATGGAAACGTGTTCAGTTTAGTCAACAGTGCCTGGTGGTTGATGCGGTCGAAGCATTTAGCGATGTCAGCATCCAGCACATATTTGGCTTTCTTGTTGATGGTTACCCAGATGGCTTTGATGGCATCCTGAGCGGAACGACCGGGCCTGAATCCGTAACTATTGGGTTCAAATCGGGCCGGGCGACGCTTCGCTTCCCATTCGGGTTCTAATCCTTGTTTGACCAGAGCCTGTAAGGCACGGTCTTGCAGGGTTGGGATACCTAAGGGCCGTTTTTCGGTCGTACCGGGTTTGGGAATCCAGACTCGACGAGTCGGCATTGCTTTCCCGGTTAAGCGCAAAGACTCGACCAGTTCCATCCGTTGTGGGGGAGTCAGGGATTTGACTCCATCAACTCCGGCAGTATTCTTGCCCCGATTATCCTGCGTCACCTGACGAACAGCCAGCGTTTTGGCCGACCGCGACCGCAGGAGCGTCTTTTGTAAGCGTCGCACTGTTTTGTCATCACCCAATTGAGCGGCTTTGAAGATTCGCTTTTGCAGCTTAAAGACGTACTGCTCCAGCTTAGGCCAGGGCGTATGTCTCCATTCCACCTTTGTAGGGTCGATACCGGTACTGGTCGTATGTTCACTACTGGTTTTAGACATGTTGACTGCTACTTTTCCTTCTTCGATCCAAACTAACGTGCCTACGTCAGCCTATACCGGTCGTTACGCCGGTCATTCGCTTTTTAGGCAATCTTCTCCTGCCTCGGTATCCGGTTGGCACCTACTTGACAGGGGGTGAATCTGTCAAGAGCCGGGACAGGCTTATCGCTCCGGCGCCCCGGTTCGTTCCTGTTCTTCGTTAATTGAGTGGGTAGGATGATGCTTGCTGCCGGGTTTATGGAGGGATGCATCGATCGGACCGCCGATGCGGTCGTAACCTAAACACGCTCGCCCCTGAGTTATTCCAGCCCTACAACTGACTGGCTCTATCCTTTACCTGTTTGGTCCAGCCTTATAAGTATGTAACAAAAAATAGTTTATGTTATTTTTAGTACCTTTATTGCATGGGACGAGTCAATACACCACTACTAAGTATACCAGCGAAGTTAGCTTTAGAAAAAGGGCTTCATGATGGTAAAACGCATCCATTTCGTA
>JBBRMP010000189.1:0-11146 GCA_038230755.1 Cytophagales bacterium | reverse complement strand
CAATGACAACGTTCTTGGAATTGGGTATGCTGTGCATTTTTCCAGCCTTCTTGTAATGTGGTTACCTCATCCTGATCTAAAGTAACATAACGGTTTGGTCTCATAACGTAAATATATAAATAAAATTGTTCGATTACTTATCTGAATTGTTTTAGCCTTAGGCTCGGTCTTGAAGTCGACAGTGCCACCGTTGCTTTTATCAATCGACGCGAGGGCAAAGGCGGCAATAAGCGTAATACCATTTTCTTCGTCGGTAAACTTATTGGGGTCTTTCGTAAGGTCAACTTTGATGGTACTCAGTTCAAGATCGATACCTGAAATAGCCGTGAACTGCCAAACCGACGCCGAGGCGTCGGCGTCGGTCATGGTAAGGGTCTGATTGGTGTTGGTTAATATCCATTTGCCCATTTTTGTCTTGCCAGTGTCGATGTAGCTATACGTGCCATCCGCCAAAAACGCAATGACGTTATCGTCGCTCAACAGGCTCGACTTATCGTTCGGGATGCTGTAACGTTTGGCATCGGTTTGAATAGCCAACTCATAAAAAGCCCATTTACGAGCCAGTTGCGAGGGGATGTTAGCTGGGGTGACGGCGTCGGTTGTTTTTTTACAGTTGCTGAGGAAAAGCGAAACGAACAGGAGGGCAACCAGAATAGACAGGCGGTTCATAATGTGTAGGTCAGTTTAGTTCAACGGCCAAACCTACTTTCATAAAGGTTTGTGTAGGCGATATAACCGAGCTACTGGTAGGGTGAGTTGATTAAGCGGCAATTGGAATGAGCTAGTGGTAAGCTGTTCTGACCACTAGCTGCTCATCAATGCCAAACGGCCAAAGCGGTATACCGCTTTGGCCGTTTTTTCGGGGTATATTTCGTTACACCAGTTTCTCTTCCACTGCCATGCGTACTAACTCGGCGGCGTTGCGCACTTGCAGGCGGCGCATCATGTTGGCGCGGTGGTTATCGACCGTGCGAACGCTGAGTTGTAGTTTCTCGGCAATGAGGCGGCTGCTGAGTCCTTCGATGAGGTAGCTCAGGATTTCCTTCTCTTTCTTCGACAGTTTCGAGCGGCGGGTTTTGCCATTGGTGGCCCCCGTATCTTTCCGCATCTGCTGCATATAGCCGTTCAGAATAATCGTGGCTACGGGCGAACTGAAGTACTTTTCGCCGGTGGCAACGGTCTTAATGGCCTTTATCATCTCATCGCTCGACGAGTCTTTCAGGATGTAGCCAATGGCCCCCGATTCTACCGCCCGCAGGATGTAGTCTTCATTGTTGTGCATCGACAACATCAACACCTTCACCGATTTGTAGAGCCGCGTGATATGTTGCGCCGTTTGAATGCCCGACATGCCGGGCAGCGAAATATCGAGCAGCACCACGTCGGGCAGGGTGTTGTCTGTGTTGTGGGCTTTTAGTTTTTCTAAAGCCTCTTCGCCGTCGTTTGCTTCGTCGATAATTTGCAGGCCTTCGCCTTGCTCCAACAATAACCGGACACCATCGCGCACTATGGCGTGGTCGTCAACCAACATTAATTTTATCATAATCGTGAGTTAATTCCTGTGAATGATAGGGTATACTGACCTTGAGCTTAGTACCCTTACCTGGCACGGAGGTTAATTTAAACGTTCCATTAACCAATTTAACGCGTTCGTGCATGTTGTGTACGCCCTGCCCGTGCGGCTCTTTATTCAGTCGCTGTGTTTTAAAACCCGCCCCATTGTCAGAAATACTCAGGTGCAGATACTGGTCTTTTTCAAACAGGTGTATACCAATGTGGGTAGCCTTGCCATGCCGGATGGCGTTGGTTAACGCTTCCTGCGTGACGCGGTACAGGGTAATCTCAACGGGCTGGGCTAGTCGCTCGGCAGCGGGTTTCATCAACCTGTGGTCGGCTTCCAGCGTAACCATACCAGGTGCCAACCGGTTGTGCTGCTCAGCCAGAACACGCAGGGCGGGCATCAGGCCAAAATCACTCAACGCGCTGGGCATTAAATTGTTAGATATTGACCGCGCTTCCTGAATGGTTTGTGAGATCAGGCTTTTCAGAAGGGGAATGTTATGGTCAGACACGCCGCTGTTGGTGAGCCGCACGTCAAGCCCTTCTACCTGCAATTTGATGGCCGTCAGCATTTGCCCAAGACCGTCGTGCAAGTCGCGCGAAAGGCGTTTGCGTTCTTCTTCCTGTCCCGCCACCAGATAGGCCGTGCGTGTTTTTTGCTCATTGATCTGTAGCTGGAATTGCTGCCTGGCCGACTCGACAAGCTGCTGACGGGCTTTGTTCAACGAACTGTTTACCGACGTGAGTTTACGGTTAGCTTCTGTGGTGCGCTGCTCGGCAGCTACAAGTTGGGCCACTGTGGCACGCAGGCGGCGGGCGGCGGGCCGATACACGAACCAGGCAATAGCGGCCAATACGGTAAGGGTAAGTATATATAGGTATTGTTCGAACCGTTGAAGGCTGGCGAGCTTGTGACGCAGTTCATGCGTGTATTGCCGGACCACCGCGTCTATACGTTCCAAAAAAGGAGCTTCATTGGCCAAGACAAGACGTAATCCCCGTTGCCCTGCCTCCGACTGTATTTCGTCGGGGTTGCGGAGGGTTGTCAGCATACGCGTTCCAACATCTAGTCCGTCAAAATGGGGCTGCACGGCTCCGTAGAGCAGTTTCACACTGTCGCTGTTAGCAATGGTCCGGCTGGGATCGGTCAAGATACCCTGCTTGCCCTGACGATAGTATTTACCGATTGTTTCAAACGTGGCTTGCAAGCTTTTTTGCGTAAGCCGAAATGCCGCCGGATCATGCTGATCGGCTAGTAAAAGGGCCTTTTTAGCTACCTGCTGGCTCTGATGCCGTTGGAGTGCGGTGTAGCGGATGATCCATAGCTCGTCCTGGAACTTATCAAACTGCCACTGCGTAATCAATTGACCAGTGGTCAGCAATACAGCTAGTCCAAGCAGAGTGGCTACGTATAACCGGGTGAGCCGAAGCGGCCCTGTTGTTGAGGAAGCCACGGAAAGATTGGTAAAACTGTTGTTGAGCTGAGATTGGTACGCTTACGCATTAGCCGCATTCGCATTAGTAAAACTAATGAAGTTTGTAGATTTACTTGACTGTTCTTCAAAAATCTTACTTAAGTATGCAACGTTTGATGTATCTCTTTTGTCTGCTTGGCGTCGGTTTACTTAGTTTCCGGCCCCTGAAACCGCTGGCAGTTACAGCCTCAGCAGACCCGGTCAAGCTTTCGTGGGAGTCGCTGCGTGATGTTACCTTCAAAAAGAAGTGGTATGCTGAAGAGTCGGTATATATGCTCTATCCCACCTTTGGGCAGTCAGTACAAAAACTAAGTGGCAAGCCTGTCGAACTGACTGGCTACGTGCTCCCCGTTGACCTGGAATCGAACGTATATGTACTCTCGGCATTTCCGTTTTCGGCGTGTTTTTTCTGCGGCGGGGCCGGTCCCGAATCGGTGGTGTCGCTGAAATTCAAGAAGTCGGGTAAGAAATTCAAGACCGACGAGCGTCGCACGTTCCGGGGTACGTTGAAATTGAACGCCGACAATATCTACGAGTTGAACTACATCCTGGCTGATGCTGAGATGCTTGACGCCCAATAGCCAGCCTGTGGGCATTTTTCTGCTGCTTTTTTCAGGCCGTGGCTTGACAGACGTGTCAGAAAAGCCCATCTTTGCAACCGCAATGGGGGATTAGCTCAGTTGGCTAGAGCGCTTGCATGGCATGCAAGAGGTCATCGGTTCGACTCCGATATTCTCCACCCTCCATTGAAAAACGCCCGATCTGAATCAGATCAGGCGTTTTTGTTTTCCAATAACTGAACTAACGGAACCGTTCTGTTTCTACTCTGTTCTTCCGATTTTACAGAAATTCCAGACTTTTTGAATCAGGCCGTTCGTACTCATACAGTCGTTGGCAGTGTAAAGGCTGCCGTTAGTTGAGTTAAAAGAGTATCTAGTATGGCCTCTTTCGACGCACCCGTTACGGTAAGGTCTACAGCCCGTATGTGAATGGACTGGTTGGCCATCAGGGCTGAGGTTACCGTAAACTCCTGGGTCGGCTCAGGAGCCTTGCCGTGGGCAACTGGATACAGCAAAAGTACGTCTTGGGAGTTTTGTCTAAGCCCGTAACTCACCATTTGATACAGATCGGTCTGACTGATGCCGACTTTCTTATCGGCGGGTTCATGCCTGCGAACTTTGTACTTGGTATCGACCACCGTGACCGCTTTACTGGTTTTATCAGTTAACAGCAGGTCATTCTTGATTCTGAATACCTTAGCGCCGGTTGGCTGTGTACTCGCCAGGTTATTAACGGCCTGAGCGGTTACGGTAAACCGGTTGCTCATATGCGTTTTCACAACCCCGGCAATGAAATCTTCATAGACCACATCCATCGGGACCAGAAAACAGAAATGTCGATGATGGTCATCTTGTCGGTTCAGGTACTGGTCGGTCAGGAAAAACCGGCACATATCCAGGCAGTGTTCGTAGTCCTGAAAAAATCGACTGTGTCGTACTGTGTCACAATCCTGAGCCGTACAGGGAAGGTCATCGACCTCGTCGAGCAGAAACACGATCTTATCCAGGTCGCGGTGGGTGTCCGGGTATTGGCAAAGGTGAGTTAACCGACGGGCCACAAACTTGATGATCTGATTTAGCCGATTGTTGAACAGAAACGGTTCATAATCACAAACCAACTGGTGCCAGTTTCCCCGGCTTAGGCTGGCGTTTACGTAGGCCTGCGTGTTCAACCGGCCACGGAGGTACGGCATGGTGTCGGTTAGTTCTTCATACTTGTGATACGGAGACGTAGACACCAATTGGTGAGCAAACCGGGCAAAATACCTGATCAGGGCTTCGGGGAAGTTGCTGATGGACTCTGAGCCTGTCAGGAGGTCAGCAAAGGGAAAGCGGACCCGTTGGCTGTGCTCCATCCACCAGAGCAAATGCTGGAAAGCCGGATCGGCCTGCTCGTTGTTGAACAGCTTGGGAATCAGTTGAATGGTAATTCCTTCGTACTGGATGAAACCAACGTACTTACCCGCTTTTATAGTAAGCTGTGCCTTGTCAGGGTCATAGCCAAACGCTAAGAAGGGCTGCTTAACGGACAGTGGTTTTTCGGGATCGTCCTCATAGAACAGGGTTCTGGTCTTCCAGACTGTATCCAGATACTGATTAAGCCCAGTTAGTTGGTCTTTGGTTAGTGTTGAGCTCGGTATCTGACAATGTTCAACCAAGTTGATGGGATCATTCCACATGGCTGACTGTCAGTTCGTCGGTAATTGGGTCAGCCTCGGCCATAACTCCGGCTTTTTCCAACACCTTGATTACGGTCAGCACTTTACCGTTGAAATACTCCATCAGCAGGGGAATGACCCGGTTGTTGAATACTTCTGGAAGCTGAGATTCATCTTTATCCATGAAGTAGGCGTGGCCAATCAGGAAGTCGGCGGGTTTGTGTTCGGCCCGGATTGCCTGATTTAGCTTGGTCAGGATTTCCTTTGCCGGGCTAGTCAATAACTTGGGGTCTGGTTTTGTGTATTGAAACTCAAACCTTCGGCGGAGGGCAATATCCAGCAGGGCCAGCGACTTATCGGCCGTGTTCATGGTGCCAATCAGGTACAGATTGGGCGGCAGCGCAAACGATTCGCCAGACGATAGGGTAACCGTAAGCTCATTGGCGGCGCCAAGCCGTTTGTCTTCTTCCAGCAGGGTTATCAACTCCCCAAACACCCGCGACATGTTGGCCCGGTTGATCTCATCAATGATCAACACGTAGTTTTCCAACTTAACTTCAGTTAAAGCTGAAGTTTCAGCTTCTCCTAATGACTGCAAAACTTCAGCTAGTGGGTTGTAGTATACATTTAATCCCTCATGCTTCAATCGTTGAGATCCCTCATACATTCTTTTCAAAATAGCAATACTGAGCACGTCATCTGTGTTTCCGTTCGATTTCCGAAATTCAATAGTACGCTCAGAAACATCGGTCAGATTAAACCATTTGCTCTTGGCCATCTTAACGGGTATCTCTTTTCCTTCTTCAATCAGGGGTTCGATGAATTGACTAAAAACTTCTTCAAAAGGATGTTTCTGAGCAAGCGGTGAAGCAGGTTGATTTTGTAAAAAATTAGTACGAGCTTTTTCAGCTATTCGATAAAGAATACCATAGTTGTAATCAAACTTTAATGAGCCTGCATTAACGTCTGGTTTTATGCCAACGACAAAGTCTTCGTAAGTATAGCTTTGATGAAATGTGACGAACTCAACTTGTCCTTCTTTTCTGAGTTGGTCAAAGCGTACCTTATTCACTTTGTGATCTGAATTGCTCTGTCCATCGATGATGTCTACAGCTAAATCAATAGTCCCGAAAGTTTTCCCCGTACCCGGGGGGCCATAGAGGATGATGTTTTTGGAGTGGTTGGTTTTTACGATAGGCATAGGTTTGGTATTGGATAGGGAAGAGGTGGGATTTAATAGGCCGTGTTGCTCGAAAATCGATCGGTATTGCGCATATTGTTTCACGTACTCCTGAAGGATCCGGGACCCAATAGTAGTCCGTGTAAACGTAGTACGCCCGAATAAAAACTTGTGACCGGCAAATTGATCTTTGGGGTATTGCCACGGTTGGTCAGCTAACCAGTTTACCGTTCGGTAGTGCTGATTGTAGGATCCATCACCCCGGTATTGGTAAGGACCGGAAATGATACCAATGCCAATAACTTTAGTTAGCCCCTGGTTCGCGACAACCACATCTCCGATGGAGGCATCCTTAAAGAGCATCATACTCGATGTATCGTTCGAATTGCCATTGGCCATGCCCAGGTGCTTATCCAGATCAGTCCTGGTATTATACTGATTCAGAGAGCCCGTGTTGTGATTTGAATAATCGATAGCCATTATTCCATCCTGGATATCGTCCGGCCACCGGTCGCCATCACGACCTGGTGAATACTTCCAGAAACGGTGGGTAGTGCGTTGAACCATGTGTTGGATCAGTTCATATTGTTCAGAGGTAGCGGTGAAGTTTGTTCCCTGGTTACCCCCATTAAAATCAGCAAAAGCGGGTATGTCCTGCAACTGGGTTTTCATTACAGGTTGATCCCAAAGGTTCTGAAGAAGGGTGATTTTTACCCGCTGGGTAGCCTCCTTGCCCATGCCGGTGAGTTGGTAGTAATGTTCTCCGGTCTCATCAGTACCAACGTATACTTCCGAAGCCACCTGAGCCAGCGCATAACAACCTGATTGGTTACCCGTCACCCAGAGAATAACCTTATCGCCCGGTTTTATTTTGTTTGCATGAGCTGCTATCCGCCAAGTTTGCAGTGCATTATCTCTGAGGGAATCGATAATCCGAAACTGGCTGGGATTACACTGGAAAACCCAATAGTTGGGTTCGGCTCTGTTCTCATGAAACAGACTAGCTGATAAAACGGATTGTCTAGCCGCTTCCGCCGCATCCATCTGATCTATTACCTGAATGTCTGCTTCCAGTTTTTTCTCAGGAATCTTGAACGTTTCGGCAACACCGGCTTCCTGAAGTACTCTGTCAATGATTGGTCTGTGTTGTTCCAAGTACGCTCCCAAGCTATTTTGCCAGTCGGCTCCGGTGTAGTAGAGCGCAAACCGTTTATGGCTGTATTCCTTAAACTGGTCTGACCCGATCTGCTGAATAATCTGTTGATAAATACCCTCCTGACCGGCCAGCTTTTGATCACTGAAAACAATAGCTAGCGTACAGGTTTTGATACGGTCAGAAACTGGGTCATAGGTAGCATAAAATGAGATGGTTCGGGTCTTGTTGTTGTTACTAATTGGCCCATATAGGCCAATAGAGATGTATTTATCATCTCCTGTGAACAGATACAGGTTTCTTGGCCGCCCGGCTTTGTTCTTTTGACGGAGGGAATAGGTTAGACCGGCTTCGGGATGTTCACGACGGTAGGTCTCTAGGTAATCAAAGATTGCCCGGTGGTAATCGGTAATAGTCATGTAATGTGTTCGGAGTGTCGGGCTGCGGTTCATCAGACGCAGCCTTTTTCGTGTGCTAAAACGGTCGTAACGCCTTTACGAACCGGCCTTTGAAATAAGTGGAATATAGGTTGTCTTCGCGGACGCCGCGCGAGGAGGAGGCGTGAATGAACCGGATGTCGTTGGGGCCGCGTACTTCCGTGACGATGGCGGCGTGCGAGACGTAACCTTCTTTGCCCGAATCAGGCACGAAAAAGACCAGATCACCGGGTTTGATCTCTTCCACTTCCACCTCATGCCCCACCTCCGATTGCTGCCAGGAGATCCGGGGCATTTTCAGGCCCACCGACGAAAACGCGGCGCAGATTAGCCCCGAACAGTCGATGCCGTCGTAGGTATTACCGCCTGATATATAGGGTGTTCCGGTGTAGGTGCGGGCCTGATTGATCACCTCGCTGGCATACCGGCTGACGTACACTTTTGAATCGACTACCCGTAGCGAACTAGCTGTTTTGGTACCTGACCGGCTGGCGGTGGTTCGGCTGGTGGTGGGCCGTTTGGCCACCGTACGGGTTGGCGCAGTGAATTTCGAGGAGGCACAGGAAGCTCCGAAAACGAGCAGGCAGGCCAGTAATCCGGCTCGGAGAAATGGCGTGCGAACGGGAGACCGCTGCATAGTCGATGGGGTAGGGTGGGGTAATGGAATTGATTGAGTAGGCTTTTGACTGCAACCTATCCAATTTTCATCGCTAACGCAATTCGCTTGCGGTTGGTATCTACTTCCAGCACTTTTACCTGTACGGTTTGCTGCACCCGCACCACCTGATTTGGGTCCGAAATGTACCGGTCGGCCATCTGCGAGACGTGGACGAGGCCGTCCTGCTTTACGCCAATGTCCACAAAGGCACCGAAGGCGGTGATGTTGGTCACCACCCCCGACAGCACCATGCCCTCGTGCAAATCGGCGATGGTTTGCACGCGCTTATCATACTCGAACACGGTCAGAGCCGCGCGGGGGTCGCGGCCCGGTTTGGCGAGTTCGGCCAGGATGTCGGTGAGGGTGGGCAGGCCAACGGAGGCCGAGACGTAGCGTTCGGGCTTGATCTGCTGGCGGAGGTTGGGCTTTTGCATCAAATCGGCGACGGTACAGCCCACGTCGGCGGCCATTTTTGCTACCAGATCATACCGTTCTGGATGCACCGCCGAATTGTCGAGCGGGTTTTGACCCGAATCGGTAGGCGACGAAATGCGCAGGAAACCCGCCGCCTGCTCATAGGCTTTTGGTCCCAGACGAGGCACTTTTTTGAGCTGCTCCCGCGAAGCAAACGCCCCGTGTTGCGCCCGGTAATCAACCACGTTTTTGGCCAGTTGCGGTCCCAGCCCCGACACGTATTGTAGCAACGACGCACTGGCTGTGTTGAGCGACACACCCACCTGGTTCACGCAGCTTTCGACCACGTCGTCGAGGCTCTTTTTCAAATCATTCTGGTCTACGTCGTGCTGGTATTGCCCCACGCCAATGGATTTTGGGTCAATCTTGACCAGTTCGGCCAGCGGGTCCATCAGTCGCCGGCCAATGCTGACGGCCCCGCGCACGGTGATGTCTTTGTCGGGAAACTCCTGCCGCGCCACTTCTGAGGCGGAATAAATGGACGCGCCCTGTTCGCTCACCATTATCGTGGGTATGTCCAGGTTCAGGCTCTGAATAAACGCCTCGGTTTCGCGCCCGGCGGTGCCGTTGCCAATGGCGATGGCCCCGATCTGGTACTGCTTCACCAGTGCTGAAACAGTCTGGGCGGCGCGTTGTTTTTCACCTTCCGACGCAAACAAATTCAGTACCGTGTGGGTCTGCAAATTGCCCTGCGCGTCCAGACAAACCGTTTTGCAGCCGGTGCGGTAGCCGGGGTCGATGGCCATCACGCGCTTTTGCCCCAACGGCGAACTGAGCAGCAACTGCCGGAGGTTTCCCGCAAAAATACGAATAGCCTCCAGGTCGGCTTTCTCCTTGGACAGGCCCGCAAATTCGGTTTCGAGCGCGGGCCTTAGCAGCCGTTTGTAGCTGTCTTTGATGGCCATACTCATCTGATCCTGACTGGCGGCGCACGCCCCGGCGTAGTGCTGCCCCATAAACTGCCGGTCCAGGCGTTCCAGCGCGGCGGCTTCGTCGGGGGCGATGCCCACGGTCAGAATGCCCTCCGTTTCGCCCCGACGAAGGGCCAACAGGCGGTGTGAGGGCACTTTTCGGAGTGGTTCGGCAAAATCGAAGTAGTCTTTGTATTTCTGTCCGTCTGTCTCTTTACCTTTCTTCACGGTGGCCCGGATAACGGCTTCTCGCTCAAACAGGAGGCGGATGCGCTGCCGGGCGTCGGCGTTGTCGCTGATGCGTTCGGCAATAATGTCGCGGGCACCCTGTAGGGCATCGGCGGGAGTAGGCACGGCGACAGAGAGGTAGCGGCAGGCACATTGTTCGGGGTTGGGTTCGCGGAGGCTAAAAATACGGTCGGCGAGGGGTTCCAGCCCACGTTCAATGGCCAGCATAGCGCGGGTTTTGCGCTTTTGTTTGTAGGGAAGATACAGATCTTCCAGCTCCGTCAGGCTGTTGGCCGACGTGAGCTGATGGCGCAGTTCGGGCGTGAGCTTGCCCTGTTCGGCGATGCTGTTCAGGATGGCATCGCGGCGTTTGTCAAGGGCTTGCAGGGCCACGTTCACATCGCGGATGGCGGCAATCTGTACTTCGTCGAGACCGCCAGTAGCTTCTTTGCGGTAGCGGGCCATAAAGGGTACGGTGGCTCCTTCGGCGATGAGTTGGAGCGTATTGGCAACGGACCGCTGTGGCAAATTCAGGCGGCTGGCAATGGTGGTTTCGTAAGGCATTAAGGGGGACAGTTTTCAGTTTAGCGGAGCGGTACGTCGCCTGGCTATAAGCAACAAAATTACCCCGCCAACGACGCCCAATGGATGCCGACGGCTCGTTTGTTGATCAATCTCCAATGAGCGGCCTATTGTATCGGCTCACTATCTAGATCAGGGCTTTCTCATAAAAATCTTAGGCCTACTTGACGTCTCAAAAGTTACTGATGCAAGGGAGTCAGATAGGGTTATAGTAACACGGCAACCAGTAAAGTATACTTCAGACAACTTGGTTAGTGTACCATTGAGCCT
>JBBRMP010000188.1:0-11203 GCA_038230755.1 Cytophagales bacterium | reverse complement strand
TTTCTAATTTATGAGTTAAACTAAGCAAAAATCTTAATGTGCTAATAATCAACTACTTGACTTTTAGACATTAAATACTTTTGCGATTTTTAACTTTGCAAGTGCTTGATTATCAGTTCAGTGGACTACCTAAACAGTTACAATTTGAAGGCCTTGAGGTAGCGTATTTCGACTCATTCGTAAACGATGTAGTCTAAATATAATAAAAATTAGACACTAAACGTATGTTTTTGTGCAATTAAAAGTATGCCATCGTCAAGAAGAAAACTAGTATTTTCCTAATAGTCAGAGAGTTACGCTATAGTGGGAATTACTGCTCCAACTATAAATCGTGAGTAGTTTTAATTGACACAGCATCTGCTGAATATCTCATCGTGTTGAGTATTTGACCAATAAACTGTTTGATTGAAGCAGCACTGTAATGAGTCTCGAAATACAAATTTGTATTATTGACATGGCCAGGTTTTCGCAACAAGGTGCTATCAGTTGTAAAATAGGGTCTTCTCTTTCCAACCAATTTTGTTAATTTGTTTAATTCGTCTGGCGTATGCTTTTGAGACAATGCATTAATAAAGGACTTAAGTAAACTTACCCAGTCTGTAACTTCATAGTTTTCTCCACAGAATGAGAAGGAAGTTGGTTTAGAAAACGCAATTGGCAGATTGGGCACACTAGAAGATTGGCTATTACCAACTTTAGTTTCATCGTCATTACTCTTTCCGGTCTCTATTTTTGAGGTTTTTTGTATGTCTTTCTTTACAGGTTGGGGTAAGTTTGTCTCTCCAGACATTTCCTTCAAAAAATTAATAACAGTCTTACTATCAGGCTTATACCCGCATATTTTTTCTACACTTTCAGCAACCACCTCGATCAGAAGATCATCTTCTTCGGATAGTAACTTACGCCAAGCTTTTGGAAAAGTGTCACCAATGATTTTGCCTTTTTGTCTGCTATTGTAAACATTATCTGCATTAGTTATTGCTTGGCCACTTACCACATCATTTTTTGATATGAAAGCGAAAAATTTATCTGTGATGTCTGATGGTGATTGACTCAATAGGTCAACTGTATAAAAACGGCGTTGCTCCCAAGTACCCTCCTGTAATGGCAAATAAAACCACCATAAAATACCATTAGTTAAAATAGCCAGCTTTACTCCATGATCAAAAGCATACCTAAGTAGCTGGCCTTGATGCTTTTCTAAATCTTCTCCTACCTTTTTAACTTCGATAAATACTTTATTATAACCGTTTATGCGAAGGGCATAGTCCACACGGCCACTTTGAACACTATATTCGGGAAAAACTTCTTGTACGTCAAATGGATTCCAGCCTAACTGCTGTAATACAGGTAGAATTAAACCTTGTTTGGTGGCCTCTTCACTTTGCTTTCCAAGACTTCCCTCCTGTTTCTTATTTTGAATGAAGTTGTAGAGATTGTTTTGCATAAAATATCGTAAATTTTTTGTGTCGTACCGGCAAATATAAATGAAACTGTACTACGTAGAACATCTTCTACAGCGTTCAAAGACATAACTTGAGCCTGCTTTAGCAAGTTAGGTCTTTGAACGCTATGCTCTGTTAGTTAAACTTCCGGCATCGTCGTCAGCTTGGCGGCGAACATTTACCCTTTGAACGCTATGCTCTGTTAGTTAAACCCACTATGAAAATCAACAAACTCCTCGTTGCCAATCGGGGCGAAATTGCCCTGCGTGTGATGCGTACCGCCCGCGAGATGGGCATCAAGACGGTCGCTATTTTTTCGGAAGCTGACCGGAACGCCCTCCACGTGCGCTATGCCGACGAAGCAGTTTGCGTGGGTCCGGCCCCATCGTCGGAGTCGTATTTACGGGGCGACGTCATCATTGACGTGTGCCGCAAACTGGGCGTCGATGCAATCCATCCGGGCTACGGATTTTTGTCGGAAAACGCCAATTTCGCGCGGCAAGTGCGGGAAGCGGGCCTGATTTTCGTTGGCCCCTCGCCCGAAAGTATCGAGGTGATGGGCAACAAGTTAGCCGCCAAAGCCGCCGTGGCCGACTACGATATTCCGATGGTGCCCGGCACGCCCAGCGCCATCGACGGGTCCGCCTCAGGACGGGCCGAAGCCAAGGCTATTTCTGCGAAAATTGGTTACCCTATTTTGATTAAAGCCTCGGCTGGTGGCGGTGGCAAGGGTATGCGCGTGGTGGAACAGGAAGCCGATTTCGATGAGCAAATGGACCGCGCCGTGAGCGAGGCCATCTCGTCATTTGGCGACGGGTCGGTGTTTATCGAGAAGTACGTCACCTCACCCCGGCACGTCGAAATTCAGGTGCTGGGCGATCAACACGGCAACATCATTCACCTGTTTGAGCGGGAATGTTCGGTGCAACGGCGGCACCAGAAAGTGGTCGAGGAAGCTCCGTCGGCCATTCTTACGCCCGAAATCCGGGAGGCGATGGGGCAGGCGGCGGTGGGCGTGGCGCGCGCCTGCGACTACTACGGCGCGGGCACGGTAGAGTTCATCGTGGATGCCAATCTGAACTTCTATTTCCTCGAAATGAACACCCGGTTGCAGGTAGAACATCCTGTTACCGAACTGATCACGGGCGTGGATCTGGTGGAGCAAATGATTTACATCGCCGAAGGCAAAGCGTTGACCATCAGGCAGGAAGACCTTAAAATCAAAGGCCATGCCGTGGAAATTCGCGTGTATGCCGAAGACCCCACCAACAATTTTTTGCCCGACGTGGGAACGCTGGATACCTACGTACGTCCGCAGGGTAACGGCGTTCGGGTAGACGATGGTTTTGAGCAGGGTATGGCCATCCCGATCTACTACGACCCCATGATTGCCAAACTCATCACCTACGGCGACAACCGCAAAGTCGCGATCCAGAAGATGATCCGCGCCATTGATGAATACCAGATTTCGGGGGTGCAAACTACGCTCCCCTTTTGCCGCTTCGTGATGACCCACGACGCCTTCCGCACGGGCCAATTCGATACGGGTTTCGTGGCGAAGTACTTTACGCCCCGCGTGGATTCGCCCAGCGTGGATTCGCCCAGCGTGGATTCGCCTCCCTTAGATTCGTCGGATGTATTGGACACCCAATCTGACGCCCAGGAAACTGAACTAGCTGCCGTTTTCGCTGCGTATCTGCTTGATAGTCACAAGTCAAAGCTCAGCCAAGCCAAGGCCACCGGCCCTGTCCGGCCCAAGAGCCAATGGCGGGTGAAGCGGCTGGGGTAGGAAGCTAATTGGGTGAACCTCGCTACGTTCTATCTTTGTTCAAAGCTAAACGACCAACCACCTATGGCAACGCTCATTTTGACGGTAGAAGACCGAAAACTCAGATTCTTCAAAAACCTAATCAAGCATTTTTCCTTTGTAACCGTTCAGGAAACCGAGCCTGACGAAGACACCGACGAGGAAGTGATTGCCAACATTCGTCAGGGCGTGAAAGAAATGCACCTCATTGAACAGGGGAAAATGAAATCTCGTCCCGCCCGCGAGTTTCTAAACGAATTATGAGCTATCGGGTTGATACAATCACTCATTTTGAGCGAGAAGCGAAACGATTGAAGAAGAAGTTTCCTTCGTTAAAACTGGAGATCAATGAACTGATTGATTCTCTTGAAGAAGACCCGTTTCAAGGCGCACCGATGCGCGACGGGTTCTACAAAATTAGACTAGGTGTAAAATCAAAGGGAGTTGGCAAGCGCGGCGGCGCACGGGTAATCACCTGTATCAAAGTCGTGGCCGAGACGGTTTATCTGATTTCTATCTACGACAAATCTGAACAATCAGACATATCAAACAGCGAATTGGATCGACTGTTGGCTGAGGTTCCAGTTTAGATTATCACATTGTACTAACTACTAATATCGTAGCCAATCATAAATAGTGCAGCCTCAAACGCACGTAACTGGTCCTCTTTTTGTACAGTGTTAAATTTGGATTGGGTTTTATCCATTATCTCTTTCAAGAGCCAGTTTGCCCTAATATTATTGTCAGTATGTTTTTTAAAGGAATTATCCAGACGGGGAAATTCATGGTCTCTAGTGCTTGGATTTCGTCTATTCTGTATTCCTTTCATTCCAGTTTTGGAATTTCCAAATGCAAAAAAGAGCTCCTTCGGGATCTTTAATAGCCCTGTTTGTTCGCAAAATTTCCTGACCAGTATCCCCAAAGCTGCCCCGACTCGACCATCATAGATAATAAAATCATCAATTAACAAGGAATAGATTTTAGTAAAGCCAGCGTTCATAATAATTTCACCATGATCGTTGCCTGTGTTTACATACTCTGGATTTAGTTTTTCGACAACAAGCTCTAAGTTTTGGACTAGTTCTTCTTCCAAATTTAAAATTCTGGTACTGTTATGATTAAACACACCTCCCCATTGTAATGTTTCAAGGCAATAACTTCTACACGATTCGTTATCATTATTTTGAATACTTTTTCGTAATTCAGATGACAAATTTTTGAGTAACTTATCACTCTGCGCAAAAGTTCTACCAGCCTTTTTTTGATTATTTATATGGTGTTTATAATTGAACACCCAGTCGTAGTTTTCAAATGCTGAATACAGAGAATTGCATTCCCAAGTTTTACCTTTTGGGTTCTTCAAAAGTTTATAACTATGCTTAAAAGAATCGGTTTGATCCAAACGAGGCTCAATCCATTCGATGAAATCTTGTACAGATTTACTGGAAACGTATTCATTCTTGTTCATAACACATTCCTTGTAGGTTAATTTTTAGTAGTACCAATGGTACTTGATTCACCGAAGCTATGCTCTGGCTCACTGTAGAATCAGCCAAAAATAGTAAAAAACACCAGCCCTACTCGTAAAAACGAAGCCGACTTTGAAGCTGCATCACCTCACTTTGGAGATTTTCGATCTGGTCGAGGAGGTTGGCCACAACGTCTAAATCATCGGGGGTGATGGCTAAATCCTGGTGCAGCCGGACAAATTTTTCGAGGCGGGTAAGCTGGTCGGGCTGCACATAGGGCGTTTGTTCAATCAGTACTAATTCGATGAGGCCATGACGTTCGAGGGCGTAGACGAAGGTGACGTCGATGCGGTGGTAGACGCAGAAATCACGGACCAGAATGGGCGAGTCGGTTAACATACGGAAGCGTGGTTAGGCCGAAGCGAGTTGTTGGAAGAGGTCTTTTTGGACATCGGTGAGGTTGGTAGGCAACGTCACCTGCCATTGCACGTAGAGGTCGCCGAACTGACCGTCTTTGCGATATACGGGAAAGCCCTTGCCCTTGAGCCGTATCGACGTGCCGGGCTGCGTTTCGGCCTTCACCGGCACTTTCACCGTTCCAGACAGGGTCTCGATCACTTTTTCGCCACCCAACACGGCGGTGTAGAGATCAATTTCCTCAGTCACGTACAAATCATTGCTTTTGCGTTTGTAGCGCGGGTCGATACCGATCAGAAACGTGATGTATAAATCGCCGTTGGGGCCGCCGTTCGTGCCCGGCCCACCATAGCCCGCGAGCTTGATTTTTTGCCCGTCCTCTACCCCCGCCTGCACCGTGATACCAATGGTTTTGCCATTGATATTCATCGACTGTTTATGCGTGGAATTAGCGTCCCGAAGCCCCAGATGCAGTTCGGCCTGGTAATCGTTGCCCCGAAACGCCGCCTGCCGACCACCGCCCGCCCGGCTTCCCTGCCCAAACATAGAGCCAAAAAAATCGGAGAAATTGCTGCCGTCGAAATCATCGGAGAAGGCCTGTCCACCGTTGCCGCTGCCCTGCGAAGCGTAGGATTGCCGCTGCTGGCGTTGGGCCTCGAACTGGTCGGCGTGTTGCCAGTCTTTGCCATACTGGTCATACTTTTTGCGCTTGTCGGGGTCACTCAGCACCTCGTTGGCTTCGTTGAGTTGCTGGAATTTCTTACTGGCCTCAGCATCATTGGGGTTCAGATCGGGGTGCAGTTTCCGGGCCAGCTTCCGGTACGCTTTCTTGATATCGTCGTCCGAGGCCGTTTTGGGTACGCCGAGAATACTGTAGTAATCGATGAAATCCATGTGTTGTAGCGAAGAGCAGAGAGCTAACAGCGGTGAGCAGACAATTCTATCCTTTACCCTTTGTGCTCTTCGCTACAAAACGAAAAACGCACCACTAAGGTTACGAAGGCATCATGGAACTATACACCATTCCGGCCCAAACGCGCATTGGGCATATTCATTTGAAAGTAGCCGACCTGAAACGGGCCATGGCTTTTTACTGCGATCTGCTTGGCTTTGAGCTAATTACGATGTACGGTGATCAGGCGGCGTTTGTTTCGGCGGGAGGTTACCATCACCACATTGGCCTCAATACCTGGTACAGTAAAGGGGCACCCCCGGCACCCACGCGGGCGGTGGGACTGTTTCATACCGCCATCCTCTACCCCACCCGCCGCGATTTGGCCGTGGCACTGCAACGCCTTTTAGATGCAGATTACCCTATTACCGGAGCCTCGGACCACGGCGTTTCGGAAGCAATTTATTTGAACGACCCCGACCAAAACGGGGTCGAACTCTACTGGGATCGTCCGCGCGACGAATGGCCCCACCAGCCCGACGGTAGCATCGAGGTGTATACCCGGTCATTGGATTTGGCTGACCTACTGGGGGAACAATAGCCGTCTGTTTCTCATGAAAGAAACTCTCTATGCCGCCTGCCTTGCCTACGTGCAGCAGCGGATTCAAACCGCCACCGAAGCCATGCAGTCGGCGCAGGAATCGGCCAACGCCGAGTCGAAAAGTTCGGCGGGCGATAAGTACGAAACGGGCCGCGCCATGGCCCAACTGGAGCGCGACCGCCACGCCCAACTCCTGGCCGATGCCCAGCGGATGCGGCAGGAACTGGCGCAAATTGACCCGCACAGCCCGCCAGCGGCTAGTATCCGGCCCGGCAGTTTGGTGCTGACATCGGCGGGGAATTTTTATATCGCCATCAGCGCCGGTCGTCTGCTGATTGACGGTCAAACGTACATGGCGGTGTCACCCGCGTCGCCTATCGGGACGTTGTTGCGGGGGAAATCCGTTGGGGAGAGTGCTGTGTTTACTAAGCAAACGTATTTGATTAAGGCCGTTTTGTGAGGTCAACTGCCATGCCCGTTCGCTGCGATTCGTAGATGGCTTCGAACAATTGCACCACTCGTCGACCGTCTTCTGCCGTTACGGCGGGGGGCCGCTGATCCCGAATAGCGGCGCAGAAATCGGCGAGTTGCAGCCCGAAATAGTGCGTCAGGGCGTTAATTTGGCCGAAAAAAGCGTGATCCTCGGCTTTGAACTGGTCCAGCAACGTCTCTTCGCCGGGCACCATCCAGATGTCGTTGACGGGTGGTTCCTGAATGCCTGACCGACCCGCAATGAACATACTGCCGCCATCGGTTTGTACTCCCACCGAGGCCCCGCTTGAGCCGTGGATGTGTACTTTACCGTACAGACCCGGCTTCTGGCTGTTGCTGGCCACGATGTTGCCGATACCGCCATTCTTGAACTGCACAATGGCCGCTGCCGTGTCTTCCACCTCAATGTAGGGGTGGTTCACGTTGCGCCACTGCCCATAGACCGACACGGGTTGGCCCATGTACCAGAGCAGCAAATCGAGCTGGTGCGGGGCCTGATTCACCAGCACCCCACCACCCTCGTGCGCCCACGAACCGCGCCAGGGGTCAGACCGGTAATAGGCCTCATCGCGCCAGCCCAGCATCTGCACCATGCCCAGCGCGGGCAGGCCAATCTTGCCCGAATCAATCGCCTCCCGAATCCGCTGACTGGGTGCGTAGAACCGCCGCTGACTCACCACGCTGAGCAGTTTCCCGGCCTGTTTTGCCGCCGCTATCATGGCATCGCAGTCGGTCAATGAAGCCGCCAATGGTTTCTCCACCAACACGTTAGCACCAGCCAGCAACGCCGCCACGGTAGGGTCGCGGTGGTTGGGATGCGGGGTAAGCACCACACATAAGTCGATGCCTTCGCGGGTGACCATCTCGGCTACGTCAGTGTAGGGCGCGATGCCGTATTGCCGGGCGAATTCGGCGGTTTTTTCGGGATTACGGCCGCAAACGGCCACAAGTTGCGCGTCGGGGATTTGCTGGGTAGCCTGGGCGTGGAGGTGGGCCACCTTGCCGGGGCCAATGAGGGCAATGTTCATACCTGAACAATTACGCGATGGGGTGAAATCTACTTTGGCGGAGATGAGGTATTGCTGTTGCGTGACCTTTCGACCATAAAAAAGGCCCCCACTACATAGTGAGAGCCTTTTCCAACAATAAAATAAAGCGTTTTCTACCGACGACCGCCGCCAATGTCGAAGCCAACTTTGATACCAGCGTACGAGTTTTTACTCTGCACCGACGTGCCAAGCTTGTTGGTGCCGTTGCTATCGTATACCACCGAATTCGAGTTAGGAATAAGGTTGTATTCAACGCCCAACACAAAGTGGCCCGTTTTGAAACCCACCCGACCCATACCACCAAAGACCGATGCCGCGTTGATATTGCCATTGGTTGATGTCCCACCTGTTCCGCTGGTAGCCGTAAACGCAGTACCGGCAATGCCATAAATACCGGCTCCAATGCCCACAAATGGACGGAAGCCTTCGTTTGAGAACATGTAGTTGCCCGTCAGGATAAATGAACTGGCAAACTGTGCATTACCTGAACTGGTGTTCCCATTGACAACCACGTCGCGGCCCATTGCGGCACCTTCAAAGCGCAGGCCAACGTCGATCTGGTCGTTGATGCCATATTTGGGTTCGATAGCAAATAACACCCCGCCGCCGCCGCTGGGGATAGCCGCACCGATGGAAACGTTGACTTTAAATGGTTTGTAGATAGATTGCGCCTGAGCCGCTACAGCAAATGTGAGCGCGAGGCAAAGTGACAGAACGTGTTTCATGGTAGTTGCTATATGATTGATGTATCAACTGCAAAAATACGCCTGTTATGAGCAGGTTCTGGTATCGAAGGGACAAACCTTAGCCACCGGGCCTACACCGAAACGTTTTTGTAAATGCGCTGCATCGATACTGCTACACCCATCGACTGGAGCGGCAGGGTGCCTGTGGGGTCGGTCACGATGGTCTCGTGTCAAAGGCCGGGCCGTTCCCGAAACCACACTTCAGCGTAGCATTGATCCTGTCGAATCAACACGTATTCTTTGAAACTGTCGAGGGTTTTGTACTTGTCGAATTTGCCATTACGGTCATATTTAGACGTACTTTTCGACAACACGTCTACCACTAGAAGCGGGTTGGTTGACAACAGGCTTTCAGTATCCCAATACACGGGCTGATCAGCAACGGCCAGTGTATCAGCATACACACCTTCATCCAGTGATGGGAAATAGACCTTTTGGTCAGACGCAAAAACGACGTAGTTCGTATCTAGTTCGTCGATTTTGATAATCAACTGCGCCATTATGTTGGCCGCGATAATGTTGTGTGGGCCTTTGGCGTAGAGCATCTTAATGATCTGACCGTCAATAAATTCGTGCTTCTCGCTGGCAGTTGCTTCTTTGTGCAGATACTGCGCCAGTGTATAGGTACGAGGAACACGTTTTGGTGCAAAAGATTGGGGGCGGCCTTTCGTTTCCATGATCGTTGCTGTTCCTGTGAATATACATAATTTATCACCAGTCCGATACGTTCCTTTCTACATTTGGTTGTATCACTACCAACCCGTTTTTTTCACCACTAACCTATGCGTCATTTTCCGGTAAAACTGCCCGTGCTGCTTACTGCGGGTATTTTTTGTGCAACTATTAGTTGGGCGCAAGTGCCAGCAACGGCCCCGGCGAAACCCAAACCGGGCACCAAAGCCGCCGCCAAACTAGCGCCTCCACCCAAAGCATTCAACATGGCCGCGCCCATCCCGTTCGACAAGGACGTGATGGTGGGGAAACTGCCCAACGGCCTGACCTACTACATCCGCAAGAACGCCGAACCGGCCAACCGTGCCGAACTCCGGCTGGTGATCCGGGCGGGGTCGGTGCTGGAGACCGACGCGCAGCAGGGGCTGGCCCACTTCATGGAACACATGGCGTTTAACGGCACCAAAAACTTCCCAAAAAACGAACTGGTGAGCTTTTTGCAGTCGTCGGGTATCCGGTTCGGGGCTGATTTGAACGCCTACACCAGCTTCGACGAGACCGTGTTTGAACTGCCCGTCCCGACCGATTCGGCCAACGTGTTCGAGCGGTCGATGCAGATTTTGGAAGACTGGGCGCACAACATTTCGCTCGACACGACGGAGATAAATAAGGAGCGCGGCGTGGTACTGGAAGAATGGCGGCTGGGGCGCGGGGCGCAGCAACGGATGCGCGACAAGTACTTTCCGGCCATCCTCAACAACTCGCGCTACGCCATGCGGCTGCCCATTGGCAAAGACAGCATAATCCGGAATTTCAACCCGCAGGTGCTACGCGATTTCTACAAAACCTGGTACCGTCCCGATCTGATGGCGGTGGTAGCGGTGGGTGATTTTGACGTCAAAAAAGTCGAAGCCATGATCCGCGAGAAGTTCGGGCGCATTCCAAAACCGGTCAACGAAGTACCCCGGCCTACCTACACGATTCCGGCGCACAAGGATACGAAGGTGGTGATCGTGACCGACAATGAGCAGCCCAACACCATTGTGCAGCTTATTTACAAACGCCCCGAAGTGAAGGAAAAAGTGCTGGGCGACCTCCGCGCCGACGTGGCCCGCGACCTGTTCAACGCCATGTTGGGCAACCGGATTCAGGAACTCACGCAGCAGGCCGACCCACCATTTTTGTACGGATACAGCAACTACGGCGGCTTTTTGGGCAACCTCGACGCGTTTACGGCCTTTGCCGTGGCCAAAGAAGGCAACATCCAACGATCCATCCGCGCCCTATTGGACGAGAACGCCCGCGTGAAGAAATTTGGCTTCACCCCCACCGAACTCGCCCGCGCCAAAACCGAACTCCTGCGCGGGGCCGAGCAGGCGTATTTGGAGCGCGACAAAACCCGGTCATCGAGCTACGTGGGTCAATATGTGGGCAATTTCACCGACCAGGAACCCGTCGTGAACATCGGTTTCTATTACGATTTTCTGAAAAGCACCTTATCGGGTATTAATTTAAAAGACATCAACGGCCTGGTCGATCAGTTTATTCGGAACGAAAACCGCGCCGTGGTGCTGATGGCTCCGGAAAAAGACCTCGCCAAACTGCCTACTGTT
>JBBRMP010000187.1:0-11326 GCA_038230755.1 Cytophagales bacterium | reverse complement strand
TATCAGGAGGGCGAGGATCGCAAAGAAGAAAAACAGGCTGCGAATTTCGATTTGTTTGATCCTCCCTTATGAGTACTCTGCGGGCTATGCCCGCTCCTTTTTAACAAATCCACCTGCTTGGCAGGTGGTTGTTTAAAGTAGCCCGATAAATTGCACGGTATTTCGTATTTTCATAGACAAACGTGATGGTACTATAGAAAATATCAATTTGTTCTATCGGTCTTTCTCTGTCAACTTTGTCAGAGCATTACTTGCTCACACAGTTAAAAGACCAGGCATATGACCCCATCCGAAACAATAAACAACGGTTCAAACGGCCATCAACACCACGATGCCCTCAACATGGACGACCCCACCCTGGCGGCCATGTGTCCGTTTATCAGTGGCAAAATGAACCAGGCTGCCGGCGGCGGTACTCGAAACCGCGATTGGTGGCCTAATCAGTTGAAACTGAACATACTGCGTCAGCATTCAGAACTGTCGAACCCAATGGGTCAGTCGTTCGGGTACGCAGAGGCGTTCAAAAGCCTCGATCTTGAGGCGGTGAAAGGGGATCTCCACGCGCTGATGACTGATTCGCAGGACTGGTGGCCTGCCGACTTTGGCCACTATGGCGGTTTGTTTATCCGCCTGGCCTGGCACAGTGCGGGCACTTACCGGGTGGGTGACGGTCGCGGCGGGGCCGGTGCGGGGATGCAACGCTTTGCCCCCCTCAACAGTTGGCCCGACAACACCAATCTTGATAAGTCGCGCCGTCTGCTGTGGCCCATCAAACAAAAGTATGGTCGTAAGCTGTCATGGGCCGACCTGATGATTCTGGCGGGCAACGTAGCGCTCGACTCGATGGGTTTCAAAACGTTTGGGTTTGCCGGTGGCCGTGCCGACGTTTGGGAGCCACAGGAAGATGTCTACTGGGGTGCGGAAACGACCTGGCTTGGCAACGACGAGCGTTACGGCAAGGGGTCGCCGGGTGTGGCGGCGCATGGCGTGATTTCGTCGGACGAAAATCCCGGTCGCCCCATTCACTCGCGTGACCTTGAAGATCCCTTGGGAGCGGCGCACATGGGTTTGATCTACGTGAACCCCGAAGGCCCCGACGGCAACCCCGATGCGCTGGCGGCGGCCCACGACATCCGCCAAACGTTTGGTCGGATGGCGATGAATGATGAAGAAACTGTTGCTCTGATTGCTGGCGGGCACTCCTTTGGCAAAACCCACGGAGCTTCTCCGTCCGACCATGTGGGCAACGAGCCTGAATCCGCCCTGATCGACGAACAGGGTTTTGGCTGGGGCAATAGCTACGGCACGGGCAAAGGTGCCGACACCATTACGAGTGGACTGGAAGTGATCTGGACAACTACACCAACCCAGTGGAGCAATAATTACTTTGAAAACCTCCTTGGCTTCGAGTGGGAACTGACCAAAAGCCCCGGTGGGGCGCATCAGTGGGTAGCCAAAGACGCAGGTGACATTATTCCGGATGCGTATGACCCCAACAAGCGGCATAAGCCAACGATGCTGACCACCGACATATCGTTACGGGTCGATCCGGCGTACGAAAAAATCTCCCGTCGTTTCCTCCAGAACCCTGACGAATTCGCGGATGCGTTTGCCCGTGCGTGGTTCAAACTGACCCACCGCGACATGGGTCCGCGCGCCCGATACCTCGGTCCCGATGTGCCAGCGGAGGAACTGCTCTGGCAGGACATCATTCCGGCTGTTGACCACGCCCTGATCGACGAGAGCGATGCGGCTGCGCTGAAAGCCACCCTGTTAGCGTCGGGTCTGAGCATTGCCGAATTAGTATCGACGGCATGGGCATCGGCGTCTACGTTCCGGGGTTCCGACAAGCGGGGCGGTGCTAATGGTGCCCGCATCCGGCTGGCCCCCCAGAAAGACTGGCGGGTGAATAATCCGGCCCGGCTGAAGAATGTGCTGAGTGTGCTGGAAACCGTTCAAGACGAGTTCAACACGGGGCAGACGGGCGGCAAAAAAGTGTCGCTGGCCGATCTGATTGTTCTGGCTGGCTGTGCCGCCGTTGAGAAAGCCACCTACGAGGCTGGTCACAGCGTTCGGGTTCCGTTTACGCCCGGTCGGATGGATGCTACGCAGGCGCAAACGGATGTCGAATCGTTTGGCTATCTGGAGCCGGTTGCCGATGGTTTCCGTAATTACCGCCCCGCCACCTCGCGTGCATCGACGGAAGCGTTGCTGGTTGACAGGGCGCAACTACTCACGTTGTCGGCCCCTGAGCTGACGGTGCTGGTGGGTGGTATGCGGGCATTGGGCGCCAACTACGACGGCTCGAAACAGGGCATGTTGACCAACCGACCCGGGCAGCTTACCAACGATTTCTTTGTCAACCTGCTGGACATGAACACCGCGTGGAAAGCGATGGACGACAGCAAGGAGGTGTATCTCGGCACTGACCGCAGCACTGGTCAACCCAAGTGGACGGCCACCCGTGCAGACCTTGTCTTCGGTTCCAATTCAGAGCTTAGGGCGGTAGCTGAGGTGTATGGCAGCAGCGATGCACACGAGCAGTTCGTCCACGACTTTGTCGCCGCTTGGAACAAAGTCATGAACCTCGACCGGTTCGATCTTCAATAGTCGAAGTTTATGGGATGAGTACAAAAAGCGCGGCTACCTTATCAGTAGCCGCGCTTTTTATGTGTTGTCTACAAGCCAATCATATCGTAGTGCGTTAAAATCTACCCTACTAAAATAAGGACAATAAAAAAGGGAATAGGATATTTGCAGTTCCCCAACTCCCAATAAGCCCCATTCCCTGTGAAGCAGTGCCTCGTTGACGAAATTACGACCGTTTTGCAAAAAGTGCCAATTGTGGCCAATTTGGCCCGTAAAAAATTTGTTGCACAGGGTGCAATTCAAAACTATTTATGATAAAACTATTTGTTAACAAACGCTGAAAGTAAAGAAATTATTGTGACAAACAAATCGTTTACGAATTACACAATCAATTTCTAACCGTTGACCACAATGACTCAAGAAGAATTTGTTGACCTGGCTATCGAAAAATACCAAAAATTGCAATAACTCAACCAAATTAATGACTTTTATGAGTACGAAAAGACGTTCGATGCCATATGGATTGAGTTTGGACGGCAATCTTTTGAAAAGAATATCGAAAATCTGCCGATGAACCACCAAAAAAAAACGGTTCTTTGACAATTTTTGTGGGAGGTGCTGATGTCCTACCCTACCAATGTGCCTTTGCAGCTTAGAATGAAGGATTCTATCCCTCAATAAAGGCACCATAACAGGCTTACCACAAAAATTGTCAGAGTACCTGAAAAATTAGCGTCTGTCCCCCAACTAGTCGATTGTAAAAAAGATTGGTTTGAGTGTCATAAAGCCCTTTTATTGGCTGGCGATATAGAGGCTATTTGTTCATCAATCAGCAATCTGAAATTCTTCACTGGTCAAGCTGGGTTATTGGCTTATTTAGAAAAGAATATGTTTCGAATGAATTATGATAGTTATCGAAAAAATGGGTTAATGATTTCAAGTGGTCCCATTGAAGCGGCTTACCGAACAGTCTTACAAGTTCGAATGAAAAGAAGTGGTCAACGTTGGTCAGAAAATGGCTGTGATTCGATGGTTAGACTACGAGTTACTTACAAAAGTGGGAAAAAGTCGCTCATTATAAATGCACTCAAAAAACAAGCTGCGTAACTTTGAATTGCACCCGTTTAAGATTGAGTGACTGCCTTTTGGATTGTGCGATACCAGATATACCAAAAACGCCGGACGTTCTCGCCCGGCGTTTGGCTGTAAAACCGTCAAATCGATTTATTACTACACCGCCCCCGCCCTAATATCCTCTACCACTGCCGGGTCAAGTAACGTCGAGATATCGCCCATGTTGCTTGTGTCGCCCTCGGCGATTTTGCGGAGGATGCGGCGCATGATTTTGCCGGAACGGGTTTTGGGTAAGCCACTGACAAACTGAATCTTATCGGGCTTGGCAATGGGGCCAATTACGCGGCTGACCGTGGCCAGGATGTCTTTGCGCATCAGGTCGGCCTCATGGTCGGTGTCGCTTTCGGTGATCACATAGGCGTAGATGCCCTGCCCCTTGATGTCGTGGGGGTAGCCCACCACGGCGCTTTCCACCACGCCCGTGTGCATGTTGATTGCGTTCTCCACCTCGGCCGTACCGATGCGGTGGCCCGACACGTTCAGCACGTCATCCACGCGACCCGTGATGCGGTAGTAGCCATCTTCGTCGCGGAGGCAGCCGTCGCCGGTGAAGTAGAGGCCGGGGTAGGTCGAGAAGTACGTTTGGCGGCAGCGTTCGTGGTCGCCCCAGGTGGTGCGCAAAATGCCCGGCCACGGGAAACGGATGCAGAGGTTACCGCTCACGCCGTTGCCCAGAATCTCCTGCCCTGCCTCATCCACCAGCAGCGGTTGCACACCGGGTAGGGGCAGGGTGGCAAACGTGGGCTTGGTTTTGGTGAGGCCCGCCAACGGCGATATGAGGATGCCGCCGGTTTCGGTTTGCCACCACGTGTCCACAATGGGGCATTTGTGCTTGCCAATGTTTTCGTCGTACCAGTGCCAGGCTTCTTCATTAATCGGCTCACCCACAGAGCCTAACACGCGCAGGCTGCGCAGGCCTTTGCCCTTGAGCGGGTCTAGTCCAAAGCTCATCAGCGACCGGATGGCCGTGGGGGCGGTGTACAAAATCGTGACCTTGTGGCGGTCCACCACATCCCAGAAACGCCCGGCGTCGGGCCAGGTGGGGATGCCCTCGAAGATGACCGACGTGCTGCCCGCCAGCAACGGACCATACACGATGTAGCTGTGGCCAGTGATCCAGCCTATGTCGGCGGTGCAGAAGTGGATATCGCCCGGCTCAACCTGAAACACGTTCTCGAAGCTGTACTGGGCGTAGACCATGTAGCCGCCACAGGTGTGGACCACGCCCTTCGGCTTGCCCGTACTGCCCGACGTGTAGAGAATGAACAGCGGATCTTCGGCGTCCATTTCTTCGGCGGGGCAGTCGCTCGTGACCTGCTTCATCTCGGTTTCCCACCACACGTCGCGGCCTTTGCGCATGGACACGGGCGTACGGGTGTGGGTCATCACGATCACGCGCTGAATGGTGGGGCACCCGATGAGGGCATCGTCGACGGTGTCTTTCATCGGAATCGTTTTGTTCCCCCGCACGGCCCCATCCGACGTAATCACCACCGAACAGGCGGCGTCGTTGATGCGGTCGGCGATGCTTTGGGCCGAAAACCCACCAAACACCACCGAGTGAATGGCTCCCACGCGGGCGCAGGCCAGCACTGCCACGGCCAGTTCGGGCACCATCGGCATATAAATACACACGCGGTCGCCTTTTTTTACACCGTTGCGTTTCAGCACGTTAGCAAATCGGCAGACGTAATCGTGCAGCATTTTGTAGGTCAGCGTCACGCTCGGCTCGGCGGGGTCGTTGGGTTCCCAGATGATGGCGGGCTGATTGGCGCGGGCGGGCAGGTGCCGGTCCAGCGCGTTTTCGGTGATGTTGAGTTTGCCCCCCATGAACCACTTGATGTTGGGTTCCTCGAAGTTCCACTGAAGGGTCTTGGTCCAGGGTTTACGCCAGTGGAAGTTTTGCGCCACTTCGGCCCAAAAGGCTTCGGGATCATTTACACTCTGGTCGTAAGCCAGTTGATACTCGGCAAAGGTTCGGATACGCATGGGCACTGAAATAGTATGGTTAAAACGAGAGGATGTAAAGGTATTGGTTGTGTGGGGCTTGAGGTCGAAAACCTTGCTAACTAACTATAGATCGGGTGTTCGTCCGGCGGTTCATGCCGTAAATAGACAGCCCGACCAGCACACCGCCCAGCCATTGCCAGCCCGTGAGGGTGGTGCCGAGCGTGAGTACCGAGAGGCCCGTAGCAAATAAGGGCGCGAGAAACAGAAAGCTACTTGACCGGGCCGCGCCGCCGCGTTGCAGGGCCAGAAACCACAGGCCAAACGACCCCACCGACGAGGGCACCGCCAGCCACAAAAACCAGCTCCATTGGGTGGTGTTTTGGGGTAATCCGTGCGCCTCGCCATTGATGACACTCAGCCCCAGGAGTAGTAATCCGCCGAGGCCCATCTGCCACATATTCAGCCGCAACGGGTGCATTCCAGATTTGGTAAACTTGCTGAGCAATGTCCCTGCCGACCAGCATAGCGCCGCCCCTAGCCCCAGCAGGTTACCCCGCAAATCGGAGTTGGCTTCGCGCAGGCCCATCGCCAGGATGACGCCTACCAGACCGGCCAGCAGGCTGATGACCTGCCATCGGCTGAGGCGTTCGCCGGGGAGAAAATGGCCGACGGCAGCTACCCAGATCGGGTTGGTAAACAGCAAAATCGCCGCGTTGGCCGCCGAAATGGTTTGCATGCTCAGGAACAGCAAACCCATGACGCCGGTGGTTTGTACCAGTCCAATAACGGCCACCACGCCCCAATTTGGCCGATTTTCATCTTTTTTTTGAGCACTACGTCCCACCCAAAGCACGAGCGGCACCGTCGAGATAGCCGCGATGACGAACCGCCACCCCACCAGCCAGAACGGTGCCAGGTCCCGCAGCAACAATTTCGACACGATGAACGACGACCCCATGAAAAAGGTCGCGAAGATGAGGGTGAGGTAGTAGGATCTGGATTTCATCCCCCAAATGCAATCCCCACTTTCCCCTCCACCAGCACGACCCTGATCTCGTCCAGAATCAGCGGGTCATCTATCGTTGGGGGAACCTCAAACGGTTCGCCGTCGGCGAGTTGACGGATAGTTTTGCGGAGAATTTTACCGGAACGGGTTTTGGGTAAGCGTTTCACCGTCAGCGTATTACGAAAGCAGGCCAGCGCACCAATCTTCTCCCGAATCAGGGCGATCAACTCCCGTTCAATGGCCTCGGCGGTAATGCTTTGTCCATCTTTCAGCACCACGAAACCAACCGGACGTTGACCGCGCAACGGGCAGGCAACACCCACCACGGCGCACTCAGCCACAGCGTGGTGACCGCTCACCAACTCTTCCATCTCGCCGGTAGACAGGCGGTGCCCGGCCACGTTGATGACGTCATCTACGCGACCCGTGATGAAGACATAGCCATCCTCGTCGATGTAGCCGCCATCGCCCGACAGGTAGTAGCCGGGGAAGCGGTCGAGGTAGGCTTCGCGGAAGCGGGGCGTGTCGCGCCAAAGGGTGGGGAAACAGCCGGGGGGCAGCGGCAGTTTCAGGCAAACGAGCCCTTCTTCGTTCGGCCCCAATTGTTGCCCGTCTTCACCCAAAATCTGTAGGTCATAGCCACAGATGGGTTTGGTGGCCGAGCCGGGTTTTACGGGCAGTTCCTCAATGCCCAGTTGATTCGCTACCATCGGCCAGCCCGATTCGGTTTGCCACCAGTGGTCTACCACCGGCACGCCCGTAATGCGCTGTAGCCAGGCGAGCGTGGCAGGGTCACAACGTTCACCAGCCACAAACACGGCCTGCAACGACGACAGATCATACTGCTTCCGAAGTTCAGCTTCGGGGTCTTCTTTTCGGATGGCGCGGAAGGCGGTTGGGGCGGTAAACAGCACGTTGACTTTGTGATCCTGCACAATGCGCCAGAACGTGCCCGCGTCAGGCGTGCGAACGGGTTTGCCTTCCAGAATCACCGACGTACAGCCGTAGATCAGCGGGCCATACACCGAGTAGCTGTGTCCCACCGCCCAGCCAAAGTCAGAGGCGGTGAACATCACCTGGCCGGGCTCCAGATTATAGACCGCTTTCATGCTGTAGGCCAGTGCCACGGCGTGCCCGCCGTTGTCGCGGACGATGCCTTTGGGCTTGCCCGTGGTGCCGGAGGTATACAGAATATAAAGCGGGTCGGTGGCAGCAACGGTCACACAATCCGCCGGTTCGGCTTCGTCAACGGCGGTTTGCCAATCAGCGTATAACGACGAATCAAGTTCGGCGCGGCACTGCGGACGTTGCAATAACAGACAGTGGGTGGGTTGATGGGCGGCCAGCTTCAGGGCTTCGTCGAGGAGGGGTTTGTAGGGAATGACCCGGTCGAATTCCAGGCCGCACGAGGCCGTAAGTACCACTTTTGGCTCGGCATCATCGATGCGGATGGCCAGTTCGCGGGGGGCAAAGCCGCCGAACACCACCGAATGCACGGCCCCCAGCCGGGCGCAGGCCAGCATGGCAAACGCCGTTTCGGGAATCATGGGCATGTAGATAATAACCCGGTCGCCCACGCCGACGCCCTGCACCCGCAACGCCCCTGCCAGCCGCGCCACCTTGGTTTGCAGTTCGCGGTAAGTGATGCGCCGAACCGCACCCGTCATGGGCGAATCGTAAATCAGGGCGAGCTGATCGCCCCGGCCTTTTTGAACGTGGTAGTCGACAGCAGCATAGCAAGTATTAAGCTTGCCACCCATAAACCAGCGGGTCAACCCGTCCTGATCTTTAGAGAGAATACGGCCCGATTTCCGAATCCAGGGTATGGCCCCGGCCTGTTCGGCCCAAAAACCGGTGGGGTCAGCAAGGCTGCGTTGGTATTGGTCGGTAGGGCTGTCGATGGTCATACTAGTTGGAGAGGGAAACGTTTCTAAAGTCAGGCTGACTGCGCGGCTAATTCGCCCACTTTGGCCACTAGTTCACGGGTTGAAAAAGGCTTCGGCAGGTAGAGGTCGGCACCGGCATCGTAGCCTTTCTGGATGTCGGCTTCTTTGCTTTTGGCACTCAAAAACACCACACGAGCATGCTTGTAGCCCTCGGTGTTTTTCACAAACTGGCAAAGCTCATAGCCATTCATGCGGGGCATCATTACGTCGAGCAGGAGCACGTCTGGTTTTTCAGACACGATCAGGTCGTAAGCCTCGCCGCCATCGCGGGCGATGAGGACGTTGTAGCCCTGTTTTTTCATCAAAAATTCAAGCGACAACAGAATGTTCGGTTCGTCGTCGGCAATCAGGATTTTGGCAGCCATGAGCCTTAGTGGTTGGTGGTAAGTCGATTAAGCAGCCACTGCGATCAGGCCATCCGGCGTGTTCACGGGTCAGGTTGCGTTGAGTAAAGGTAATTGAAAGGAGAACGTTGACCCGACTCCGGGCTGGCTACTCACTACTAAGTGTCCGCCGTGGAGTTCGATGATCCGTTTGGAAATGGCCAGCCCCAGACCGCTGCCAATCGGTTTTTCGCCACCGGCCTGCTTTGGTTGGCCGTCGGTGTAACGGGTCTGGTAAAACTTCTCGAAAATTAGCTCGTGATACTGCGGGTCGATACCCATGCCATGGTCAGTTACGTTCACCTGACAGGTATCGGCCTGGCAAGTTGCTTCCACCAGAATCGGGCCGACACCATCGGTGCTGAACTTGATGGCGTTGGCAATCAGGTTAATCATTACCTGCATCAGCCAGTCGGCGTCGGCCAGCACCGATAGCTCCCGGCAGTCTGTTTCCACCGATATAGTTAGGTGCTTTGCCGTGGCCAATGGCATGGTGGCTGCTACAGACTCGTAAATTAAGTTATTGATAATCAGTGGGATAGGTGTTAATTTTTGCCGCCCCGATTCAATCCGTTCCAGATCGAGTACCTGATTTACCAGCCGCGACAGCCGCTCCGACTCTTTGATCATCGTGCCCAGAAACTCCCGCCTTGTGGCTGGATTGACATCGTTATTGTCGTACATGATTTCCGACAAGGCCCGAATGGAGGTGATGGGGCTACGAATTTCGTGGGTGATCGTCGAGAGAAAATCATCCTTTTGCTGGTCGGCCAGTTGCAACTTGTTGTTGGCTTCGCTGAGTCGTTCTAATAACTGCTGTAGCTCGGTCGATTTGCGCGTCAGCTCTTTGTTTACCTGTGTCAATTCCTGCGATGTCTTCAAAATACGGATAACCTCATCAACGGCAATAGGCTCTTCTTCGGCTACCGACGAGACCAGAATCCGGGCCGACGCCGCCCCCACGGCCCCCGCCAGCAGGCGTTCGGCGTTGGCCACCAACTGCGGCGGGGCATACCGTGCGCTGATAGCCAGTGGGTTACGTCGACCTTAGCGTTCCAGGATGCGGCCAGCTTGCGGGGCACCAAAAAATGTGGTCAGCAGTTGTTGTAGGTCCGCAATCAGCGCTTTGCCTTTCCAGATCACCGAACTGTCGTCGGTTTTGGCGTAGGTAAACACGTCGACAAACAGCACCGCCTGACTCAGATCCAGCGCCGACTGTGGCCGACTGAGTGATCCCCAGGCATAGAAGCCGACGTTGACCAGCATAGACCAGAACATAGAGTGGGCAATGGCGTCGTAGACGGTGAGGCCGAAAAGGGCCTGCGGGTTGAGCCAGCCAATGCCAAATGGACCATCCGTGAGCAGTGAGGGCGGCAGCAAAAGGGGTACAAACGTGGGCACAATAAGTGTGTAGAACCAGACCGCACCGCCCGCCAGCAGCCCCAGCCGGGCACCCCGTTGGGCACCGCGTTTCCAGAAAATGCCGCCGAGCATGGCGGGGGCAAACTGCGCCACCGCCGCAAAGGAGATCATGCCCACCGACACCAGCGAGAGGCGGTTGGTCACCTGCCGGAAGTAGACATAGGCCAGACACAGCAACCCCAGTACGGCCAGCCGCCGCACGTTGATCACGAACCCGGCCATCGACGTGCCGAAGCGTTCGTGCCAGCGGGGGCGGGCCAGAAAAAGCGGCATCACCACGTTGTTGGAGATCATGACGCTGAGGGCCGTCGTTTCCACGATGATCATGCTGGTGGCCGCCGAAAAACCCCCTAAATAAGCCAGCAGGGCCAGAATCGGTTGCCCGTGTTGCATCGGCAGGGTGATTAAAAAACCGTCGGCGTTGGCTGGCCCCTGTAATAGTACCCCGCCAAAAGCCAGCGGTAGTACGAACACATTGATGAGGAGCAGGTAGAGCGGAAAGAGCCACATGGCCTTGTTCAGGTGCCGTTCGTCGACGTTTTCGATAACGGCCACCTGAAACTGCCGGGGTAGAAACAGGACAGCCAAACCACCCAACAGGCAGTACCAAAACCAGTCGCCGGAGGAGTGGGCAGACGAGAAACCAAAATTCTGGCTGAGGGCAGGCACCTTCGCCGCTTGCGCGAAGATGTCGGCGGGGCCGTGGAAGAGGCCAAAGGTGATGAACGCCCCAACGGCAACGAACGAGACCAGTTTAATAGACTTGTTGCGACGTAGGAAGTTTTATAAATTTAGTCATGAAAATTTCAATTAGTGACCTGAAAACGGAACGCCAGTGGCGGTCGGCTACTGGGTACGACAAAAAGCGATTTGACAAGCTGGCCCCTTTGGTAGAG
>JBBRMP010000186.1:0-11366 GCA_038230755.1 Cytophagales bacterium | reverse complement strand
ATTAGAATTTGTTGTCTGTGGAATCTGCCGGGATTGACGAAGTACGAGTGCATGATCCCGAAGGAGTCTGTGTAGTTTATCACAGCCAAACCGCATCGGCGGTCCGATTGGTCCCACTCTGGGGCAGGGGTTCTGCCAGGAGCAGGTGTAGTTTTCGAGTGCCTAGGCCTGGTACCTCTCGTCGAAGCGCAGTGACTAAGTCCAATACCAGCATGGCATGGCTGATGGATTGATGAGAACGCTCTTCTAGCCCGTAAAATGCTTGTCGGCTGACACCAAACAGTCGGCAAAGGCTCCCGACCGCACCGGCGGACCGGCTGACCTTTGCGATTTCGTTTTCACGAAGTGTTAAAACTGTTTGGTGCCAGACTTTTTTCGGATCGGCACCTTCAACTCCTTCTCGGCTACTTCGATCATGGTGTTGAGAGCCAGGATCAACAAATTGGCTTGTTGAAGCGCTTGCTCTAACTCGCCATTTCGTTGCTTGAGGGCCTCAACGTCCTGCTTCTGCGCTTTTTTCATAGCAGGTAAAGTGATCAGCCCTGTCTGTATCCTTTGTCGGTACAACTGAACCCAACTCCGTAGGGTATATCCACTGTGGATACCCAGATCAGCCATGACCTGATTGACGTCTTCGCCACCGAAAAGAATGCGAAAGACGGCTGTTTCTTTGAGTTGCTCGCTGTACTGGAAACGACTGAGCAGGTCGCGAATGTGATCTTCCATGGTTGTCAGTTTGGGGTGAAAATCTGACAACCTATTTCAGGTTAAGACAGGGTATGAGGAGCTATTTTTCGGTGTGTGAAGGTTGGTTATGTCTCGTTACATTTTGTGGGTTAATACTACGCTATTATTGACATTGATCAGTGCATTGAGGGTTAACTCAGTCGTTTATACCATTTATGAAGCATCTAGAAATGCCGTCCAAGATGCTTTTTCCATAGAGTGTAAGCATCGTCGGATTTACGGACTTTGATCGCTTGCTGTGCATCGATCAGGAATAGGGCTAATTGTTGCATAAAATGCGCCTGATCAGCCTTAGAGATGCGCCGGAGCAGTTCATCATGCGGATACACCGGCATCAAGCATGACCAACTCTTCATCAGTAGTTTATTTAAGTCCTTGAGAATAGACAGCAAGGCAACATCATCACGTATATCTGGCTTGAAAAAAGTACCAGCCAGCACCGTCAACCCTATTCCCTGGGGCATTCGCCGATCACCCCCAATGTGATGACACCATGCCTTTAGATAGCGAACGAGGCGTACTAACTGCGCTTCGTCTTTGCCACCCTGAATTTTGAACCACTCTTCAAATTCACGAGGGTCGTTTTTCATCCATCCTTGCCGAGTGGCCAGATAGGCCATGCCCTTACCTGTTGGTTTTTCTAAATAATAGATGGGTAAGTCAATATGAATCCGACTAGCGTACGCGACCCGAACGCACTTTTTCTTTAGTTCAGGCTGCGTCTGCGTCGAATGACCGTTGACAAAGAATCGATGGACCGCTTTCATCAGTGCTTCGGGCGTAATCGCAGGTTTTGGGTAGAAGCATACCCCAATATCAATGTCACACTCTTCTCCATGTTTACGAATGAGCGTGCCCAATTGCTTTGAACCCTGCACTTTAAACCGCTTAAACGAATAGCCTTTTTCTACGCACTGCTTTTTGAGGTGCCCTCGAACTGTACGGTTTGCACTGGCTAGTTGAGTACGGGTAGTTTTAGAGATATTCAAGGCCTCATTGAAGGCTAACAGTTGCACGTGACAATTTGCCATTGTTTACTTAGTGGTGGTTGATTCATGCGAGTAGCTTTTGCCTAACCAAATGCCATACAGTTTATATAATTCGTAAAAAACCAGCCATTCCGCCGTCCACGGAATGATCGTATCACTCAGATGGTGAGTGTCTCGCCACGGCGTTTCGATGGGGTGATATAAACACAGATGGCCTTGCTGATAGATATGGATAGTTGGCGACGGCTCGATCTGCGGTGTTACCACATACATCTTGGGGATACCCCACACTGGATAAATTAGCTTCAACTGGTACGTATCGGAGTGGGGGGTGGGCTGGATACTGCCCACGCAGGTTAGTGTGTCGGTTCTGCGGTCAATGTGGTTGCCACGAAACGTCGGATATCGTTTTTCCAGTAATGCTTTTTCGACCGTCAGCTTTTGGTAGTCCGACATCCGCCGGTTCGCGAAGCTAATCGCCATAAAAGCTGTGACTACGGTTTTGAGTGTTATTGGCAGGTGCGTTCGTTATTGTGCCGGAGGGCGTGGTGTAGGCGTTGCCACCAAGTACGTATCCGGCCTTGGCGACCAACGCCTGGGTACGGGCATCAACGTCCGCATCTTCACCGAGTGAAAAACGTATACCCAGGTGCTTTCGCCATAGTTTGCTGGCGGCAAGTTGGTTGTTCTCGTCAATGGCTTTTTTGGTGTTTTCCACAAACAGGTCAAACTCGGCCAAAAAGTCGTCGCGCTGTTTATCGGTGAAGCTAGCTAGCAAATCATCGCTGGGCGTTACGGGCATATAGCAAGTGAACGATGTCTTCAACTGGTCGCGGATAGCTTTCAGTGTGAAGTACATCGCCTTATCGTCGCGGTCATCGTTGACAACCAACACCGTCAAGGCTACGCCTTTGGGCATTTTGAGCGATTTTCGTTTATGGTCCGACCACGCTTTTTGGTAGCGGATCAGCCGCACTACTTGCGCCTTACCATCCTTTTCCGCCTGATACCATTCCCGGAACTTCTTAGGGTCGCTGCCATACCAGCCCTCGTTCTTTACGGCCAGATAGGGCAAGTCGTCGCCGACGGAAGCGTCGCGGTAATAGACCGGCAGGTCAATGTGGTAATCACCTTTATAGATGACCCGCACACACTTCTGTTTGTGTTTTGGCGGGGTGCTAGTAGCGTCTTTCACGGCATCGAGCACCCACTGCTGCATCGTCGTGGCCGATACGCTGGGCTTGGGAAAGAAATACACGCCGTTATCCATGTCGCACGTATCTTCCTCCGTGCGGATAACCGTGCCCATTTTGTATGATCCCTGAATGTAGAATCGGGGCTTGTATTCGGGGTGATGCTCGGCAAAGTGCTTCTTGATGCGCGCCTGCAGATCGTCGCGAGACGTACACATCCGAGCTTTCTTAGTACTGGTGAGTTTCAGCTCGTCGGTATTGAACGTCATAAACAGGGCATGACAATTGGCCATTGATCTTTGTTGGTTTATAATGAGTGATGAAGTGTATAAGGTGTGACTGGATGGGTGAAATAAGCGTCGATTATAGCTGAGCCTTCACGATGAAATAGGTCCGTGCCATAGCCACTCAACGCGTTAAGCTTTCGGCTAGCCGTTGTATCAAGTCCAACACGCCGTTTTCCATCGAATGAGACCTGTAATCGGTCGTAATGAAATTTCTGCGGGCCACCTTTGCCAATTCCATTGCTCAACACTTTAAGGGTATTGTCGGCAATAGCTGATGTTCCCTGCATCATCATTTCAATCAGCGGATTCCCCGATAAAGGACTTAACCAGTACGATGCTATTCCCCAAGCCCGTTTGAGACCGAAACTATACTGGCTGTAAGGCTGCGTAAATGTTTCGGAGCCTGTTCCCAGAGATAGCAACTTGATCTGTGATAGATCAACTCCCATTGCTAGAGCCTCTGTTAAGCCGATGACGGCTGGATTATTCGCAAAAATTCCCCCATCCACCAGATTCGTCCATGTTTCTACCTGTCCAGACGTTGTAACGAAATCGAAAGACTGCGCGGGAAAGTAGGTTGGCGCTGCACTCGTGGCTAATGCTACCTGAAAAGCGGGCATCCGATAGTCTCGGGTCAGATTGTGAAGATGTGGCGTTTTAAATACGACAGGACGACCTAAAGAAGCAGAATAGGCGGGTATGGCTAAACGAGTGAGGGCGTGGCCTAACTGTGTATTTCCGTCCGACGAATAGGGCGCAAACGCAGCCTTTAGAATGTCTGAAAGTCCTTGATTAGAATGCTTTGAACGCACTATCTGCCGGGCACTTCGGTATAGATTAAACAGAAAGTTAGAATGACCAAAGATGCGTTGGGCATTCTCTTGGTATAGATTTGCGATGTCTTTCGCTGACATATCCAACCCTAGGCCGATGGCGATAATGCCACCTGTAGACGTACCGCAAATCAGGTCGAAATAATCACATAGCCGGATGGGACTTCCCTGCCGACGACTCACCTCCGCTTCCAGTTCGCACAAAAATCGGGCGGGAATAATGCCCCGGATGCCTCCCCCATCGATGGAAAGAATGCGAAATGACGTGGATTCACCGTCAGTAATAACACCTATTGACTGCATTAGGACCAGTTTATACTTTATAGCAACAATTATAGGTAAAAGAATGTCTGTTTGCAACTTTGACGTAATAAACGTAGGTTTGTATCGTTACTCTCACACGATGACCCCATAGCATGACACCGATAGACGAGGTAGGTCGGTTTCTGGTCGACTTTAAGGCCAAGCTCGACGTTTATGATGTTGTGTTTTTAAATCGAGAAAAGAACTTGCAGGCATTGGCCGAATTAGATATCCGGCCTTTCGAGCGTACTGCCTGTCTGCGAAGGCTGGCGGTTGAACATTATTACCGGGGACCACACCCCGATCAAGCAGGCATCAGTGACTTGTGGGAATTCGGCGTACAAGTAAACGGCAAAGAGGTGTACATAAAAATTCAGTTGGGGGCACTCAATCGATCCACGATTTGCGTTTCGTTTCACATAGCCGAATTTCCTCTGACATTCCCCCACAAATCGATATGACCAGTCCGTTCACCAGCGGAGAAGTAATCAAGAAAAACAGCATCCAGACGCTCACCTATCGGTCGCAAACGTTCTCGGTTCACGCACATTATTACGAATGCGTAGAGTCCGGTGAATCCTTCACGACTGAAGAGCTGGACACGCTGAATCTTCTCCAATTACACAATCAGTATCGTGAGCGAAATCACGTCCTGTTCCCTGAGCAGATCAAAGCGTTGCGTGAGCGGTATGGCGTAAGCCAGCGCACCATGTCTACGCTTATGGGGTTCGGCATCAACCAGTACCGAAGCTATGAAGAAGGTGAAATCCCCAGTTTGTCGAACGCCAAGTTGATTGGCCTAGTACGTGATCCGCGCAATTTCAGAGAATTGGTGCTTGAGCGAAAAGATGAATTGAAGGAACAAGAGTTGGCCGAACTGCTCCGACGAGTCGATGAACGTACCGTATCAAGAGGAGAAGCGACTCAAGAGGTACTCAACGCGATCTGGAACCCAATGGACGTACCAAATCAGTTCACTGGGTACCGAGTGCCTAGCTTTGATAAGTTCGCTCAAATGGTTCTGTTTTTCTACAACCATCTACCGCACCTGTACACTGTGCGGTTAAACAAACTGCTGTTCTACGCTGATTTTGGACACTACAAGCGAACAGGGTACTCAATATCAGGCGCACGTTATTGCGCCATACCACGCGGTCCGGTACCAGACGAATACCGGACCCTTAATGATTTGCTGGTTCAACAAGGCTATTTGGAACAAACTTATGCTGAGATGAATGATGAGGTGTTTGAAGCCTTTCTACCATATCAATCTCGTCCCGTTAACTTAGGTGTATTTGTTCAAAGTGAGTTGGAGGTCCTACAATTGGCGGTCAGTACCTTCCGGTATGTTAAGACCAGTGAAATAATCGAGCGTAGCCATGATGAACTAGGATGGATTGACAATGAAGCGAACAAGGCTCCTATTAGCTATCAACAGTACGGCTTCGCCCTGAAAGCCATTTGAGAGACTATACTTGTCAGCCGTACTAAAGCCCTGCTTGGCTTTGATAGCAGGGCTTTAGCTTTATATCTATGACTATTGAAACAGTGTTGGACCTCTCCTACACGTTTTCTGTGAAGTGACCTCAATTAGAAAAACGTAAAACCTTCGTCAATTTGTTGACTGTTAAGGCTTTCCAGGCTCTCTGCGGTGACTGTATACTGGTTAGCTACCAATCTCACACCGCCCCGGCCCAGCATATCGTCATCGATGCCGGTTATGCCCGAACTTACCACCGAACGCTCGCGCAGGACATTCGTCTGCTTCTGGCTCGACAAGAACGAATCAATCTGTTCATCCTGACGCATGTAGACAATGACCATATTGGTGGTGTCATCCCATTTCTAACCGAGTTTGGAACTGATCTGGTCGATCAATTTTGGCTTAACCACGCACCCGCTAACGTACCGATTCTAAATGATGGTCCAGTTGGAGTCAAGCAGGGCATCACCCTTGCCCACCTATTGAGTCGCGCTGGCAAATTAAACGCTCAGCCTATCTTGGCTGGCCAACATTATGTATTCGATCAGCTTGAGCTAGCTTGTTTCTCGCCGGATGCGGATCAATATGGACGACTGCTGACGAAGTGGGAAGCGCAACTTAAGCACCCGACCAACGAGCCACAACAAATCGCGGCGACGGGAATTGATTACGCTGTTGCCATTGGGACGCTGGTGAGCCGACCGTTTTCCGCTGATACTTCCTGGAGTAACCGCAGCAGTATAGCCCTGCTGCTCACCACCCCCTCGTTTAAGGGGCTGTTTTTGGGCGATGCTCACGCCGACGTGGTGACGACTTCCCTTCGTCAGGCTGGTTACAGTACGCATCAACCCCTGCCCCTTCATCTGCTCAAAGTCGCCCATCATGGTTCGCGCGGAAACACCAATGAAGATTTACTAAACCTGGTGGACTGCCAACATTACCTGATCAGCAGCAATGGGGCCAACACGCACCATCTTCCCCACAAGGAAGCTCTGGCCCGAATTGTTACCGCGGCCCGCCGTCGTCGGCCAACAGAGCCGGTTCACCTTTATTTTACTTATGATGATCCGTCTTTACGAGTTATTTTCACAGAGGTAGAGTTGACCACCTTTGCTATCCATTGTCACTACCCGACTAAAGGGAATGATGCACTTATCTTTACACACCATGACCCCTCTTGATCGATCGCAGATGCCCTCAGCTATTGATACGCTTAGCGTTCGTCTGTGCATCGACACGCATCCGGTAGGTAGCGGCTTTGTGTTGGCACCGGCAACGGGCGAGCACGTTTATATTCTGACTGCCCGCCATTGTTTTGCTGCGCTAACCGGAAACAGCCATCTATCGATTGATTGGTACGTCGAGGAGCAACAGGGGTTTGTTAGCTTGACCCTCCAGCCGACTAAGTACCGTTTACTTGCGTTTCCTGCTGAAAACCCATATGATGGGGCGGTACTAGTGATCGCCCGCGACCAGCTTCCGGTTCAGGTAGGGCCAGTCATTGGGCAAGAAACCGCCCAGGTTGACCAGACGCTTCGGTTTACTGGATTTCCCGCAGCGACCCAACACAACCAGCCGGTGATACTATCCGGTGTAGTACTCACTACGGCTAAACAAACCTTCCAACTCCAATCCCTGCACCCGGTTGAGGACAACACAACCACGGCTTACGGTAACGTGCAGGGCTTCTCAGGCAGCGGCGTATACTATACGAATGGTGAGGTTTTAATTGTGGTGGGCATCCTTTGCACGTTTAAAAAAGAATTTCGCCGATTTCAAGCCTGCACATTGCTTCCATTGAATCTTTTACTCCAGGAGGCCGGGCATGAACCTATCCCGTTATCAATTAGCCCCCCGGTACCTTCTCAAGCGGTCATACCGGTAGATGTGAGTGACTTTGTCGGTCAGTGTAAACGCCTGCTTGATGAGGCCGAGCAGTGTTGGTTGGGGATGCAGCCCCGGCAGGGCTTGACGCTTGTGCACACGGTACAACGAGATATTAACGAAGCCCTGCTCCCGGCTGTGCAGCAGGACCAATTATTGGCGCGGGTGTACTACCTGGAAGCCTTGCTTGCGGGTGATCTTGGGGATGATGTGGATGGTGATGCGTTGTTCATCAATGCTCATGCCCGAATGCCCCATATCAAGGACTACCAGGAACGGGCTGCCCAGGCGTACCTAACTAAAGAGGATCGTGAAGCAGCGTTGAAGACGGCGGAAAAACTCATAAAGGGTTATCCGCTAAACCCTTATGGCTGGCTGGTATTGGTTCAACTTGGGATGTATGCGCCAGAAGATGTTATGCCTGCTGTGCAGCGGGAACCCACATACAAAGTAGGTTATATCAATAAGTTAGGACCAAAGCGGGAGAATGGCACAGTAAATATTCAAGACTATATACACCTCTTTCAGTCTGAGCTAACTCAACGGCGAGTTCCCACCTATGTAGACCGGAAGACTATCTACTATTGGTCGTATGTAGCCCAATTTATTTTGCATGAACTCTTAGCTCGGCTACCTTATGTGAGTAGTATGAACTGGCCGACAGAGTTATTGAATAATCCGCAGTTACTCTACGCAGCCTCACTACTACGCCTGCTGTGCGAGCGGGTAGAGAACACGGACCTTCACGATAGGCCATTTTTTCAAGTGCTCCGGTTTGAGTACTGCTACTGTCAATACTTTGTGACGCAGCACACAGACACGCGCCAACGCATGGCTGAGGAAATGGCGAAGCTATTTATCGGCTACGGGCAAGACGAACGCCTGCCTTTTTCGCCGAATCGCCCACCTGCCATGCAGGTCATTCCGCATCGGTTGGTTGACCTCATGCAGATCTTGCATCATCAGCAACAGGGAAAGCTGATGCTGGATGCACTAGCGGTTAACACATACTTACCCCAAGAACCAATCTGGCAGTTGTTCCGGGGCATGGCTCACCGGCTACTTGGTCAAAAGGCGCAGCAGCGCGAATCGTTTTGTGCGTTTTTGGTCCAAACCGATGAGTTGGACGACATGGATGTGCTCAACTTCATGGATCCCATTCGACTGCTGCTAGACGATTATTCGTTTGAGGAGCTTCATGAGATGATAATTGATGGAAAGCAGTTCAAGGTATCCTATGCCAAGCTAATCCTTGAGGCTTACTTATGGAGCCTTTCTATGAGCCAGAAAGACAGGGGGCGTTCTCAAGCAGAATTGATCAAGCCGCATTGGGACGAGCTATCCCTTCCCCTTAAACAGATGGTCACGCGCATCTTTATGAGCTTGGGTGACTGGACATCAGCGAAAGACTATTTAGCTCAACTTTGCCCACCAGGTGAAGAATCTGATGACTTACTGTTTTACATCCACGCGTTGTATGAAGAGGGTCAGGAAGTGAGCAGATTTTTAGAACTGGCGGCCCATTGGCGTACTCACTACACACCCCATCAATTATTAATTAAGGATGAGTTAGCTATTTATCGGCGATGGCGGAATTACGCTAAATTAGAAGAAGTAGCCAGCTATGGCCTCTTGCATTTCCCCCAAGAGGTGACGTACTGGTGGGATCTGGTACGGGCGTTGTTTCAACAACGACCTGTCCGGCAGGAGGCCCTGCTGGTCCAACTGACCTGTGACAAGTATGTCTTTGATACCAGCTTTACGCTGGAGTCTCAATTCACCGTTGCTCATATTTGTTTGAGTAGCGGGCTGATGGACAAAGGTGTTGCCGTAGCCTATCAGGCGTTGATGAACTACCGAGACAACCCCAAAGCCGCAGATAAGTATTTTATGCTTTCGACGCGCTACCAGGCTTTTGATGCATTGCCGACGCCCACTACTGCTACGAAGGACATGGTTGTGCTCGTGCGAAAAGAAAACGCCGAGCCGCAATACATTGAACTCTCCGAGGAAGCCTTGCGCCACAATCCTCTGGCGCAAGCGGTTGTAGATCACCAGGCGGGTGATACTATCACGTTAACTGACAAGTTGATGAACCGGCAGGAACGGTTTGAACTCCTTCAATTATACAATAAGTACGTCGGGCAATGGATGTTGATTGCCAAAAAAACGGGTGATCCCTACAGCGGGCTGGCCGCCCGGTCAATGACCATACCCACTGACGAGACGGGCGAGTTTGATTTTGCCGGTTTTGAGCGGTTACTACAGGACATTGCTGGGGAAGAAGGTACCAAGCGAAAACTTCGCGTCGATCAGCAGCAAGCCCGGTTCGCCAAGGGTGAAATCGGTTTTAGTGAACTATGTGCTAGTTGCTTTAACGGTAATCCCGTCGCTGCCTGGCAATACGCCACATCCGATCAGGCTGACGGCTTTACCATCATGCCCCTTTGTTTACAGCCCGCCTATCAACCCGACGACTCCACCGAATACGTACTGGACTTTTCAAGCGTGCTGAGTTTGTATTTTATGCAACAAAAACAGCCACTTGTCCCATTGGCCCAACCTTTCGTGGTGTCTCAATTCTTGCTGGATTACGTTATCAGTGAATTGGAAGAGGCCCGCCACGATGCTGAGCAAAAGCTCACGCAGGAGGTGTCGCTGGACCGGATCGTAACCCATGCATACCCCGATGATTATAAGCAACGGCGCATCGCGTTCTATACGGATTTGCTGGCGTGGTTGACAGCAATGTGCCGCCCGGATTACGCCCCGGAACGAATAGAACGTTCGTTCATGGAACGGTCAGAGGAGCAAGATTTATTCGGGGAAGATAACTTATTCGCTTCGAGCGTCTTGGACACGTACCTGTTAGCGAACAGGCCGCAACGGATTTTTATTACGGATGATCTAACACCGCATCAGTCCTTACAGAACGCTCTTCGGGTAATCACCACCGAACATTTTTTGTTGGTCTCCCAACCGACTTTACACAAGGAGCAGGGATGGCTGGCACTGGTTAATTTTAATTTCCGCGGTCTAACTCTGGAAGTTGATCAATTGTATCAGGTCTTTACCCGCTCGCTGCTGGCAGAAACCAATCAATCCAGTTACCGGCGGGCAGCCTATAACTTTTCGCGGCAGTATAATCCCGATATTCGCCTATCGGCCCGTGTCATACAATTTGCGAAACGTGTATACTTACACAAACTGTCTCTTGAATTCAAACGGCAGGTAGTACAGGGATTACTTCGCCGCCACTTTTTAGGACACCCTGAGTTAACTCCGAGAATAATAGCCGCACTAAAAACGTACATTGACCGTGAATTCCGACTGATAGGTAATCTAGGGGATTATACCAAAGAAGATGTTGACATAGCACTTGGCCACTTGCTTTGATGAAAGGAAGAACGAATAGTTTTATAGTGAATGCTTCCTGACCCAGCAGACTAGACCTTTTAGCGAGACCTGAACACTATGCTGGTCAATGCTAATTCGTCTTATACTCTTACTTAACATAAGCCCCTTTATACCACTAGATGTATTACCCTGAAATAGCTTGACACCCGATTGTGCTGGTATCTTTCCTGTACAGAACCTTTAGCGTGGAATAACTCGACCGCACCGCCGGTGCGTTCGAAAACACGTCT
>JBBRMP010000185.1:0-11392 GCA_038230755.1 Cytophagales bacterium | reverse complement strand
TACGAAATGGATGCGTTTTACCATCATGAAGCCCTTTTTCTAAAGCTAACTTCGCTGGTATACTTAGTAGTGGTGTATTGACTCGTCCCATGCAATAAAGGTACTAAAAATAACATAAACTATTTTTTGTTATATACTTAGCTTGTATCTCCTGCTGGTATAGTCGAATTTTAATTCGACATTCCGTATACCTAGTATCATCCTGTAAGGCTGCATCAGCGGCATCCAGTCCCACAGTTTTATAATCAGATAGGATACTATATAAAACGGCCATTTCCTCCGCAATCATTTTGCCGATGATCTCGATGGCGACGTCGCCCTTTACCCAGTCGTTGAATTCTTTTGCTGCCATAGTCCTGTCTTGGTTAGCCAACCTACTGCAAGATAATCACTTACCGCCAAAACGCCGTCTGTACCCAACAATCCACCCCGATGGGCTATTTTTGCGGCTAGCAAGTTTCATTTTACATTACCCCAATGGCCGACTATAATCACCGCGAGACCGAACAGAAATGGCAGCGGTTCTGGGACGAGAACCAGACATATAAGACTGACAATCAACCAGATAAAGAAAAATATTATGTCATGGATATGTTCCCGTATCCATCGGGAGCGGGGCTGCATGTGGGGCATCCGCTGGGCTATATTGCCTCGGATATTGTGGCGCGGTACAAGCGGCTGAAGGGCTTTAACCTCCTCCACCCGATGGGCTTCGACAGCTTTGGCCTCCCCGCCGAACAGTACGCCATTCAGACCGGGCAGCACCCCGCCGTGACCACCGAAGCCAACCTGACGCGCTATATTGAGCAGTTGAAAAACATCGGCTTCAGCTACGACTGGAGCCGGGAAGTGCGCACCTCCGATCCCAGCTACTATAAGTGGACGCAGTGGATTTTCATGGAACTGTTCCGGTCGTGGTATAACCGCGAGAGCGACGGGGCCGCCGCCGGCAAGGCCGAACCCATCGAGACGCTGACGGCCAAATTCGCCCAAAATGGTACGACGGGCGTCAACGCCGTTACCGCCGACGGGCTGGCTCAGTTCACGGCGGCGGAATGGAACGCCAAAACCGAGACCGAACAGTACGCCATCACCCTCAACTACCGCCTTACGTACGTAGCTGACGCGGTGGTGAACTGGTGCCCCGGCCTGGGTACGGTGCTGGCCAACGACGAAGTAAAAGACGGCCCCAACGGCACGCGCGTGTCGGAGCGGGGCGGGTATCCCGTTGAGCAGAAGCTGATGCGGCAGTGGATGATGCGCATCACGGCCTACGCCGACCGCCTCCTCTACGGCCTGGACACCATCGACTGGACCGAGTCCATTAAAGAACAACAGCGCAACTGGATTGGCCGGAGCGTAGGAGCGAGCGTGACGTTCAAGGTCCAACCACACCGGCGGACCGGTTCCGGGTCCAGCGTCATCGACGTGTTCACCACCCGCGTGGATACCCTCTATGGCGTCACGTTTATGGTGCTGGCCCCTGAGCATGAGTTAGTCAGCGAATTAACCACGCCCGAACAGCGCGAGGCGGTGGAGGCGTACGTGCTGGCGTCGAAACTACGGTCGGAGCGGGACCGGATGGCCGAAGGGAAAACCGTGTCTGGGGTCTTTACGGGTAGTTACTGCATCAATCCCATTAGCGGTACGCCCGTGCCGATCTGGCTGGCCGACTACGTGTTGGCAGGCTACGGAACGGGTGCCGTGATGGCGGTGCCCTCCGGCGATCAGCGCGATTACCTCTTCGCCAGGCAATACAACCTGCCCATCGTCCCCGTTCTCGACGGACAGAAAAACCTCGACGAGCAGGCCGATAATACCAAAGAAGGCCACTACATCAATTCGGAATTGATCAACGGACTGACCTATGCCGAGGCGAGTCAAAAACTGATTGCGGCCCTGGAAGCCAAAGGCGCGGGCAAGGGAAAAATCAATTACCGGATGCGCGATGCCGTCTTCAGTCGCCAACGCTACTGGGGCGAACCCGTGCCTGTTTATTTCGACGGGGGGCTACCCTACCTGATCGACGAAGCAGATTTGCCCCTCGAACTCCCCGCCGTCTCTACCTACCTCCCCACCGAAACCGGCGAACCCCCACTTGGCCGCGCCGAGGGGTGGAAATACAAAGCGGGAGACCGCCCCGGCGAGTACCCATATGAGTTAAGCACTATGCCGGGTTGGGCTGGGTCGTCGTGGTACTGGTATCGCTACATGGACCCGCAGAATGACCACGAGTTTGCCAGCCGCGAAGCTATCGATTACTGGAAAAGCGTGGACCTCTACATTGGCGGTACCGAACACGCTACGGGCCACCTGCTCTACAGCCGCTTCTGGAACAAATTCATGAAGGACCGAGGCTATGTGCCTGAAGAAGAGCCATTTAAAAAGCTCATCAACCAGGGCATGATTCAGGGGCGGAGCAATTTTGTGTATCGCTTGGGTGCGGGCTGGTTCAGTATCAGTAACCAGCAGGCGACTGCTGATGAAAAGATTATTACGTTGGCACAGTTGCCACCTGTCTTCATCTCACTTGAACTTGCATATGAAATGACAAAAGGCGGTGAGCAAGCAAGAAGGCGTGTCGAAGAGATCGTGCGCGTGAATGACTTGAGCGCTACTCTTAACGCTGGAGGCTTTGCTGGTCGCATCCTAATCAATAGGCCCTCTGCACTAAATCAACCAGAGTTTATCCAAATAAAAATTGACGTGAATAACGTGAGTAATGACTTGCTTAATCTAGAAGCGTTCTTGACTCACGAACGCCCTATCTTAACTGCGAGTGAAGACGGTAGGTGTCGGGCGGTTTTTGTGACTGAACTTGACGGTCGGTTTGTCGTGGGTGCTGAGGTCGAGAAGATGTCCAAGTCTAAGTACAATGTGGTGAATCCTGACATGATCGTTGAGAAATACGGGGCTGACGTGTTGCGGTTGTACGAGATGTTTTTGGGGCCGCTGGAACAGGCTAAGCCCTGGAACACCAACGGCATCGACGGCACGTACCGGTTCATTCGTAAGCTGTGGCGGCTGTTTTATAAAATCGTGCCAAGCGGTGAAAATCAGGATACGCCAAATGAATGGATCGTGACGGAGGAGGCCCCCACACGCGAGGAATTGAAGGTACTGCACAAGACCATCAAGAAGGCGCAGGAAGACATCGACAACTTCTCGTTCAACACGTCGGTGTCGGCGTTTATGGTATGTGTAAACGAGTTAGTAGCCCTGAAATGCCACAAACGGGCTATTTTGCAGGACCTCGTTCTGTTGCTGTCGCCCTACGCGCCGCACATTGCCGAAGAACTTTGGGCCGCTTTGGGCAACGTACCCGGCACCGTGTCAAAGGCAACGTACCCAGTATTTAACCCGCAATTCCTGATCGAAGATTCGTTTGAGTACCCCATTCAGATCAACGGTAAAGTGCGCACCACCATTAGCTTTCCCCTCGACCAATCGTCGGAAAGCATCGAGCAAGCTGTGCTGGCCAACGAGGTCGTCATTAAGTGGCTGGAAGGCAAGGCGCCCAAAAAAGTCGTCGTGGTCCCGAAACGGATTGTGAACGTGGTGCCTTGAGGGAGAAACGGCGGACCGCTCCTGTCGTCGGGATGACAAAAACCCATCAGTAATCCCTTTCCATCATCCCCGCCACCAACCGTGCCGAATTGCGGGCGGCGGTGCTGAGGAAGGCGAGGAGGTCGATGACGGCGTGGCTGTCGGCGTTGTCGCTGAGGCTGCGGATCACGAGGCAGGGAATGCCCATCTGGTAGCACACCTGCGCCACGGCGGCACCCTCCATCTCAATCGCATCGGCCCCGTATTCGTCGCGGATGGCGACGGCGCGGGCGGCCGAATGAATAAACTCGTCACCAGTCAGGATACGGCCCACCTGTGCTTTTGGTGGATTCATTTTGCCCGGAACATGGTCAAAATCAATGGTTTGTGCTGCGCGTTGTGCTAGCTCCAGTAGGGTGGGGTCGGCGGGGAAATAGAGCGGATTCAGAGCGTAGGTGACCGGATGCATGGTTTGCCGGGTGGGTTCCATCGTCAGCGTCACGGATCGCACGTCGTGGTAGCCCACTTCGCCACCGATGACCAGATCGCCGGGATGCAAATCCGGATTTACACCGCCAGCAATGCCCGTAAAAATGACCTGGTCGGGCCGAAAATGGGCCATCACCAGGGCCGTGGCCATGGCCGCGTTGGTCTTGCCGATGCCCGTCAGCGTTACTACCACCCGCTGCTGCCCAAGGGTGCCCGTCACAAACCGGTGCCTGTGCAGTTCCAGCACCTCAGCATCTTGCAGCGATTCTTCAATCAAGTTCACTTCTTCGCCAAAGGCACCCAGCAGGGCAGTTAGGGGTTGGTTATTAGTCACTTGATTACTAATGAGGTTGAAATGATTCAGGTTGGCCTGCGCTTCCCCAGTACATATGGTAGCGCAAGCCAACCCCAAGCGGCGTATAACCCGACCCCAGGTTGCGCACCGTTGCCTGCTGTGTTTGACCAGCCTTAGTGATGTCGATAGTCGAATGTGCTAATTCCTTGAAGCCGACGTAATAATACTGATGAACCAGCCCGTCGAGCCGCCCACGAATAATGGGGAAGCGTATTTCGGCACCGATGCAGCCGGTTACTGAGTAGTGATTAACTAAAGTGGCTTGTCCCGTCAGGGTGACATTGTTGTTGGTTTCGCTGAACAAGCCACCGAGACCTTCGGCTGAGGTAAATTCGTTGACCAAACCGGCCACCGCAGAAACGCGGTAACTTCTCCGCCAGGTCGCAAGCAGTAGGGTCAGGTCCTGCCGCAACAGCACAGGCACCGACCACACACCAATACCATTGAAACTGGTTGATTCCCGCTCATTTAGCAGTCCATAAGCGGCTCCGATTTGGCGGTAGCCCAATCCCGATACAATATATAGTCCGCGTGGTTTTAGTGCCCGTTCGATCACCACGTTTCCTGATCCGGTCGGAACATAAATGATGCTTCTTAATGTCGCAGTAGGATCAAGGGCTGTGTATTTGTTCAGCAGTAGATGTGCATCGCCGCCAATCTGCCATCGGTACTGTCCATTACAGCAAATTGCGATGAACAGGAAAGCTATCGTGAAGCAACGCTTCTGCCATAAAAAATGCGCGAAAATATGCCCAATTCGTTCCATCTTCTTCAATCAAACAGCAGCCAATCGACGCCGAAGCAGAGGCCGCGCTGAATTTGTGGGAAGCCGGGCGAGACGTAATAACCCGGCCCGAACAGGCCCTGATTGACGTGGCTGAATTTCAGGAAAAACCGCACCCGATTCACCCGCATATTGGCATACACGTCGGCCAGAATAGCGCCTTCCACCGCCTGTACGTTCTGTAGATGATACTGCTGCGTGATGGGCATGTAGGCATCGGCATAGTAGCTCGATTTGTAGTGAATGTCGAGGCCAGTCTGTATATGGAGTACCTTGGCGTAGATAAAGTCATACTGTATCCGCGCGTTCACAAACAGTTTTGGGATGCGCAAAACGCCATCGCCAGAGTTGAGCGGTGTGTAATAAATCTGCGTACTTGCCAGGAAACGTGGTTTTCTGTAGCTGAGACCCAGTCCCGTTCTGAAGATGGAGAACTCAGACCCGTTCTGTTGAGGAAGGCTTTTTTCATCGAAATAAACGTAGTTACCCAGCAGCCAGAAATCGGCGCTGGGGGTAGCCGTTACGCCTTTGTACCGCACCGAAAACTGACCGTAGGCGTGTTGCGTCCGGCGCAGGCCAAACGTGTTCACCCAATTGTAGTTGTTGCTGATGAACCGCTGCGAAATCAGGGTAGGCGAGGCCTGAATGCTGGTGAACCCCGCCGTAAAGAGGTTGCTTTCCAGCAGCCCCTGCAACCGGTAGCCCCCGCCCAGCAGGTATTCGGCTTCGGCGGTGAGCCGGGTGAGGCTGTCGGGGAAATAGTAACCCAGCCAGCCCCCTACGTAGTTCTCCAGCTTTGCGTTGCTGTACTCGCCCAACTGGTTCACGATACTGGTGGTCGACACTGTGGGCGATACCTTGGTTATTACCGTCGAAAAGCCCTCGTTGTACTGGGAGAACTGCGAAAAATAACGAGGCCGGTAATACAGCCGGTAGTTAAACGCCGACTGGCCACGGGTGTATATGCCCTTGATGCCGAAGGTGTTATCCAATGATTTCCAATAGACGTCCTGCTGAATACGGGTCGAATCGAACCGGGCTTTGGGATAGAAACCGTTGGCGAAGGTCTGGTTGGCGGCCTGGTTGTCGTCCTTATAATTATTGACGTGATACTGGTAATCGAGCCGGTGGAAAAACTGGAACCCCTGCGCCGGTACGTATTGGTGGTAAATATGTACGTCGCTGTGGCGTTCCCAACCCAGGTTCCCCACCAGTTTGGCCTGCCCTTCATAATCGAAGGGTAACGCGGTAGAATCGGGGCGCACACTCGGCACACTGCCCCCCTGTTCGGGCAGGCTGTGGTTCATGTGGTTAAAATGCACCAGCAGCGTATACCGGTCGTCGGCGGTGCGGTAGTTGGCGTGGAGCAACACCCCCCAGTTTTGGGCCAGCAACCGCTCGGTCTGGTTCCGCGCCGACCCCAGACCAAACTGCTTTTCCGACGTAAACCGCTGCACGTTGAAACCGGCGTTGAGACGTTGGCTGATGTTCTGGGTGAAATCGAAATTGAGGATGTTCTGGTTCCGCGCCCCCAGGGCCAGGTACATATCGGTAAACGGCGATTTGGTGTCGTAATACCGAACGGCTTCGGTGTTGTAGGCGTAGGGCGTGAAGACGTAATAACCCTGCTGCTGACCAATTTGCGTGGGGTCCTGGTAGAAAACCGGCCGCATGGGCGTACCCAGATTCCCCAGATCGGTGTAGAGATTTTGGTTGCGGCGGGTATACTCGTACTGGTGCGTACCCACCAGGGCCGTATCGGTGATATAGAGTTTTTTACGGTTGTTGAAAATGTCGCTTTCCAGAAAAAAGCGGGCGGTTGTTGGTCCGTAAATCACCTTCGTCGAATCGTCGAGGCCAACGCCCGCGCCCGAACCACCGGGTCGCCCACCACCTGTCGACGTGCCGGGAAAACTGCCCGGCTGTAACCCGCCCCCTGATTGACCGCCCGGAAAGCCGCCACCCGGAAACTGCTGCGCCCAGGCCGGAGCCGTCAGCACCCAAAACACTAAACACGCACAAAATCGGAGGCACCGTATCATAAGTAGCAAAAATAGCCCAATTCCACCCACCCACCGAACCGTACGGGCCTATTAAGGATTTTTATAAAGGGCCTCAACCGCCCGTTTCAGTGTGTCTGCGTCGGTTTCACGCCAGAAATCCATCGCCACGGGCAGATACGCCAGGCGTCGTTTCTGGTTGGTTTCCGTCAGCAAGGCCGACAATTTTACCTCGTCCTTTTGGGTCGTCAGTAGCCAGGTATCGGGTGGGCAGTCGGCTAGCAGGTGGTCCACGTCGGCGCGGGTATAGGCGTGGTGGTCGCCGAAGGCTACGTGTTTCAGCAGGCCGAACGTCGCGGTCACGTACTGTACCAATGGCCCCGCATTGGCCAGACCTGTTACGAGGTAAACGGGTTTATTGATCAGGCTAATCGGCTCACTACTAACGAATTGCTTTGGCATGTCATACCGTAGTCCGGCGAAAAGAACGGGCGTATTGGGCTGTGTGTAGCGGCCAATCTGTGCCGAAATCTGTTCCCGGTCGGTGTCATTGGGGTCATGGGGGCATTTGGTTACTACCACCAGATCGGCTCGTTTGGCCCCGTGCCGCCGTTCGCGCAATCGCCCGCCGGGAAAGGGTTCGTCGGTATAAAACGGGCGGTTATAGTCCATCAGCAGCATCTGTAGCTGTGGCTGCACGGCCCGGTGCTGGAAGGCATCGTCCAGCACCACCGTACCAATGTTGGGGCGCAGAGTGGCGAGTTGAGCCAGGGCCTCGGCGCGGCGTTCGCCCACGCATACGGTGGCCAGTTGACCCAGGTTGTGGTAAAGCTGCAACGGCTCGTCGCCGAGGGTGGCGGCGATGTCGGTAGGGGAGGCCACGCGGAAGCCGGTTGTGGCGCGGCCATAGCCCCGGCTCAGGGTGGCCAATGCACCGGTAGCAGCGGGGTCAAATTGGCTGAGTAGTTTAATCAGGTACTCTACGGCGGGCGTTTTTCCAGTGCCCCCCACCGTTAAGTTGCCCACACTGATACAAAACTGTGTGTGCGGCAACGATTTCAGGAACCCGTTGTCATACAAGTGGTTGCGCAAATCAGTGAGGCCACCGTACAGCGCAGAGAAGGGTTTTAACAACAGTTTACCGACCACAGGATGGGTAATAATTTCGTAACATGTTTTTCGGGGTGGGTCAAAAGTAGTAGTTTTAACGGTCTATCGCGTCTTATGCCCACCCCATCCTGATGAGTCTCCGGGTCAGCCACCTGAAATACACATTGCATTTCACGTTCGAGGCTGGTACCTCGCGGGGGACGCTTACCCAAAAAGATTCGTACTTTCTACGGTTGGTCGATTCTGACCACCCCGACGTGGTTGGCTATGGTGAATGTGGCCCCCTTCGCGGCCTTAGCCTGGATGATATTCCCGATTTTGAGCAGCGCCTCACCGAGTATTGCGACTACTTCAATGCTATAGACCTGCAACTGTTTAGCTGGAATGTGCCGATCATTCTGAATCAGCTCATCAGCCAGCAACACCCCAGTATTTTGTTTGGTCTGGAAACCGCCATGCTCGATTTTTTGTCGGGGGGGCAACGGCTCATACAGGCGGGGGAGTTCGTGAATGGCCACCGGGCCATACCCATCAACGGATTGGTCTGGATGGGGTCGCCAGCCTTCATGCGGCAGCAGATCGACGAGAAACTGGCGGCGGGCTACACCACCATCAAGCTGAAAATCGGGGCCATCGATTTCGAGCAGGAATGCGAACTGTTGGGCTACATTCGGGAGCAATATTCGCCCGAACAGATCACGCTCCGGGTCGATGCCAACGGCGCGTTTCGTCCCGACGAAGCCCTTGCCAAACTGGAACGACTGGCCCAATATGGCCTCCATTCCATTGAACAGCCCATTGCTGCTGGTCAGCATGACCTCCTCGCCGAGCTTTGCCGCCAAACGCCCATACCCATTGCCCTCGACGAAGAGCTGATTGGCCACATGGAATACGTCGATAAATTCCGGTTGCTCAAGAAGATTCAGCCACAATATATCGTCCTGAAACCCACGTTGCTGGGTGGCCTGCGCCATTGCGACGAGTGGATCGAACTGGCTAATCGCCTGTCTATTAGCTGGTGGATTACCTCGGCGCTGGAATCAAACATCGGTTTGAACGCCATTGCGCAGTATGCCGGGCAGTTCAAAAACCTGTTGCCGCAGGGCCTAGGCACCGGTCACCTTTACCACAATAATATCGCCAGCCCGCTGCGCATCGAACACGGTACACTTCGTTATGATACGGCTACGCCCTGGCATCTGAACGGGCTAAAGCCGCATTGAGGCTGTTGGTAACTGGTCGGTAGCGTATCCCCCCGCCGACCCGTCGGACCGCCTAAAGCCAGCGTCAGCAACAACGGATGACATTCCCTCACACCTCTTTCCTGCTCTTTGCCCTTCTTTTCGGCACCGCTGCCTGCGCCCAAAAGGCTAAACCCGTTGTCCAAACGGGCTTTACCCACGCTGACACCCTACGCGGCAGCGTCACCCCCGAACGCGGTTGGTGGGATTTGAATCACTATACGCTTTCGGTTCAGATTTTCCCCGCTAATAGCAGCATTCGGGGGAGTAACGCCATCCGGTATCGGGTGCTGGCTGGGCAGCAGACCATGCAAATCGACCTGCAGCCGCCGTTGCGAATTACCAAAATAGAACAGGATGGACAGGCACTGGACTGGCGCGACGAAGGCAATGCTCATTTTGTGCAACTAACTAAGAGGCAAGAAGTTGGTAAACTGGAAACGGTACTGGTTTCTTACGAAGGCAAACCCAAAGTAGCCCAAATGCCACCCTGGGACGGTGGCTTCACCTGGTCGCGCGACCCCAAAGGCCGTCCCTTTATTGCCACCTCGTGCCAGGGGTTGGGGGCCAGCGTATGGTGGCCCTGCAAAGACCACATGTACGACGAACCCGACTCGATGCTGATTCAGGTGCGCGTACCCGAAGCCCTCACTGACGTCTCGAACGGGAAGCTCCGGCGCATTATTTCCCATGACGACGGCACCCGCACGTTTGAGTGGGCGGTGGTGAATCCGATCAACAACTACGGCGTGAACCTCAACGCCGCCACCTATATCAACTGGTCCGACACGCTGCACGGCGAAAAGGGCGTATTGCCGCTGTCGTTTTATGTGTTGCCCGAAAATGAAGCGGCGGCGCGGGTGCAGTTCCGTCAGGCAAAGACCATGTTACGGGCCTTCGAGCACTGGTTTGGCGCCTACCCATTCTACGAAGACGGCTACAAGCTGGTGCAGACGCCCTACCTCGGCATGGAACACCAAAGTTCCGTAACGTATGGCAACTGCTTCCGCAACGGCTACCTCGGTAATGACCTCTCTGGCACGGGTTGGGGCCTTAAATTCGATTTTATCATCATCCACGAATCGGGACATGAGTGGTTCGCCAACAACATCACCTACAAAGACATGGCCGATATGTGGATTCACGAAAGCTTCACGAGCTACGCCGAATGCCTGTATGTCGAGTACCTGTTTGGCAAAAATGTCGGGGCGCAATACGTTATCGGTACGCGGGCGCGGGTGCTGAACGACAAGCCCATTATTGGTCATTACAACGTGAACGAAGAAGGGTCGGGCGATATGTATTTCAAGGGAGCCAACATGCTCCACATGATCCGGCAGTGGGTGGCCAACGACGAAAAATGGCGGCAGGTGCTGCGGCAACTGAACCAGACCTTTTACCACAAAACCGTCACTACGGCCCAGATAGAGCAGTTTCTGATCTCGAAAACCGGCCTGAAACTCCAGCCCATCTTCGATCAGTACCTCCGCACCAACAAGATACCGACGCTGGAATACACAATCTCACCAACGGGCATCCGTTACCGGTGGACCAACTGCCAACCGGGCTTCACGATGCCCGTCCGCCTATGCCTCAACGACCTCGGCCCGCGCCGCATCGTAATGCCGACTACCGCCTGGCAGGAGCTAAAACAGCCCAACGTAAAGGCCATGACGGTCGATGCGGATTATTATGTTTTACTGAAGAAGTTGTAAGTATTGAAGTGGTAAGTACCCGTCAATAATTAGTTTTCATTAAACTTTTGGAAATTTATTTTCCAACTAATACCTATTTGAGCCAAACATCGATTAACAGCATAGAAAAGGGTATCCTTGGTCATGTAATCGATTGGGTCAATTTGCTCTTT
>JBBRMP010000184.1:0-11622 GCA_038230755.1 Cytophagales bacterium | reverse complement strand
TGTGGAGGAAAATTAAGTACGAGTGGCTCAAACCACATCATTATGATAGCAAAGAAATATTCGATCAAGCTTTAGGACACATTTTGAAAAATATAGGCTCAGAATTCGTCATTAACTTCACTTAAAAAGTGTCGATTATTATCAATTAACTACTTACGTCCAGGGGTTGCGCCGCAATCGCAGGTGTACCTCCCGCGAATCGCCGGACCAGAACAGGATTTTGCCGCCCGTGCCGAAATACATCGGATACCAGTTCATGCCGGTTCTGAACCGCCCCGTTTTGCCCGACTCGGTGCGGGTGGTGTTGAGAAAATCAGGTTTCATAGTAGCGTCTAACGGAGCATTGCCGCATCGGCGGATCACTCCGTTAGACAGTTTCAAACGTCTTTGTCAACGATGGCCAGTAAGCGTGAAGATAATTCGGCAAGTCCGTCGATGGCTGATGGGCCAAGTTGCTCGCGTACCTGAGCGTTCAGCACCTTCCAGCGTTTGTGGCATCGCTTGGCCAGCAAACGGCCGGCCTCGGTCAGAAACAGGCCCTTTTTAATATTATCAGTCAGCCAGCCGTTACGTTGCAGCAACTGCACATCGCGGCTCAAAGCTGACTTTTCGATGGCAAATCGCTTGCCTAGCGCAGCCTGGCGAACGCCCGGCAGGCCAAAAATGAACATTAGCAGCGAAGCCTGCGCGAAGCTGACGCCCTCTTCGGCAAAGGCATCGTTGTAGAGGCCCGACACCACCCGCGACAGCATCCGCATTCGGCCCGCAATGCAACTCATCTCGTCGGTCATGAGGCAAATATAACGACTAAAGTTGCATATGCAACTTTTTATCCCTACGTTCGGCTTATCATCCTATTTAAACGCAGAACCATGACTACGACAGATCCAAAAACAGCCCTTATTGGCCAACTGCATCTGATTACCGACTGGCTCAACGACATCACCCTCGAAGCAGCCTGGATGGCCCCACAAGGCGAAAAATGGACCATTGAGCAAGAATTTGCGCACCTGTTGAAGTCGACCTACGGGATTGTACGCCTCTTTAGTGAACCCGCCCGTGCCAACTGGCGACCCGCCGACCGCCCCTCGCGCAACTACGACGAGGTGGTTACGCAGTACAAAATTGCCCTGCCCATGTTACCGCCCGGCGCGAACCCGGTCCCTCCCGGCGACCCCAGACTGCTCACCCAGCAACGCGCCGCCTGGCAACAAACCGTCGCCGATGTAGAGGCCACTCTGATCGGCGTCACTGCCGACGAACTGACAGGCAACACCGTCTGGAAGCATCCACTGTTGGGGCCGGTAACAGGTCTGGAGATGATCTGTTTCTCTGATTACCACACGGGCCATCACTTAGCCAGTTTCCAGCGAAAACAGGGATTGGCGAGGGCATAAGTTTACTGGTCGGGGCCGCCCTAAAAAGCAGATGCCATCACTTAGCGGTGACGGCATCTGTTTATAACGAATAAAAGCCGACTCGGCTAGTTACTGGCGGTCATGCAGTTATCTGGTTTCATTTCGGGCAGTTTTTTCTGCGCCGTCGATTCCGTGACTTCCGTAAGCACCAGCTTGTCGCTCATGAAACGCACTTTCACGTCGCCCTGGAAATAATAGACTTTGTTAGCTTCCAACTTCATGCTTACTCCATCTTTATCGGGAATATTCAGACCACCCGCCACCGATGTGAAGTCAACCTGACCGGGCTTAAGCTTGGAAATGAAATACCGTTTGTTGCTTAACCGGCAAAGCTCCGTGCCATTGGCGCGGATGGTAAAATTGGTCGCTGCCCTGGCAAACTGAGGCGGACGATAGAAAACGACCGTAGCCATGTCGGGCGATGGGTCTGGAATTTGTGCCAGGCAGAGCGACGTTGAGCCGAGCCAGAAAAGAAGCAGAAATGAGCGTGAACGCATAGTTTGCAGGGGTTTTAGAGTAGGCGAATGTAGCGGTATGCAACCTAGTTCTAAAACAACGCCCGCGCTACTTTTTGAACGTTGTCGGCTTTACCCATCGTGTAGAAATGCAGCACGGGCGCACCGGCAGCAATGAGTTCGCGGCACTGCTGAATGCTCCAGTCGATACCCACTTGCCGGGCATCAGCGTCGTTTTCGCAGGCCGAAACGGCGTTGACCAGATCAGCGGGCATGTTGAGGTGGAATAGTCGGGGCAAAATCTCCAGTTGCTTGCGGGTGCTGATGGGTTTCAGACCCGGAATAATCGGTATGTGAATGTCGTGGGCACGGCAGCGGGCTACAAAATCGAAGTAACGGGCATTGTCGAAAAACATCTGCGTCACGATGTAGTCAGCCCCTTTCGCCACTTTCTGGCGGAGGTACTCGAAGTCGATATCGTGGTCGATGGCTTCAAAATGCTTTTCGGGATACGCCGCCACACCCACGCAGAAGTTGCTGGGCGCCATCGGTTTATCTTCCTCGTGCAGGTAAAGGCCCCGGTTCATGTTAGCCACCTGTTCCACCAGTTCAGCGGCGTAGGTGAAGCCGTTTTCTTTGGCCTTGAACGTCTTGAACGGCTTGGCAGGATCACCCCGCAACACCAGCACATTGTCGATGCCGAGGTAATTGAGGTCGATCAGAAAATCTTCGGTTTCGTCGCGCGAGAAGCCCCCGCAAAGTACATGCGGCACGGGGTCGACGTTGAACCGGTGCATAATGGCCGAACAGATACCCACGGTGCCGGGCCGTTTACGGGTCACGATCTTGCGGATGGTGCCGTCGGGCTGGGGTTGTTCGATGTACTCTTCGCGGTGGTAGGTGACGTCGATAAAGGGCGGCTTGAACTCCATCAGCGGCTCGATATTATCGAGCAGGTTCTTCAGGGAATCCCCTTTCAGCGGCGGGATTACTTCAATCGAAAAAATCGGCTTGCCGTTGGCCTGCCGGATATAGTCAGCGATTTTGGTCATGTCTAAAAGCTAGTACGTAAATATACGCCACTGGCGATGCCGTTGCTCCAGGGCATGGCTGTTACGTGTTTAAACGACGATTGGGCACTGCCCGTGCGGTTTTGGTGCAGCTTTGGAATGCCCCACCCCGCCAGTGAACCCATGGCTGCGCCCACCAGCAGGTCGCTCGGAAAGTGCTGCCCAGCTTCGTAACGCAGGTACGACGTGCCCGCCGCCAGTCCCAGCGACCCGACCCAAATCCAGGGTTTGGCCTTCGAGTTGGGGTGATAATGCCGGAAAACCTCAGCCGCAAACACCGCCGTAGCAAACGCATTCGAGGCATGGCCTGAATAAAACGACCGTCGGGCATCTTTATCCAGTTTATCGTCCAGCGGCGCGGCAGTATTGTAGGCAAAGGGGCGGGTACGCTCCACGGCATCTTTCACGGTGCTTTTAATGCCGTTTGTCAGCAGCATCGTCTCCACATACATCACCCCAACAGTGTACAGGTCTTTGGTAAAGAAGCCCTCACCCGCCTGTGGCCGGCGGCTGGCCAGCATCACGCCCCCCGTCAGGGCTACGTCGGCAATCAGCGTCACGTCACTTAGTCGGGCGGCACTGGCCGAGTAGTTGGCCGTGGCCCGCCGGTCGAAATGGGGGGTGATGTCGAGAACGTTCAGTCGCTGAACCTCGGCGGGTGTGAAAGCATCCAGCTTTTTGTTGACCACAAAAGCGGCCCCATATGAGGCGACACCCGCCCCCAGCAACACCACTTCGCGGCCCGTTTTCAGCGTATAGGGTGATGCCGTCGGCATTTGCGCAACGGCGAGTAACGTATTGATTGTCAGTAAAAAACTGTAGATAAAGCGCATATTAACTAGTCGTAAGTGGGTGATAGTCGTAAGTTATAAGTGGGTGAGGATGCGCAGCCACTCATGACTTACGACTATCAACCGCTTGGGCCTTTTATCCCAAAAACGTTATTGTGGGTTCGTTGCCTAGCCACACCACGCGGCCTTCAACGGAGTCGTAACCCATCTGGCGGTAGAGGTCCACAAAGGTAACCAGCCAAGATTCGGTCTGTTCGGCGGGGTTGCCATATTGCACCAGCACCACGTGGCCGTCGGGCCGGTGTACCACCCGATGCGGGGCACCCTGAATAGGACGCTTGCTTAGAATACCCCGGTCAGTGTCGATGCGGCGGTCGTAGCCAAACACGTCGGCGAGGTCGGGGTGGCGCACAATGGCAGTCAGCATCCGATGTAGTTCGTCGGTTTCGACGGCCCGGATTACGCCCTCGCGCACGAGTTGCCGGAGGGATTTATCCACGCAGCCCGCCCCTTTTATCAGGCTCAGGGCGGCGCAGAGTTTGCGTTCGCGCTCACGGGTTCGCTCAAAGGTGCGGGTATCGAATACACGCTCGGCCTGACGGCGTAATTGCATGTTCTGCCCCCGCGAGCCACTCATAATACCTTGTAAATGAATGGGTTCTGTGGGGTTCAATGCTTCACCAGTGAGCGGCTTAACCACCTTCGGTTCACCTGCCTGCCAGATATATTGGGCGCGACCGTCTTCCCACAAACAATCACTGGCCACCGCGTCGGGGCTTTCGCTCAGGAAGTGCTGTAGCCACTGCGCCACCGTCCGCCGACCCGTCGACGTTGCTCTTTCGTCGCCGTTCTTGGCTTTTGTTTTGGTGCGCTCGGCAATGACGTAGAGCCGGTCTTCGGGGCGGGTGAAGGCCACGTAGAGCAGGTTCATGTTTTCCAGAAAGAGGTTGTCGGCCTCGTACCGATACTGCTCGGCCACCGAATCAGGGCCGTTTTCCAGGTCGCGCCGCACCGACACCTGGGCCGTGGGCAACCGCAGCGACTGCCCCCCCGGCAGCGGAATTTGGAGCGGTTCGGCCACCACATCATCCAGGTCGAGCCACATGGTTGAGCGGGTGTTGGGGTCCACGCCCCAGTCGGCAAAGGGGACAATGACCACGGGAAATTGCAGGCCTTTGGCTTTATGAATCGTCTGCACCGTAATGGCGTCGGTGGCAATGCTTTCGCTCACGGCCACCTTCACGCGGGCCGTTTCCCAGTAGGTCAGGAAGTCGGCAAGGTGGCCCGACTGGCGGTTGTTGAACGTCATGATTTCGTCCAGAAACCGGAACAGAAACGGTTGATCGTGGTTGCGGCCAAACAGCCAGAACCCGTGAGCCAGTCGCTCAGTAAGCTCATACACATTGAGTTGCACCAGCCCGGTGGGGTCAACGGCAAAGCCCGCCCTGGCCATGTAGGTAAACACACCGGCCTCGTCTGCCGAATCGGCCACGGCCCGAATGGCCTCGGTTTGGGCGTCAGTGGGCACCTCATAATTGACCACCGTGTGGAACAAATAGAGCACCTCATACCGCAGAGGTCGCTGACCGGGGCGGCAAACCAGACTGAGCAGGGCCACCAGAAACCGGATGGGATCGGAGAATTGGAGCGACAAGGAATCTGCCGAAACGAGCGGAATCTGCTGCCGGTTCAGCTCGTTGGCCACCGCCTGCGCATCCTTTTTTTCGCGGGTCAGCACGGCCATGTCGCTGTAGGAATAACCCGCCGCGCGGGCCTCTTCGATGTAGGCCAATGTGAGCCGAACCATCTCATTATCAAGAGTCTTCGACTCTGGAAGGTCGTCTTTTGTCAAAAAATCGAACTGGATATGAGCCGCCACCGATGCACCGGTTTTTGGTTCCTGAATAAATTGTTTGGGCGCATCATACACCGACCCAACGTGCTCATTGTCGGGCGAATGCGCGTCGGCCAGAAACGAAAACAGGGTATTATTGAAGGCCACAATGGGCCGTGCCGACCGGTAATTCGTGCCCAGCGTCTGCGATTCGATGTTGCCGCTCAGCGTACCAATGCGTTCGGCGGTCCAGGTTTCAGAACCGTGAATACGCTGTAATTGAGTCAGTTGTCGCCGGTGCAGGGCCACGATCTGATCTTTGTCGCCACCCCGCCACCGGTAAATCGACTGTTTGCCATCGCCCACCACGAGGTTCATATGCCCGGCACTGAGCGCGTTCTCGATCAGGGGCATGAGGTTGGCAAATTGCAGCCGCGAGGTGTCCTGAAACTCGTCGATCAGGATGTGGTTGTAACGACTGCCGAGGCGTTCGTAGAGAAACGGCACGGGTTCGCTCTCCACGATGGCTTTGATCCGCTGGTTGAATTCGGAGATATGGACGCGCCCGTCTTTACGTAGCAATTCCACAAATTCAGTACGAATCTGTTGTAGGAGGGCCATTTTCTGCAACTGCGGGTCCACGGCATTCACCAGCGTCAGCAGCTTGCCCGACTCGGTCTGCTCATCCTGAATGGCCAGAAAACAAGCTCGGAGACCAGCGGTAATGCCATCGATGGCTACTTTAGTCATGGCTGGCAATTTGGCTGCGTACCAATCGTCGTCATGGATGGCTTTCAACGTGGTAGACTTCGCTTCTTTGCCAACATCACCCCCAGCTACCGCCTCGAAATAGCCACCAATGCCACCTTTGCCCAGCTTGAAATCATCCACCGAAACACCCGCCCCGGTCATCAGGGTCATTGCTGCTTTGGCATGGTCCTGCATTTGTTTGTTCACCGTTTCGCGGAACGTCTGTAACTGCGTCCGAATGGCCCGAATCTGCGTGGCCGACAGTTCGGCCAGCCGACCCACGGCGGTGTAATGCTGATCGGAGGTGAGGACGTGCCCAAACGATTGCAGCGTCTTGGCCACCTGATGCCAGCTGTGGCCTTCGCGGGTGGTTTCGGCCATGATCTGGTGGAAAATTTCCGTGATTTCGGCCATATCTTCGGTGCCCACCCGCTCGATCAAATTATCGACGGCCACCTCCAGCGTCTGGTCGGTATCCATCTCCACCTCGAAGGCATAGGGCAGGCCCAATTCGTCGGTGAAGGCCATAACCAGCCGTTGCGTAAACGAGTCGATGGTGGTGATGGCAAAGTCGGAATAGCCGTGTAAAATGGCCTGAAACAGAGTCTCAGCGCGGTTTCTAATCAAATTCAGAGCTGGCCCGAAGGCGGCGGTACCGGGTTTGTGGCCGGTCAGTTCGGTCACTACAGCCACCAGCATAGGGCGCAGGTTGTGGTCGATTTCGCCCTCCGTCACCACCGTCTTGGCCATCGCTTCCAGTTCGGTCAGTACCCGGTTTTTCAGTTCGGAGGCTGCCGCATTCGTAAACGTAATAGCCAGAATATGTCGGAAATAAGTGCCCGTATACCCCCCTTTTGCCTCCCCCACCAACGCGGGCACACCGTCTGGATTACCCCCGCTGAGCGCCAGTTTGAGATATTCTTTGGCCAGGGTAAACGTTTTTCCCGACCCCGCAGAGGCGCTATAGATAGTGAACATAGGAAAAGCCTCCTAACCCCCGAAGGGGGAACACTGGCTGGTCCGCCGGTGCGGCCAGAGCAGTCCCCCTTCGGGGGTTAGGGGGCTTTTTTTTTACAGGTTAAATCGTATTCCCACGCCCGAATTGACGTTCAAAAACAGCGGCGCGGGGAGGACTTCGGCGTAGACACCGAGTTCGGCGAAGATGGAATATTGTTTGCCGGGCACGAAGTATTCAGCACCCGCCACCGCCGAGCCACCCAAACCGAGACCGCTCTCATAATCGTTGGTGGCGGCAAAGCGGTCGGGGTAGTAGCGGCGGCTGTTTATTTGCCCACCGAAGCCGTAATAGCCCCGGAAATTTTCGTTGGCAAATAACCGATTATGCCACAAATAGTGCCCCTGCACGCTCAGGCCCACGGATTTGTACTTACCAGAGCGGTAGTCACGCGTGGTGCCATACAACCCTCCATAGGTACCAATGTTCAGGTCGAAGGCGTGGTTATCGCCAAAATATTTGCGGATGTTCACCCCCGATGGTTCACCCAGCCGGAAACCAAACGCCCAGTTGGTGTACTGCGCCGAAACGGTATGCGATAAACTCAGCAGCAGGGCAATAAGCCCAATAATTGGTAAATGAGAGGTACGCATGAGAGCGGGATATGAGTTGGAAAAGGTAGGAATCAAGGTTAGGCACCAACGGCAATGCTTTCCAGCACAGCCAGCAGCCGGTCATTTTCATCGGGCGTACCAACCGAAATACGCAGGCATCCCTCGCAGCGCGTTACCGACGAGCGATTACGGACAATGACCTGGCTGTCAATCAATTGATTAAACACATCGTTAGCATCGTCGAACCGAACGAGCAGAAAATTGGCATCCGTCGGGAATACGTGCTGCACGGTGGGCAGGCGGTTAAGCGCGTCAGTAAGGCGAGTGCGTTCGGCCAGGGTGTCGGCTACCATCCGGTTTTTTTCGGCCACGTGATTCAGTGCGTCGAGGGCCAGTGCCTGCGTAGGTGCCGAGATATTGTAGGGCGGCTTAATCAGGTTCAGCACCCGAATAACGGCTACCGAAGCAAAGCACATACCCAGGCGTAATGCCGCCAGTCCCCAGGCTTTCGAGAACGTTTGCAGCACCACCAGATTGGGGTAATGGGCCAATTGCGTGGTCCATGAGGCCTGATCCGGCCCGGCAAAGTCGATGTACGCTTCGTCGACCACCACCAGCGACGACTGCGCCGCGTCGAGTACCTGCCGGATGGCGGCGGGGTCAATCATGTTGCCGGTAGGGTTGTTGGGCGAACAAATCCAGACCACCTTCGTCTGCGCGTCAATGGCACTTAGCACAGCAGTGAGGTCGATTTGGTAGTCGACGGTGAGGGGCACTTTCCGCACGTCGACGTCGTTCAGGTTGCCCGACACTTCATACATGCCATACGTCGGCGGCAGGATCACAATATTGTCCTGACCGGGCCGACAGGTGGCTCGAATGAGCAGGTCGATAGGTTCATCGGAGCCGTTTCCGAGAAAAATCTGGTCGGCGGGAACACCCTTGATCGGGGACAGCCGGGCTTTTATGGCCGTTTGGTGCGGGTCGGGGTAGCGGTTGTAGCGGCCTGCGCTGGTGGTGGAACCGAAGGCGTTTTCGTTGGCATCCAGAAAAACGCCCTCCGTACCCGAATACTCATCCCGCGCCGACGAGTAGGGTGTCAGCGTGGCGATGTGTGGGCGAAGAATAGTGGCTAAAGTAAACATGAATAACGCGACGGATGTCTCCGACGTAAGTCTAGTTACAAAGGTAACGCTGACGGAGCAAGAACAGTGAGTTCTGTGCGACCTTTACAGTCCCCTGTCTTCTGTTTACTATTCTCCTTTATTATGCTCACTCACCTCACTCCCGAAGGAAACCCCGCCATGGTCGACGTGGGGGCCAAAACAGTTTCTAAACGCACGGCCAAAGCCCGCAGCATTGTGGTGCTGGGCGATGCCATTTTGCAACACCTCGACGGTGGCGACATCCAGACCCGCAAAGGCCCCGTTTTCCAGACCGCCCGCATTGCCGGAACGATGGCCGCCAAACGCACCGACAACCTAATTCCACTTTGTCATTCATTGGGTCTTGATGGCTGTTCGTTTGCTATTCAAGCCGTTGGTGCCGAGGTCATTATCGAGTGCACGGTCTCGACCGAAGGCAAAACGGGCGTGGAAATGGAGGCACTGGTGGGCGCGTCGGTGGCCGCGCTGACCATTTATGACATGTGCAAAGCCCTCTCGCACGACATCGTGATCCGCGAAACCCGGCTGCTGGAAAAAACGGGCGGCAAACGCGATTTCCGGCATGAGCCCTGAACTCGAAACGACCTTACCAATCCATGTACCGCTCTATGGACTGGTGCTAATGGGTGGGCAAAGTACGCGCATGGGACGAGACAAATCGGGTATTATTTATCACCAAAAACCCCAGCGCGAGCACCTCACCGATTTGCTCGCCCCGCTCTGCGAAACGGTGTATTGGTCAGTTAACCAGGCCCAGTTCAATACGCTGAATTACAGCTATTTATTGCTCGATTCCGCCCCACAAACTGGGCCTTTGGGTGGTCTGACAACAGCCTTCCAAACCCATCCCAACGCGGCTTTTCTGGTGGTTCCCTGCGACCTGCCCAATTTGGGCACTCCTACCCTGCTGACCTTACTGGCAGGTCGCAATACATCAGCCATCGCCACCGCCTTTTGGGACAGCGACCGCCGTGGTCCCGAACCCCTAGTCAGTATCTGGGAACCCGCCGCTGGGCCAGTAATAACCCGTTTTTACCAATCCGGCCAACGCAGCCCCCGCCGTTTTCTACTGGAAAACGGCGTGCATTTGTTGGATGCGCCGGGGGGGAATGTGTTCGAGAATGTGAACGATGCGTAAGGAGTGGGTAGTTGCGATCTTCGCGTGGGTTGGCTTCGCGAGTCGCGCCCTTCAACTGCGCTCAGGGTGACAACGACCTTGAATCAACTCAAGAACCTATTTTATTTGCCTGGTACGCCAGCCCGGTGTCACCCTGAGCGCAGTCGAAGGGCGCGACTCGCGAAGCTAACCCACGCGAAGACCGCAACTACCTACTCCTTCTTCCCTCCTTTTGGGTGCGCCTGCGTGTGGGCGTCTTTGAGTTTGGCCAGGCTCGTGTGGGTGTAGATCTGGGTGGCGGCGAGGCTGCTGTGGCCTAACAAATCCTTAATGGCGTTGAGGTCGGCACCGCGGTTAAGCAGGTGCGTAGCGAAGGAATGACGCAACACGTGGGGGCTTTTCTTCTCCAGCGTCGTTACCAGCGAGAGGTACTTTTTCACGATCCGCTGAATCAGCACTGGATAGGCCGCGATGCCTTTATCACTGACAATCAGCACAGTATCATCCGCCTTGCCGTCGAAGAAGATCGTTTTCTGGTGCTGGTATTGGCCAATGAGGGTTACCAGCGGGGGCGTAAGGGGCACAATCCTATGCTTGTTGCGTTTGCCCAGCACCATGATTGTGCGGTTATACAGGTTCACGTCGGTGGTTTTCAGTCCCGTCAGTTCGCTGAGGCGGATGCCGGTGCCGTAGAGTAGTTCCAGCACGAGCTTGTCGCGGAGGCCAATGAAATCGTCGGGGAAGTCGATATCGTCGAGGAGGGTGGCCATTGGCTTCTCTTCCACGAAGGTGGGCAACTTCTTGCTCATCTTGAGCGCCACCACCTTCTGCATTGGATCGACGGAAATCTGTTTCCGACGCAGGAGAAAGCCGAAAAAGGCCCGCAACGTGGCTATTTTCCGGTTTACGGTGCTTTTGTCGAGGCCACTTTCCACCAGATGAACGATCCAGGAACGCACCAGCAGGTGGTCGGACTGTTCGGGTGGGGTGCTTTGGTGCTGCTCCTGAAGAAACTCGGTAAACTGGAGCAGGTCATTTTCGTAGGCCACCAGCGTGTGGTGACTCAGCCGCTTTTCGTAACGGATATGCTGTAAAAAATCAGAACCGGCGTTCATTGGCGTCAAATACCCTGGTTGGCTCGGTGAAGATGGGTAAAACCAACGTCATTTCGAGGTAAAAAGGGTAATTGGAGCCAATAAACGCCGGTTCGACGAAGCGGGCGCATTGATCAGTAGCGACTACTGCTGCGTGTGGTTGCCGTACTTTTGTTCTTTGTAGGCAGCCCGAATGACATCTTTCCGACGGCCAATGGAAGGCTTCTGGAAGGCAGTACGTGAGCGTAGCTGGCGCAACACACCTGTCTTTTCGAACTTCTTCTTGAACCGCTTCAGGGCTTTGTCAATCGACTCGTTTTCTTTTACGTTAATGATAATCATGTAATACCGGTATTTT
>JBBRMP010000183.1:0-11650 GCA_038230755.1 Cytophagales bacterium | reverse complement strand
CACTTGCAAAGTTAAAAATCGCAAAAGTATTTAATGTCTAAAAGTCAAGTAGTTGATTATCAGAACATTAAGATTTTTGCTTAGTTTAACTCATAAATTAGAAAAATTAGTAACTTGCTGATTGTCAGATAATTGGCTTGAATTTGCCTACCTAAACAGTTACGGTATTTGAAACCCTTTCGAGCTAGTTTGCCGCCTGTAGCCGCCATACCAGCTATTGGAATCATGGCGGCTGCACTTAAAGCCGCATTAGTTTTGTTGCCTTCAGCTAAATAAAATAGCGCATTAGCACCATCTGCCAGCTCACCAATAACCGGCACTAGCCCTGCTACATCCAATACGGTATGCGTAATGTCACTCAACAAACCTGGTTCTTTTTGTACCGGTGGTGGGGTGTGGGTGATGCCGCTGCCGTGACTTTCCACCGGCCAGTTGTTGTCATGCACCACGGCCCCCACGGCCACCCGTTGGGGGGAGATGACGATACTCGCCCTCATGGGACCGCTTCCAGTGGCCGAAAAATGCACCGCAACGGCGGACCGTGCCTATGTCTACGGCATAGGCACGGTCCGCCGTTGCGGTTGAAGAAGGAGATGGTCTTGAGCTTGGCCTTGCTGTCTTCGCGGTAGAGATGGACGAAGCCATCGTGCTGTCGGGTGGGCGAGAGCATCCAGTTGGTGAGTATGGGGTCGGTCTGACCGGGCGTGTACAGTTCGCAGGTGATGGTGCCGCCCTGGGTATGGGAGGAAGGATGCCATACGTGCTTGTTGTCGCTATTACCAAAGACAACGTAAAGCTACCCGCAACTTAGGCATACTCTATAGGTTTAATGAGCGAATGGTGAATCTCTACAGCAACTTCCACAATGCTGAAATCAGCAGCAGGAGCAGTCCGGCGGGGGTGAGCACCTTCCAGCAGAGGTACATCATCTGGTCGATGCGGATGTGGGGCAAGGTCCAACGTACCCACATCTGCACCAGCACGGCCAGAAACGCTTTGCCAAACAGCCAGTACGCCCCCGTTACGTTGCCTGAGAAAGAGATCCTAACTTGACGGAGTTAGGATCTTTTTCTCAAGCAACCAGTTCTAGTTTTTCGCGTTCGGTTGCCAGGTCATAGTCAACCTGTAGACGCATCCAAAACCCAGCGTCAACTCCCAGTGCCTTTTGCAGCTTCAGCGCAACTGCGGCAGAGATGTTACGACGGCCCTTGAGTATGTCCGATAAATGGGAAGGATAAATTCGGTTATCCATCGCAAAAGTTGACTTTTTCAAGCCCCGTGCCTCCAACTCGTCTTCTAAAATTTCTCCTGGATAGATCAGGATTGCCGGGGTTAACCGACGACCGTCCTGTCCAATCACTTCATATGCATTTACCATCGGTTAACTTCGTTACCGATATGTTCAAAAAATTTAGACTGATTTTCTTAAAAAAGAGTTTCCCCAAACTAGAATTATCCCGATAAAAGGAATGAACAAAGTGATGGCTATTTTAGTGAATCTTGATTGCCAGCCATCTTTCTGGTTGACGATATGGTAGAGAGTGACTGCTACAGCAGAAAAGTAGACTATGCTGAATAGCCATATCTGAGTCAGACTGATGCCGATTGCGCATATCATGATGGTTGACGGTTTTGGGTTGTTAGATCTTTATTAATTACCTACTATTATGCCGGGACTGCTCGAACAAGCGAAAGTATCAACTGTGATACAAATGGATTCCCCCCACAAGCACGACGTGTTACGTCCCATCTTAACACACCCATGGGTTGTCAACGGGACCTCGTTGCCTTGATTGAAGGCATCTGCATCCGCAGCAGAAGCAACCGCAGTTGCCCCAGCGCCTATTGCATAATAGGTCACGTACCTTACACGAATACGCGCCTGTGAATAATCAAACCTTTGGATCTGATTAGAGAGCCTGTCGCCCAGCAGTGAATATAAGAACAGGAAGCTAACGTTGTTTTTTGGTGACATATTTTTAAGGTCTACCTCGTTCAGCTCAACTTGCGTACTGCCAACCCTGTACGATATTTTACCCGTGGCAAAATTAACCCCCAACGTCCTGTTCAGACCGAAAACTTTCCCGGTTATTGCAAAGTGTTCATTTCCCGTTTTCTTTATCTCATATTCTCCATTGTTAATGGCGAATCTCATTCCATTAACTGAGGAACTGTCACAACGGATGGCGAATACATACCTACTATCATTCACGAGTTTGTTCGAAAAGGTTGTCACTCCGAAAGGTATCGATAAATCTGACACGCGACTATCGGTTACAAACCTTGTTTGTGAGCGGGCTCCGATGTCTTGGTCTGGCCTGTCACAAGATAATAAAGCCATGAGCAGTGCTAAAATGGGGACTATGTTTCTATGTTTCATAATTAAACCTTGTTTGTGTACATAGTGTTATGTACACAAACAAGGTTTAATTATGAAACTAGTTTTTTGAGAAATTTTTCTAACAGGTAGGAGTTTTGAGTTTATGCTCATAACAACCGCCACACCGCCGAGATCAGTAAAAGCAGCAACCCGGCAGGGGTGAGCACCTTCCAGCAGAGATACATCATCTGGTCGATGCGGATGCGGGGCAGGGTCCAACGTACCCACATCTGCACCAGCACGGCCAGAAACGCTTTGCCAAACAGCCAGAATGCGCCCGTTACGTTGCCCCAGATGGTGCCGGGTTCGCCGCTTGTCCAGTCGGCGAGGCGTACAGGGCCGAGGTTGGGCAGGGGTGTGTTCCAGCTTCCCAGAAAGAGAATAGCACCCAGAAACGACACCAGCAGCATCATGGCGTATTCTGACAAAAATAGCAGCGACCAGCGCATCCCCGAATACTCGGTCTGGAAACCTGATACAATCTCCGACTCGCCTTCGGGCAAATCGAACGGGGCACGGTTGGATTCGGCGAGGGTACAGATAAAGAAAATGACGTAGACGAACAGTAAGAACGGGTTGCGCAGGATGTTCCAGGTGAAGATACCCCCCCAACTCGTCACGTCGATGCCGGTGGCTTTGAGGCCAAACAGGTAGTTGGTCTGCGACGAATAGATGCCCTGCTGGAAACTCAGCTCCTGGAGGTTCAGCGTTTGGCCCACCAGCACGGCGCAGAGGATGGCGAGGCCCAGTGGTATTTCGTAGGAAACCATCTGCGCCACCGACCGAATGGCCCCAAACAAGGAGTACTTGTTATTCGACGCCCAGCCCGCCATCAGGATACCCACCACATCAAAGGAGAGGACGGCCATAAGGTAGAAAATGCCCACTGCCGCCCCGGAAGCCTGAAAATCGGGCGTGAGGGGCAGGACGGCATAGCCCGCAAACACCGACGCGAAGATGACCGCCGGAGCCAGTAAAAACAGCTTCCGGTCGGCGGCGCGGGGCACGATGTCTTCTTTCTGAAGCAGTTTCAGCAGGTCGGCAAAGAGCTGAAGCAGGCCCCATTTGCCCACTTCCATCGGCCCAAGTCGGTCCTGCATAAACGCCGACACTTTCCGTTCGGTATAGACACCCACCACCACAAAACCAGTGGCGAGAAGCAGGCAGATAGGGAGGGCGATGAGCAATGGGAAGGGTGGTGGTTTATGGGGGCAAAGGTAATATCCTCATTTTATCTAGCTATTTCCTTGATAAGCTGCCTGGTTTTACGCCAATGCGGATATGACACAAAAAATGAGAGGGGCCATTTCAGTTGAAACGGCCCCTCTCATTTTTTGTGTGTCACAATGATCACTCGCCTAGCTGCGGTAGTGCCTGATGCTCCTGGCGAGGCTGTTTAGCCATCTCGACAAAGTTGACCGGCTGCAATAGTAGCGGTCGTAACCCTGATTTAACAGATGCTGTTGCAAAGGCTTCTCTGACAAATGGGAATAGAATAGCAGGCGCGTTTATATCACAGAACAGTTGAATAGTCTCATCTGACATATCGCCGGTTATTTTGAAGTGGCCAACCATTACTACCCGGCCTTCCACAAAAGTCTGCTCGTTGATAGTTTGTTTGTACTCGGTCGTCAGATGCACACGGCACTCGTTTTCCTCACGAGACATTGACCGTTGAATATTGATGCTCGCCGTGTTTTCATCATAAACAGCCGGTAGAGTATCGTCGCGACGGAACCAGGTTTCCAGCGTTACTATATCTCCCAGCGAAAATCTAGGTACGTTCATATGCACTTAGTTAGGCAGCCATAGCATAGTTGTACTCACCTGCGGCCAGGTCACCATATTCGGACATAGATACAGGTGGAGTATGAACGACCGATTCTCTCCCAAAGATGACAAACCGTTCCGCTAAGTCAAGAGAGTCAAATAGCTCACCTGCTGGTACAGTGGGACAGGGGGCACCATCACCGTCAACTAACATAGGCACGTTGCTAAATGCCATCGACTTAACATCATCAAGGACCACTTTACCAACAATGGCAAAAAATGGGTACTTGATCCTGTGGTAAGGGTTATTGCTAACGAAGACCAGGTCTTCATCAGGGAAGGCAGCGTCCCATGCATCGTATACATCAGCCTCGGCCAACATATATTCGTCTGACTTGTACATATCTGTCGGATCAACATCGACAAGGTGTTGCCCGGCGGCAACGTCGTAACCGTAGGTAAACGACAAGGACGGAAAACGAGCTGATAGGCCTTTTACAAGGCTAATCACTTGGTGCTGAATGGCGTCCATAGTTAAGATAGGGGAAATACGTTGTTCAATAAGGTTTGTAATCGTTGCGACTGGTCACGGGCAGCGACACTAAGTGCCTTGTCGATAACCTCGTCTGAATAATCGGCTTTTGTACGCTTGCCTTTCAGTTCGCCCATCTCGCGGCGGAACAATACGGCCTTCTGGCGTTCATTGGCTTTGTCTATCTTGTCGTAGACAACAGCAATTGTCTTTTTATGGCTGTCTTTGCTCGTACCACCAAAGGCGGCGTCCAAGTCGATATCTCGCTCAGTCATTCCAAACTGATACCGCAAAATGTGTACCGAACGCTGGAAAACGCTGTAGTAAGCACAATGTACACTAGCGGCATAGCACTTATACTGATCAATCAAGAGATTAGCAACCTGGCTGTTTTCAACTGACTTGTCGAGCAATGTACTCATAAGGGAAAGCAAAAATACAACGTTTGTGTTGAATAAAACAATCCAGTGGGTCGAGCGGTCTACTAACCGGCTGTAAAGTGAGGCTCCTCACAAATCTATTTTCAAACCGTTTTGCTATGCCGCAGCCACCAGACAAACCTAATCGTCCTCGTTTTCGTCCAGCCATTCGCCGATGGCGGCTTCGGCTAATTCCAAGGCTTTTTGGAAGTCGGTGATGTCGGTGGGCGTTTCGTAGACTACACCACCGTCGTCAATGCAGGCGATTAGTGTACCGGCATCGGAGTTACCGATCTGGATTTCGTTGCCCATATCGACCCAGGCGGCCAGGTTTGGGAATAGATCGTCGAAGGTCATAACGGAAGGCTGAAAACTGAACACTTGTTTTTTACTCCACTTTCATGGTCGTTTCCACAAAACCCGGATAACCGTTGGTCGTGGCACCCTGCACCACGATGCGGAGGGTGGTTTTGGCGTCGGAGGTGTAGAACGAGGTAGTGGCTTTGCCCGTGGCATCGGTGCGGATCATAGGTGCCCAGTGCAACGTGGCCCGGAAGTCGGGGCGGTAGCGTTCTTCGGGGGTGGGGGCGTCGTAGCGGGGGGCATAAAACTCCCGTTTTGGCGCGTAACCCACCACTTTTTCCACCGTCACGCCGGGACTGCGCACGTTGGCCGTATTCTGGTTGTTGTTGGCGCCACCACCGCGCTTGGTGATTACGTTGATCACGCTGCTGGCACCCATAATAGAGGCTCCTGCCCCCTTCACCACGTCGATGTTAGCTACTGTCTGCGGCGATATACTGCTTATGGCCTGGATGTCAGAACGCATGCCGTCGAGCATAAACAGGGGCGCTCCTCCCCGAATTTGTACTGACGGATTTGGCCCACCACCCGATACGATCACGCCTGGTAGTCGCCGAATCAAATCAAAAACGGACGTAGCACCCGACGAAACAATGTCATCGACCACCAGCGTATTGTCGGGCGTGCCGTACATGCTGCGCTGACTGGAATAGGGATCGGTGCGTTTGGCTTTCACCACCACCGCCTGCAACTGAAACTCGCGGTTGGCCCTGATCTGCCGTTCTATTTCGAGATACTCTTTCTGCCGTTTCAGCAGTTCGGCCAGTTCGGCAAAGTCAACGTCGAGCGGCACCGCCGGGGGACGTACCAGCCGTACCCGTGGCGAATAGAGCTTATCGAGCACTACGTTGAAATTGCGGCTTTGCCCCCGCATGGCCTGCACAAACACCGTATTAGTATCGACCAGGTCAATGCCTTGCAGGAAGAACCGCCCCTGCTCATCGCTTACCATCGAGAGCATATCGCGCGTGGAATCTTTGCGCGTTAGCATCACCGTCAGCGACACGCCATTGACCGGCAGCCGCGACGTACCCATGAACACCGTACCGCCGAGGGTGAGGCCGGGATCAACAAAATAAAGCGTAGGCGCGAAGGTTTTGGCCATCACCTTTTCCCAGGTAAACCGCCGCCACCCCTGCGTCAGCATCAGCATGTCGAGTTTGGTAAGCCGGTCTTTATTTTTTTGGTCGAAATAGTAGCCCGGCTGCTCTACATAGCCTGTCAGGTCGGAGGTAAGCAACAGGTACGACACCAGCGTCGGGGCGTAGGGACGTTCAATAGGTTGCTGTTTGGTATCGGTCACGGCCAACGACAGGTTTGCCGCCACGGGCTTGCCTTCGGCATCGGTGGTGGTGATGCCCAAATCGACCCGCTGCCGGATGCCGGTTTTGGGTTTGGCGGGGGCTATTGCCACACTGATAACCTCATTTTTGGCCGAATAAACCAGCCGCTCAGCCACGGGACGGCCTTTTTCGTCGAAAAGGGTAATGTGAACAATCCCTTCCGTGCATTTGCTGCGTGGAATGGCCACCATAAACCGGTTGCGGCTGGCCGGGGCCTGCACGGCATGAACTGGCACTCCGTTCATCTGCGCCAGCAATGAGAGTTTAGGTTGTGAGGCGGCGGCATCGGTGGTTGAGCCGGGGCTGGTGGCGGTGGTTATGGCGGCGGGCGGTGCAGGCATATTGTGCGACACAAACACCCGGATATTTTCTTTGTTGCTCAGGTTATCGACCTGCATAATGTAGCCGCTGGTTTGCGTAGCGGGCATGGTGTAGGACGTATACAACGTAGTGCCGGGTGCCCGTGCGTAGGCGGTGTAGGTCTGTCCCGCTTCGGGTGTAAGCGAAAAATAGCCCATGCCCAAATGCTGACTACTGAACCCCATAACCGTGTCTTTTTTACTGTCGAGTACAAACCCCTGCACGTCCATACCCACCCCCGACTTGTTCAGTGATTTAAACGCCATGCGACCGGGCAGGCCCGCCACCCAATGGCCACTTTCGGGCAAAAACTGCACATCGGGCGGCAATGATGCGTTGCCGGTCCGTTCGGCGGGTGGCGAATCGGGCTTGAAGACGTCGATGGGCTGGTTGTGGTAAAATTCCTCCGAAAAGTTGCGCATCCAGCTTGTGTAGGCCCGCAACGTATAGCGTCCCGTCGAGAGGGTATCGGGCAGGGTGAGGTAACCTTCGGCATAACCGGCGGCGGCGCGAAGGCGAGTGTCGAGCAGAATTTTCCGTCCGTTTGCGCTAACCAGATCCACGAATATGGCCCCGCTGGCTGAGTCGGCAACGCGGTTGACACCATTGAAGAGGTAGCCTTTCAGCCACATGGTTTCGCCGGGGAGGTAGGCCCGCCGGTCGGTGTGGAGGTACACTTTTTCGTGGGGATATTGCTGCCCATACGCGGCCAGTTGCGCCAGCACCCGGCCCAGTGCGTCATCGTCGTCGGTGGGGCGGCGCAGGGCAAACAGGGTCATGGTAACGGCCAGCAACAGGGCTGTGTAGCGACCAAAAACGAGCATCGATTTATACATGAACGGGGGTAAGTTTTCGACTAAATGGCCTTCTATCTACGCCACGGCCCGGTAAATTAGCGAAAAAATTGACGTACCCTGATGATGACATCCCCCCTAAAAACGGCATTGGTGGCCGGGGCTACCGGCCTTATCGGCGACTTGCTCACGCATCAGTTAGTGGAGTCATCGGCCTTTGACCGGGTCAAGGTGCTGACCAGAAAGGCGTTGACATGGCAGCATCCGCGTTTGCAGGAAATCCTGTTTGATTTCGACCATCCCAACAGCCTCCTCCTCCAGGCCGACACCATCTTCTGCTGCCTGGGCACGACTATCAAAAAAGCGGGATCGAAAGAAGCCTTCCGCAAAGTCGATTATCAATATCCGCTCGACATGGCCCGGCTGGGGTTAGCCAACGGAGCCAGCCAGTTTGCCATCGTCACCAGCATGGGTGCCGACTCGCATTCGTCGTTTTTCTATAACCAGGTCAAAGGCGACATCGAGCGTGACTTAACGGCTCTGAACTACCCCTCGCTGCTCATTTTTCGCCCCTCGCTTTTGCTCGGCAACCGCGCCGAAAAACGCCTTGGCGAACGCATCGGCAGCGGCTTCATGCGCTTGTTTGCCCCGCTGATGCCCGCCAAATACAAACCCATCAACGCCAGTCAGGTAGCCAACGCCATGCTACAAACCAGTCAGCAAAACCTCACCAGTAAGCACATTTTCGAGTCTGACGTCTTGCAGGGGTATTAGGGTCATTGGTCATTCCACTTCGCTGCCATTGGTCATTGGCCCTATCTTTGCGAGACGTACCAAAGAGCGAAAGAGTGACTGGTGAACGAGCGAATGGACTACTGTACACAGGTTTGTCACTCGTTCACCAGTCACTCTTTCGCTCTTTCACTCCTTCGCATTCATGCACATCCTCAAATTCGGCGGCACGTCGGTTGGCTCGGTCGAGAGCATCCGGCAGGTGATCCGCATCGTTACCGCCCACCGTCAACAAGAAACGCCCATTGCGGTGGTCCTCTCGGCCATGAGCGGCGTCACCAATCAGCTTATCGAAATTGGGCGGATGGCCACCGACGGGCAGCCCGATTATATGGACCTGGTGCGACGCATCGAAGACCGCCATTTCAACGTGGTGAAGGCCCTTGTGCCCGTGAAAGAGCAGGGAAAAATAGTGGGGGCCATTCGCGGAACGGTGAATGAACTCGAAGATTTGCTCCGGGGCGTGTCGCTGATTCGGGAACTCACACCCCGCACGATGGACCTGATTATGAGCTTCGGCGAACGGCTTTCCAACCTTGTGGTGGCCGAATGCACCAGAGCTGGTGGCCTGCCCGCCGTCTTCTGCGATGCCCGCGAGTTGATTAAAACCGACGCGCAGTTTGGTCATGCCGAAGTGAATTACACGGCCACCAACCCACTGATTCAGAGTTATTTCGACCAAAATAGTGGCGCATCAGTTCCTGTGCCGTTCATCACGGGCTTCATTGGCTCGACCGAAAAAGGCGAGACGACGACGCTTGGTCGCGGTGGGTCCGACTATACGGCCAGTATTTTGGGCGCGGCCCTCAACGCCGAAGTCATCGACATCTGGACCGACGTGGACGGCATGATGACCGCCGACCCGCGCAAGGTGCCTAATGCGTTCAACATCCCCACCATCACCTATGCCGAGGCGATGGAACTCAGCCATTTTGGGGCCAAAGTCATTTACCCGCCCAGCCTGCAACCCGCCTTCGCCCGCAACATCCCAATTCGGGTGTTGAACACCTTCAACTCAGAGCATACCGGCACCCTGGTGAGCCGCACCGCCGACCGCCGACAGTATACGATCACGGGTATTTCGAGCATCGACGACGTGGCGCTGGTCAACGTGCAGGGGTCGGGTATGATTGGCGTGGCGGGGGTGTCGGCCAAGCTGTTTGGCATTCTGGCGCAGCATAAAATAAGCGTCATTCTGATCTCGCAGGCATCGTCGGAACACTCCATCTGTTTCGCCATCGACCCCAAAGGAGCCGACCGGGTGAAGACGATTCTAGACGACGAATTTGCCACCGACATTGCCAACGGCCATATCGACAACATCAGCATCGAGCGCGACCTGAGCATCATCGCCACCGTGGGCGAAGGGATGCGCAAATCGAGTGGTATTGCGGGGAAACTGTTTTCGGTTTTAGGTAAAAACGGGGTCAATATCGTGGCCGTGGCGCAGGGTTCGTCGGAGATCAACATCTCGGTGGTGATCACCAAGAATAACCTCTCGAAGGCTCTTAATGCGCTCCATAACGTGTTTTTCCAATCGGAAGCGCGGGTGCTGAACGTGTTTTTGGTGGGCACCGGCCTCATTGGGCAGGCCCTGTTGCGGCAGATTCACGCCCAGTCGGACTACCTCCGCCGCGAGAAGCTGTTGAAGGTGTGTGTGGTGGGGCTGGCCAACACCAAAAAGATGGTACTCGACCCCAACGGCCTCGATTTGACCGACTGGGAAACGCGCCGCAAAACGGAGGGTGTCACGACATCGTTACCCGCTTTTGTCGAGAAAATAAAGTCATACAACCTGCCCAATTCGGTCTTCATCGACTGCACCTCCGACAAGGATATTGTGCAACATTACGAGTCGCTGCTCGACGCGAATATTTCGGTGGTGACGCCCAACAAAGTGGCCAACTCCGGCCCCTACGCCGAGTACCGCCGGTTGCAGCGCACGGCCCTGAACCGGGGCGTAAAATTCCTCTACGAAACCAACGTTGGGGCGGGGTTGCCCATCATCAACACGTTGCAGGGCCTGCTCACATCTGGCGACCAATTTTTGAAAATCGAAGCCATTCTGTCGGGCACCTTGTCGTTCATTTTCAACACGTTCAAGCCGGGCACTCAGTTCGTGGACGTGGTGCGCGAGGCCAAAGAAAAAGGCTATACCGAACCCGACCCCCGCGACGACCTCAGCGGGCAGGACGTGGCCCGGAAAATCCTGATTCTGGCCCGTGAGGCCGGTTTCCCCTTAGAACCGGAAGATGTTTCCATCGAAAAAATCTTGCCACCATCTTGTCTCGACGCCCCCACCATCGGCACCTTTTTCGACGCGTTAAAAGCCGAGAATGACTACTTCGAGAATATGCTCAGCACCGCCGACGCGCGGGGCGAAAAACTTCGGATGATTGCCACCTTCGAGAACGGTAAAGCCATCATCGGCCTGCGCGGCGTGGGGCCGGAGCACCCATTCTACCAGCTTACGGGTGCCGACAACATCATTTCGTTTACCACCGAACGCTACAAAGAACGCCCTCTCGTGATCAAAGGCCCCGGCGCGGGTGCCGAAGTCACAGCCTCCGGTGTCTTCGCCGACATGGTCAGCATCGGTAGTTACTTGGGGTGACAGAACGACACTACAAAGCGTTTTTTTCGTAAAAATCAGTCAGCCGAATCACGCTGAACCCGGACATCTGCCACGGCAAGCCTACCGTGCGTGGTATGCGTTACCCGGTTACGATGATTCTTGATTTGTAACTGTTTAGGTGGGCAAATTCAAGCCAATTATCTGACAATCAGCAAGTTACTAATTTTTCTAATTTATGAGTTAAACTAAGCAAAAATCTTAATGTTATGATAATCAACTACTTGACTTTTAGACATTAAATACTTTTGCGATTTTTAACTTT
>JBBRMP010000182.1:0-11689 GCA_038230755.1 Cytophagales bacterium | reverse complement strand
TCACATGCCATAAAAAACACTCCACTATTTTTATTAACAAACCCTTTTTTTTTTTTTTTAACCCCCCCTTTTCCAAACCCACCCGTTAGGGGTAAAAAATAGAATCTGGTTTCGTAAAACAGCCTTTAGCCATGACGCCTTCTGAGGACCACACCAAGTTGCCGCCTGAAACAGCCATCAACGTACCGACCGGGCCTGTGGTCCGTTACCAGGCACTGCGCAGCGCCGACGGACAACTCATTGACTTTCGGCTGGTCCTGCTCACCGACGCAGCCCGTCAGTTGTGGCAACACCCACAGGTCGATCTGACCGGGCTGCTGCTCAGCGAGTTATACATTCACCACGACGCGCAGTTTTTGATCCGGCAGTTTGCGTTGGTGGCCGACAGTGGGCGTTCTGTTCGCATCGACGAGACGTTTCGCTGGCTACAGGGCGAAGAGGCGCCGCATGGTGCGTTGCTGATTTCGGCCTGGGACGACGGCGTATGGGTGCGTTACGGGCCTGATACCGACCGGCTGATAGCCGAGAAAAAAATTAAGCAGGCTGAGTTTAACCTCACCATCCTGGATTCGGTGCAAACGGCTGTTTCGGCCTACGATGCCGTTCGGGACGAGCGTGGGCAACTTATCGACTTCCGCATCACGCTCGTCAATGCTGTTCTTCTGGTTCAAGCCGGGCGATCCGAAGCCGAGGTGGTTGGTTGCTTGCTGACGGAGACTTTTCCGGGCGCCATCCCAACGGGCGTGTTGACCCGGTGTATAGCTGTGGTCGAAACAGGGCAAAATCAGCAGTATGAATTGCATTATGACCACGACGGGCTGGATGTCTGGGTGTTAGGGGCCATATCGCCTTTTGGCGACGGGGTGGTGATTGCGTCTACTGACATTACCCAACAACGCCGGGCCGAGCAGGAAAAACAGCAACTGGCCGAGTTTAACCGCACTGTTCTGGATACAATTACAACCGCCGTTGCGGCCTACGACGCGGTTCGGGATGCTGGCGGTCAGCTTATCGACTTCCGGTTTACACTCGTCAATCAAGCCTTTGTGAAACAGGTCGGACGGCCGGAGGCCGAGTTGGTTGGCTGCCTATTGACCGACGCCTTTCCGGGAACCCTACAGTCAGGTACGTTCGATCAATATCTGCTTTCCCTAGAAACCGGGCAGCTTCAACGGCGGGAGGCGCACTACACTCACGATGGCCTCGACATCTGGGTTGCCAGTTCGATAATGCCCTACGGCGATGGTGTTGTGGCTTCATGGGTGGACATCACGCAGCGAAAGCAGGCTGAAATTGCCATGCGGGAGCAGCAACAGCAACTCGAAATAGTCAACTTTGACCTGAAACGCTCGAACGAGAGCCTGGACTCATTTGCCTACATCGCCTCGCACGATTTGCAGGAGCCACTGCGCAAAATGACCTCGTTTACCGACATTCTACACCACCAATACGCCGGACAGTTCGATGCCAACGCCACCGACATCCTTCGGCGTATAAACGCATCGGCTGAGCGAATGAAACTGCTTATCCAGGATCTGCTGGCCTATTCACGGATCGATGCAAAGCTGGCTGCATTCAAGCCCATCGACCTGGCGAAGCTGATTCACGACCTGCAAGAAGAGGACCTTTGGGCGAGCCTCCGCCAGCATAAAGGCACCATCAACCTCAACGGCCTTCCTACCCTGACGGCTGACCCACTACTGATGCGGCAGCTTTTTCAGAACCTGCTCACCAACGCCCTCAAGTTCTGCCGCTCTGGCATAGCACCCGTCGTTACGGTGAGCAGCCGGGTCATCAACCGGGCCGATCTGCCCGCCGATCTACCGATTGCCAACCTGCCCGATGTAAACCCTGCTTTCCACGAAATAGCCGTGGCTGATAACGGTATTGGCTTCGACCCGAAGTACGTAGACCGGATTTTTCAGGTGTTTCAGCGGCTACATGGTCGAACGCAGTACCCTGGCTCAGGCATCGGTCTGTCTATCTGCCAGAAGATTGTGGAGCGTCACGGCGGGGCCATTACAGCCCGTAGTGTGCCGGGCGAAGGCAGCACCTTTTTGGTCTACTGGCCGGTTGCGCTAGTCGTATCTCGCTAGCGGTGTACCGCCGTTACCCCCCCGAAAAACGCTGGTTGGCAACCTTTCGGGACGGAACGGGTTAGGTTTATCGAACCTACGTCTATCAATCAGTTCATTACTCCATGCATTCACTCACGTCTACGTTACCTGTCCGTGCCCTGATTGGCGCGGTTTTGTTGCTTTTGCTTACCCTGTCGTCGGCCTCAGCCTGGCCGAGTCACCGGACCAAAAACATACCCTATCGCGCCACGACGTCAGCCGGTTTCGACCCCGAACGGCACATTCTGGACGTGTACAGTCCCAACCGGCACAAAGACACGCCCAAACCCGTGGTGGTGTTTATTCACGGCGGCAACTGGAATAGTGGTAACAAAGACATTTACTGGTTCATCGGTCGGCGGTTGGCCAAGCAGGGTGTGGTGGCCGTAATTATCAACTACCGCCTTGCGCCCAACGTGCAGGTGCCCGCCATGGCCGACGATGCCGCGCAGGCCGTGCAGTGGGCCACGCAACACATTGCTGAGTACGGCGGCAACCCTGCCCGCATCTACACGATGGGCCATTCGGCGGGGGGCGGACTGGCGGCGCTGCTGGCCACCGACGATGCCCTGTTCACGAAATTGGGGATGCCTAAAAATCCCGTCAAAGGCGCTATTCTGGATGACCCCGCTGGGATCGATATGTACGATTTTTTGAAAGAGTCGAAGAACCCCGCCGACAAGCAGTACCTCGTTTCATTTGGTACCGACCCCGAAGGCTGGCGGGCTATGTCGCCCCTGTTCAAGGTGCGGGCGGGCCTGCCCCCGATGATCATGTTTACGGGCGGCGAGACCTATCCGAGCATTATAGCCGGAACAAGTGCCTTCCACGAAAAGCTTGACGCTGTGGGGGTTACAAATAAATACCAGGTTATTCCCGGCAAAAAACACGTGCCGATGGTGAAGCAGTTGTTCTGGAAACGCAACATCATCTACCGCGAATTGCTGACGCTGGTGGGAGCAAAATGAGTAGTCTCTACCTCCCAAACCGCACATTGTAGCCCACATATGGGTAAACGTCGAACTCGATGCTACGGTAGCTGTAACCTGGCCCTCCTACATAGGTATACCGCTCGTTTACTGCCGAAAGAACGCCGACATCGAAGGCATGGCTGCGTCTGTTGATGCGAAACGCCGCCGCCAAACGGGCCAATGAACCCGGATAGGACGATTTTACTTTAACGCTGTTATCACTGATGAACGTCAGCGACGGGCTGAGCGAAATCATGGTGCCGATGGTAATGGCTTCCTCTGTGTTCAGGAACGAAGCATAACTATTGCTGAATAGTTTGAACGAATAGCCCAGGGTAACATTGGTCTGTTGACCGCCCAGCGTGGCCAGAATCGTTCCCTGATAGGCGGTTCGCAAATCGAATTGGGAATAGGGCTTTTGCAATTGTGCCGAAAAAACGGCTCCTACGTGTGCCAGTTTACCAATCGGAATACCCACCCGCGTGTAGAGTTGTGTACCATAATTGGAGTTGATATAGAGGGCCTGATTCAGGTAGTCGGAGGTTTGGTACAGGTTACGAATCAGCGGGTTAACCACCACACCCGCACTCCAGCCGTTGGTGATGCCCACTTCCAGTTCATTGCGAATCAGGTATGTATTTCGGTAATACACCTGCCCGGCACCGGGGGTGAAAGCCGTGCGGCCATTGAGCAGGTAAGGTGCCCCCACCACGCCCACCGATGGGTTGCCATTGGTCGAAGCGGGCAGGTCGGCAACGGCGTTTGTACTCAGAATATCGCCGGGATCGATGTATGTTTCTGTCCCGTTTTGCTGGCGTACTACCACCGCTATGGGCGTCTGCTTCACCACGCGACCATAGACCACAGCGCCATCTTTGAGCGTAAACGAACGCAACCCGTCTGCCGACTGGTCAGCAGTGCTATGGTAGGTGCTTTCCACCACGCGTACAATCTGGTAGGGCTGGATGTAGGTCAGATCACCACCCCGCTTACGGATAACGACCACACTACTATCCCGACGAACCAGCCGACCAGTTACTATCGTGCTGTCTGTCAGCAGGTAATGAGAAATGGGCGCTTGTTTGTCGGCTTTCGACTGGGCAAAAAGCGAAGACAGGCTGCTGAGCAGCACAAAAACGGTCAATAGTAGTTTCACGAGTAGCGAGTTTAGGCACGTTGAGCAATGATTGGTAATCAACCTGATCAATTGAGTAACTGAAATAAGAGCCGTTTCTTGCCCGTAGACCCTAACCGCACCCAATTCGTTGGAAACTGGGTGCAGATCAATTTTCATTTTTTTTAAACCTATACCGTCTCCGGGACCTTATAGGGTTGATAGTTTTTAAACGAAAATCATGGCAGATCATATCAGAACGGCCCTCGTTACAGGCGGCTCGAAAGGCATTGGCTACGGCGTGGCCGAAGCACTCATTAACAGCGGCGTGAAAGTGGCCATCACCAGCCGGTCGCAGGAGGCAGCCGATGCCGCTGCGGCATTATTAAACCAGATCAAACCCGGCTACGCCATCGGTATGGTCGCCGATGTGCGCGACCTTGCTTCGCAGCAACGTGTTGTGGATGAAGTAATTAAGCAGTGGCAGCGGCTCGACTACGTCATTGCCAACGCGGGCGTGGGGCACTTTGCACCCATTCAGGAACTGACCCCGGAGCAGTGGCAGGAAACGATTGACATCAACCTGACCGGCGCGTTCAACACCGCCAAAGCAACCCTTGCCGAACTGAAAAAAACGGAGGGCTACTACATCAGCATCGCCAGTTTGGCGGGGACGAACTTCTTTGAAAAAGGGTCAGCCTACAACGCCAGTAAATTCGGGTTGGTGGGCTTCACACAGGCCATCATGCTCGATCTGCGGGGCGAAGGTATCAAAGTGTCCACGATCATGCCCGGCTCGGTCGCCACTGAATTTGCCGACCATAAACCGAGCGATGCTGACGCCTGGAAAATTCAGCCCGAAGACATCGGCAAGCTCGTCATCGACCTGCTGAGCATGCACCCCCGCACGCTCCCCAGCAAGATTGAAGTGAGGCCCACGATTCCGGGAGGAAAGAAGTAGTGGTAAACGGTAAGTGGTGAGCGGTGCGTGTAAACCCTGATTACATCATTAGCGTATATACCTATGTTTACGTCAGCAACACATCTTTATTTCGCTGACCACTTACCGTTCATCGTTCACCACTAGATTATGCGCCACGTCGTCATTATTGGAAATGGTATTGCCGGGATCACGGCGGCTCGTGAACTTCGGAAAGGCGCCGATGATCGAATCACCGTTATCTCGTCGGAAACGGATCATTTCTTCTCGCGAACGGCCCTCATGTACATCTACATGGGCCACATGACCTACGCGCATACGAAGCCCTATGAAGACTTTTTCTGGGCCAAAAACCGCATCGACCTCCTGCGGGCGCACATCGACCGCGTCGATTTTGACCAGAAAAAGCTGACCACCGATAACGGCACCGTCGTTGATTATGACGTGCTGGTGCTGGCGCTTGGCTCGAAACCAAACCGGCCTGGCACCCTCAGCACCACCCTGCGCGGGGTGCAGGGCATGTATGGCAAGCCCGACCTGGACCAACTGGAGCAACTCACCGTCGAGGGCATCCAACAGGCCGTGGTGGTGGGCGGTGGGCTGATCGGGATTGAACTCTGCGAAATGCTGCTGTCGCGGAAGATTCCGGTATCCTTTTTAGTGCGCGAGGCCAGTTTCTGGCGAACGGTGTTGCCCGAAGAAGAGTCGCAGATGGTGACGCGCCACATCCGTGCCCACCACGTTGACCTGCACCTGAATACTGAAGTGACCGACCTCCACGACGACGGCACCGGGCGCGTGGGCGGCGTGAGTACCAAAGCCGGGAAACGCCACGACGCGCAGTTTGTGGGCGTGTCGGTCGGCGTATCGGCGAATATCGACTGGCTTAGAAATGGGCCTCTGGAAGTCGATAGGGGCATATTGGTGAACGAAACGCTACAAACTAACCTCCCCGACGTCTATGCCATCGGCGACTGTGTGCAGCACCGCAACCCGCCCCGCAGCACCAACGGGGCCGTGCGCAGGCTAACTGAACAGATTTGGTATACAGGCCGCATCATGGGTGAAGCCCTGGCCCAAATCCTATTGGGCAAGTCCACACCCTACAACCCCGGCGTGTTTTTCAACTCCGCCAAATTCTTCGACATCGAATACCAAACCTATGGCGACGTCCCCGCCGATTTGCCCACCGACGGGTCGTTGAAAACGTTTTATTGGGAACATCCGGCTGGCGAAATCGGGATGCGGATCAACTACCGGGCCGACAGCGGAGCCGTAACGGGCATGAATGCCTTCGGCATCCGCCAACGTCAGGCTGTCTGGACGCAATGGATTGAGGCCAGCCGCCCCGTCCAACACGTTTTGGAACACCTCCCCGAAGCCAATTTCGACCCCGAATTTTTCCGGCAGTATGAACCGGCTATCATTGCCAAATTCAACGCCGAAAACCCCGGCACAGTGGTGAAATTAAAGGCGAAGAAAGGACTATTTGGCTTGTTTGCGTAAACCAGGGCTTTCTTATAAAAATGCGGAGTATGTCGATTTCATGACTTTGTTGCTTAGTCAAGGGGGTATACGTCAGCAATGCAATGGCTAAAAAAATTCCGTCAACACATGTCATCTGCGTTCCCCACTTCACGTACACTGTGTCGTTCAAAATGCTACAGCCAGCCGCACTTTATAGCCATCTACGGAAGCGATAATCACAATTAGGTTTACGTCGTCCGTAAATTCAAATGGGTAGATTTTCACAGCCAGAACTTACGATTTTTGGGCTGATCACCTGTGAAAATAGTAATGGCTGATTGAAAATGGTCGCGCCAATTTGGCGGCGCGTAGGCTATTTCTCGTTTGTCTTTGCTGTGAAAAACAACAATGCCACCAGCTACCTGTGCGCCAGTTAACATCGGGTCGCCGAGCAATACCCATTCGTTGGGGTAGGTTGCTTTTACCTGGTCAAGGGTGAGAGACTGCATAAGTTAGGCTGGAGAAATGGTCCGAGCAAAGCAGAAACAACTGAATGATTTCATTGATTCAACAGTCCCGACCTGTCATGTAACAAGTCGGGACTGTTGAATTACACTGCGTCGCTCAAACTACTAAACGTAAACTCACGGATTTTCATGGGCGGAATGAGGTAGTTACCCTCCGATTCGGTGCTGACTACGCGTTCGGGTTTGCCGAGCACTTCCAGATTATTGAGCATGATGATCGGGCTTTCGTTGAAGCGGAAGTTCTTCACGGCATGCTTGATCTTGCCGTTTTCAATGTAAAACGTCCCGTCGCGGGTGAGGCCCGTCAAGAGCAGCGACTGCGGGTCTACCTCCCGGATGTACCAGAGCTTGGTGACCAGAATGCCCCGCTGCGTGCCCTTGATCATGTCTTCGAGGGATGCTGAGCCGCCCGCCATAATCATGTTGTTGGGAAACGGAACGGGCTTTTTGCCCTGCTTTTGTGCCCAATAGCGCGAATAGGCCAGGTTTTGGACGATGCCTTTGTCGATCCACATCAATTTTTGCTGCGCCTGTCCGTCGCCAGCCCAAGGCGATGCCGGGAGTTCGGCGTTGGTGGGGTCGGAGTAGATCGTCACGCGCGGGTCCACGATTTTGTCGCCCAGTTTGGTCTTGCCACCGGGCTTACTCAGGAAGCTGCGGCCCTCGTCGGCAGAGCGGGCATCCATGCCGAAGAACAGTTGTTCGAGCAAAACAGCGCCCGCCGTGGGTTCCAGAATGACGGTGTATTTGCCCGGTTCCAGCGCCTTCGCCGAGGCCGACGCGCTGGCTTTTTGCATGGCAATGCGCGTGGCGGCGGCGGTGTCGAGCTTGCTGATGTCGCTGTAGCCCCGCGCCACGTAGCCCGACCCTTTACCGTCGTCGGTGCGGACAGTGAGCGAGAAGTTGACGTTGGTGCTTGGGTAGTGGGCAAACAGGCCTTTCGAGTTCATCATGGCCTGATAGCCCCGCGAATCGTCCATGAACCCGGCGGCGGTGAGCTTGGCGGCGCGAGTTAATTCCAGGCTTTTTGACACGGCTTCGGCGCGAAAGTCAGGCGTGATATTGGCTGTGCTTTGGAAGAAGCCGTTGCTTTTCAGGTACGTTTGTGGCCCCAGAATGCCCATGTATTCGGGGTTTTCGGGTGCGAGTTTGGCCAGTTCTTCGGCCCGCCGTACCACCTTTTCCAGCGACGCATCGTCGAACTCGTCGATGGTGGCCGTGCCGACTTTCTTGCCGTAGGCCGACTGCACCGCCAGGTTCTGGTTGGTGCGGCTGCCGCTGGTCGAGACTTCGTTCCGGGCATAACGAATGTTACCGCGTTGATCGCCCGACAGGTTCACTTCGCACTCGTCGGCTTTCGAGAACTTAAGTACTTTTTGGAGAAGCGCTTTGGCTTCTGCTTCAGATAATAGCCCCCCGGCCCCCGAAGGGGGAGAGCTGACGCGTGATGAGGTCGCGCTATTTTCAGTTGACATAGTTATGCAGACTTTGGGCCGTGCTAATCCCCCCTTTGGGGGGTAGGGGCCGTTTAGATTTTCCGTGCTGTGTTAATCACATTGACCCCGTTGAATCGCGTGGTACTTGACCCATGCGAGACGGCGCTACTTTGGCTGGGCTGGCCTTTGCCGTCGAAGAAGGAGCCGCCGAGGCGGTAGTCGCGCTCGTCGCAGATGGCGGTGCAGGAGTTCCAGAATTCCTGCGTGTTGCTTTGGTAGGCCACGTCTTTCAGCATCCCGGCAATCTGCCCGTCTTTGATTTCGTAGTATAACTGCCCGCCAAATTGAAAATTGTACCGCTGCTGGTCAATTGAGAATGACCCATCGCCAACGATGTAGATGCCTTTTTTTACGTCCTTAATCATGTCCTGTACCGATAGCGGCGTATTACCCGCTGCCAACGATACGTTGGGCATCCGCTGGAATTGCACCGTGCCCCACGAGTCGGCATAGCAGCAACCGTTGGATTCGTTGCCGCCCAAAATGGCCACCTGATCTCGGATGGCCTGGTAGTTTACCAGAATGCCGTCTTTCACCAAGTTCCATTTCTTGGTGGCCACGCCTTCGTCGTCATAACCGACAGCACCGAGTGAGCCAACCTGCTGTTTATCAGCCACAAAGTTTACCAGTTTGCTGCCGTACTGGAAATTTTTCGACTGCCATTTATCAAGCGTAGCAAAGCTGGTTCCGGCGAAATTGGCTTCGTAGCCCAGCACCCGATCAAGCTCCAGCGGGTGGCCTACCGACTCATGGATCGTTAGCCAGAGGTGGCTGGGGTCAAGCACCAGATCGTACTTCCCGGCCTCGACAGACTTCGCCGAGAGCTTCTGTTTGGCTTGTTGGGCGGCGGAGGTCACGTCTTCGAGCATATCGTAACCCTTGTTATAGCGGGTAGTTACGCCAGAAATTTTATCGGCGGGGTTCACCTGCAAATAATCATAACCCATGCCGCTTGGTGCGCTCAGGGCATTCCGCGTCTCGAACTTACCCGATTTCGGGTCGATGCACGTCACGTTGAAAATGGGCCAGATGCGGTGGATGTCCTGGTCGGCGTAGGTGCCGTCGGAGGTGGCGATGTACTTCTGCTCGTTCACCATAAACAGCACCGAGTTCACGTAGTTGGCACCATTTTTCATGGCCGCCGCGTTCACGCCCAGCAGCAAATCGACCTTTTCCTTGATGGGCACCTCAAAGGCATTTTGTTTGATGGGCGCTTTCCACGACACCTCGCCGTAGCCCTGTTGCGGGGCTAGTTGGACGGGCTTTTTCAACAGCCGCGAGTTGGCTTTGGCAATGGCCACGGCCTCTTCGGCAGCGCGGGCCATATCGGTCTCGTTTTTGGCATCGACCACGGCGGCGAACCCCCAGCAGCCGTTGGCAATCACGCGCACACCTACGCCGTAGCTTTCGGTGTTCACAATGTTCTGGACCTTGTCTTCGCGCGTGACCACAAACTGATTCAGGTAGCGACCAATGCGGACATCGGTGTAGGTAGCGCCTTTGGCTTTGGCGGCGTTCAGGGCAGCATCGGCGAGGCGCTTTTTAACGGCCACGTCCAGGCCGGGTTCCAGCAGCGCGGCGGGGTCTACCGAGCGGCCCAAGCTGGCAATGTTAGGCAGCAGAATACCAGCGGTACTCATGCCCATGAGTTGATTAAAGTGTCGGCGGTTCATTGGGTGTTTTTAGTGGTTGATGGGGGTTGACGTTGTTATTGGTAAACTGGTTGTTACCCAGGCTGGGAGCGGTTCTTTTTGGATCAGAACGTCACCGTCAACTCGCTGATAGACAATGTCTAATTTGTCTTCTGCGTTGATTAACGTTAGCGAATCGGGCTTGTCGAAGAAATGATTGAGCAATGATAATCCGCCTACGTACCGTCCCCGGATTATATCTTCCCGAACGAAATGCCCACCCTGAAGATGCCGGTTCAGCACGCGCTGATACAGGATAGGCAGGTCATCGACGCAGAGAAAAAGTAACCTGAAAACATAGCCAGCTTGCTGAATAGCCAGAAAGTAATGCCATGTCTCAATCTCGTGCAAATTCGTTTCAACTGCAAAAGATTCCCGGTTTTGTAAATGCTGCTGGATACGCCGCTGCGACTCATCGTTGGTCATCTGTTGAACAACCTCCTGATGCGTTTGCTTTAACCGAATCTGGCGAGCTATATCATCTGAGTTTATCAACTCGATGCCCTTTGGCAAGTACTGGAAGGATGCAGTTGATTTTCCTACACCATTTGGTCCGGCGACGATATAGAAGAAGGGACTCATTAGGCAATCAATTCTGTACGACCATCGGCAAATTCTTTGATCATCAGGCCATTAACTTTAACAATAACTGGCAGCCCCCGGCTGAATGCCGCTTCTCTGACCTTCAGGTAGACCTGTTCCGCCGCTCGGTTACGTTCATCCTCATTCATCTCCTCAATCGGTTTTTCGGCCCCACCGAAAAGCGGCAAAATCGTTGATTGTAGGGCGTCATCGGCCAGTAATGCGTTAAAAGGATTAGTCATGGTGGGGTAATTTAACAGGTGGTTGAGCAATTTACGGTTTGTGTTGGCCTCGCGCTATGTGCCCCACCTACAAGGACTGATGGCCTGCAAGACAATGACCATGCGTGACGCACCTACTGCCTTTTCACCCTTGTTTTGCGGGCTGCCACTTAGCGTACCTACAAGCTGCCTATCGCCCGAAAGCCGGCAACGCGGAGCGAATTAGTGGCAGTAAGCAAGTTAAACGTTGAAGCCCAATTGCGGGTAAACAATAGCTTTGATATAAGCCGGAATTGCGCTACTGACTACCATCAACTCATCTTTTCGCTTTCTCAATTCAACTAAAACTCTCAATTGTAGAGCCTCGTCACGCCACTGATTATTCTCATTAGTGTTGTCAAATACTAGAATACAGAGTGCTTCTAGTGTTACAGCAATTTAGTTTTGCATAGTAAAGTTATTAATTTCATCGTACCTGTTTTTTAACTTTTCACGAGCCTTAGCGGTCGTAAAAGACCAGTTAACTTTCGTCGCGTTTGAATTCCGTTTTTCCTGCCAAACTA